>DETN01000001.1 GCA_002362155.1 Lachnospiraceae bacterium UBA3287 | reverse complement strand
GCATATCCGGGGAAGGATTTTTCCAGAAGAGCGCTGTCCAGGGCAAAGGCCATGCCGGAGCCGCCGATGACGATGATCCGGGGGCCGGAAGCTTCATGAAGGCGCTTTACCTTGAAAGGCAGCTCGCCCATGAAGGTATCCCGGTAGGCGGCAGGCAGAAGGATCCCGCCCAGGGTCAGGGGGGCCAGGACCAGCAGGGTTATAAGACTTGTAATAAGGATAAAACGTTTCGTTGTCTTCATAGCGTTTCAGAACTGGAAATAGATAAAAGCGGCTGCTCCCCCCGACTGCAGGTTCAGGAAGAGGCTGATCAGGGTCAGGACAAAAAGAAGGTAGCCTCCTGCCAGGGCTTTCATATCCGGAGGGACTTCCTTCCGGTCCGGGATGCGGCGCAGGAGGAAAAGGAGAAGGATGGCCAGGGCTGTGCGGACAAAGGCAAGGCCATGGGTCATGATCCATCCCTGGATCTCCCCTGTCTGTCCCCAGCCCAGGGGAAGGGCCCTGTACATGGCAAGGGCGGTGGGAAGATCCGGGGCCCTGAAGAGGATCCAGAGGAGGGAGACGGTCAGGAAGGTGGCGGAAGTCAGAAGGACCCGGGATATCCCGGAGGTCCCTGAGGATTTATCCTTTGCTGGGCCTTTCAGGAAAGCTCTGAGACTGTCCTCCGCAAGAAGGAGAAGGCCGTGGACGAGGCCCCAGACCAGGAAGTGGGCGCCTCTTCCGTGCCAGAGTCCGCTTACGGCAAAGACCAGAAGGGTATTTAAGGCGGTGCGGACAGGCCCCATGCGGTTTCCTCCCAGGGGGATATAGACATAGTCTGTCAGCCATCTGGTAAGGGTAATGTGCCAGCGGTGCCAGAAGTCCCGAAGGCCCGCCGCCAGATAGGGCTCCCGGAAGTTTTCGCTCAGGCGGATCCCCAGGATGCGGGCGCTCCCAAGGGCTATGTCGGAGTAGCCGGAAAAGTCCGCGTAGATCTGCAGGGCAAAAAGAAAGGCAGCTGCAAGGACCTTAGGGCCTGTATATCCTCCGCTTCCCGCAAAGAGCAGGTCCGCAGCGGGGGCAAGGGCGTCTGCAATGACGATCTTTTTGACATAGCCCCGCAGCATGAGAAAGCCGCCGATCCGGAAATCCTCCGGGGTCACAGGATTCTTGCACCTGAGCTGGTCCAGCAGGTCTCCCGGTCTTTCGATGGGACCTGCCACCACCTGGGGGAAGAAGGAAAGGTAAAGGGCGTAGCGGGGAAAGTCTTTCTCTGCGGGAAAACGGCCTCTGTATACGTCGATGGTATAGGAGAGGGCCTGGAAGGTATAGAAGGAGATGCCTGCGGGCAGGAAAAAGAGGCCTGTGTATTTGAACAGGCCAAGAGTCCCCAGGCAGAGGGCCAGAACTGTGACAAGAAGGATCTTTTTAAGGCCGGGCCGCTCACCGGCAGAGTCCATGGCCAGGCCTGCCGAGAAGGTCAGGAGGATCATACATAAGAGGATGACTCCGGAGGCCGGGCTCTCCAGCAGGAAGAAAAGCCAGCTGGAAAAAAGAAGGAGGAAGGTCCTGTGCCGGGGCCTGAGCCTGGGATAAAGGACCGCGGTCAGAGCGTAGAGGGGGAGAAAGAAAAGCGAAGTAAAGTTCATTCTGCTCCTCCTTTCTCCCGCGCCTCAAGGGCCTTCAGAAAACGGTCCGTGCGGATCTGCACTCCCTCCGAAGAGAGGTGGTTGTCTGTTCCGAAGAGGTACCTGCCGGGATAGAGGGAGTCTTCTATGTCTTCCAGGACCGGAACGCAGAGGCTCTCCCGAAACCAGGTGTCCAGCTCCCTTCTTGCCTCAGGGGTGCTCTGGTCCGAGAGGGCCTCCCGGTTCCTGGGAGCATAGTCGAAATATACCGTGACCCCCTGATCCAGAAAGCGCCTGTATACCCCGTTCAGGGGATCGATGAAGCGATCCTTCGCAAAGGAACCCCTGGTGTAATCCACCGGCAGGTCATAGATGGGGGTGTCGCCTTCTGCATTGGGGCGGGGGACCACGTAGTCTCCGTATTCGTTGTAGGAGGGATCGGAAACAGGATGGCCGTCCTCATCGAAGGAGGAGGCGCTGATCCGGTAGTCTCCCGCCTGCATGCCTTCTCTTTCCCTGTGGAAGGAGGCGTAGGCGGAAAGGAGCCCTCCGTAGTCCCTGTAGTCCAGAAGAGAGAGCAGGTCGTAGTCCGACTCGATCATGCGGAAGAAGGCGGAGTCCATGGCATTGGTGCAGCAGAACTGGCGGGATGCGGCGTCAAACTCCGGGCTGTGGACCAGGATGTCCCCTTCCCCGGCGAAATGAAGGATCAGATCCAGCTGGGGCAGGGCGTTGGTATAGGCAAAGACCCCCAGGTTGACCACGCCATAGTCCGGGAAGGCGGCGTCGATCCTTCCGCAGTCGTAGCCGAAGCGGGCGGAGGAACCGGAGAATAGAAGGATCTTCTTTTTGTCCTTCAGGAGGCGGAGCCGGTCCGTCTTGTCCGTAAAGGTGTCATAATAGGTCCCCGACCAGACAGGGGCTTTTGCGGCCTGAATTCGTATTGTCTCAAGATTTTTGCAGCCGGAGAAGGCGTAGTCTGTCACGGAGGAGAGGGTATCGAAAAAGGTCAGAGAGGAGAAAGAGGCGTTTTCGAAGGCATAAAGGCCCACTTCCCGGAGGGTGGGCGGAAGGACCAGGGAGGCGCAGGAGAGGCCTGAAAAGGCCCTTTCCCCGATCCCGGTGACGGGATGGCCGTCTATAAAGGCGGGAAGGACCAGGTCCTTCTCTGCTCCGTCATAGCCGGTGATCCTGACGCCGCCCCCGGGTGTAAGGGCATAGTCAAAAAGGGAGGCGTCCGCAAAGGGCCTCCAGTCGGCGTAAAGATCCAGGGGTTCCAAAGCAGAGACCTCCGTCCGGCTTCCCAGACCGATCTTTGTCCCTTTTCCATCCGGAGCCGTGTTCCAGCCGCACAGAAGGGCAGTCCCGTCCCCCGAGATCAGGGGAATGCGGCGGGGATCTGTTTCTTTTCCCTCATCCGGGGAAAGGCCCTGTCCGGACCCCGCCGGGGTATTGATCCGCAGGTGGGAGGCGGGATAAGTCATTTCCAGGACGGTTTCTTTTCCGTCCGGGCTTCCTTCCCTTCCCAGGTGGCAGCGGATGACATAGGGGTTCTTCTGTGCATGGACCTGGACGGTCCTGGTATAGCGCACCCCGGGGAGGGTCAGGAGGATCTGCCCCTCGGATTCTGTTTCAAGAAGGGCTCCCTCATAGTCGCAGCCCGTGACCTGCCAGCCCTCCTCAGGGGATATCCGGATGCTTAAGTCAGAGCCGGAGGGCAGATCGAAGACGGACTCGGGGGCCGTAAAGCCGTCTCCCTCTTCCAGGACCACACGGACCGTGCGTTCTTTTCTGTCTGCATGCCCCCCGCAGGAGGAGAGGACGAGGGCACCGCACAGAAGGCAGAGGGAGAGGAGGATCCTAGGGCGCATGGCGGACATCCTCCGCTTTTCTGGAAGGCCGCTCCGTGAAGTCCGGCAGGGCGGCCGTTACATCAAAGAAGCCGTCGTCCGTCCGGATCTCCATCATGCCGCCGGCTTCCTTCACGGCGGAGCGGACAATGGACAGGCCGTGGCCGTGATGTTCCCTGTCCTTTTTGGTGGTCAGAAGGCCCGGATTGAAAAGAAGGACGTTTCGGGACACCCGGTTTCTGACCTGCAGGACCAGGTAGGCCCCTTTGTTGCTGAGGGTGACCAGGATCCCGGGATCCTTCTCTGTCCTGGAGGCTTCTATGGCGTTGTCCAGGAGGTTGAGAAGGATGGTGCAGAAGAGATCGTCGGGGACCCGGGGGGTCTTTCTGAGCAGGACGGATACCTTGAAGGGGACGGATACCTTTTCGGCCTCCTGCTGCTTGAGATGCAGGATATAGTCGATCAGGGTACTGCCGGTATAGGCTTCCGACATAGCCTCCATACGGGAGCCGATCTCTTCGGACAGGTAAGCGTCCAGTTCCTCCAGGCGGTTTTCCTTAAGGAGGATCTGGATGTGGAGGTAGCGGTTCTTCAGTTCATGCCGCTCCCTGCGGATCCTCTCATCCAGTTCGATGGCTCCCCGGTAGTGGGCAAGGTCCGCCTGGGTGCGCAGGAGGGCCGTTTCCAGCTCACGGCTTTCCGCGAAGGCACGGCTTCCCTGGGCGTAGTTATAGTAGATCAGGGGCAGGAGCAGGGCCAGGCAGCCCGAAAGGATGGGCTGGGTATTTTCCGTAAAAAAGGAGTGTCCGGAAACGATCAGGGAGAAGACGACGATGATCAGGAAGGGGATCAGGACGGCCAGGTTATAGTAGCCCGGAGCGTCCGAATGGCGGATCATGAGCCGGGAGCGTCCGAACAGAACAGTCATCAGAAAGAGCATGACGCACAGGACAAGAATGGTCGCCATATCCACCAGGGCGTAAAAGACATGGTCCAGGGCCGGCTCCGCGGCGTAGAAGGGCGCCATGGCCCCCTTGAAGAGAATGATAAAAAGCAGGTAATAGGTCGTGTAGGCCGCCCCTGTCCGGACATGGCCGGGACAGCAGACGGCTGTCCAGACCAGCATGATCACGAAAAAGAGCAGGTAGAGGGCCCAGATAGCGCTGCCCTGAGAGGAAAAGACCGGCCGGAAGGGCAGGAGATTGACCAGGGGCATGGCCAGGGCGCAGGTGAGGATGCAGCCGGGAACAAAGAGGATCTCTCTGCGGCCCGGGGCTTCCTCCGAAAAAAATCTGCCCAGGCCCAGGGAAAGGATCCCGGCGTAGAGGGCCCATTCGAGATGTAAGTGTCTGAATAATTCGTATGCTGTCTGCATCAGTTGTCTCCTGCGAAAAGAAGAAAGGCCCTGCGGACCTCCTGGACACGGTTCCTGGACAGGGGAAGCTCCTCTCCCGTGGTCAGGGTGACAGAGGCTCTGCCGATCAGGTAAATGTAGGAAGCGTTGACAATGTAGCTGCGGTGGATCTTGATGAAATTTTCGGAGGGAAGCTTTAGCTCTATGTCGGTCAGCCGGCAGCGGATCAGTGTCTCGCCGCCGTCAGTGACGATGCGGCAGTCCTTGTTCCTGGCTTCTATATAGACGACGGTCCTGAGGGAGAAGGAATACATGTCCCCGGAGGAGTCCGAAAAGACCAGGCGGTCCGCCAGGGAAGCTCCTGCCTCCTCTACCAGGGCTTCCACCGTTTCGGGCAGGCGCTGAAGGAGCCTGCTTTTGGGAAGGAAGCGGAAGGGACGGACGGCGAAGGTATCATAGACCAGGTCCTCCCTGGCAGAGACGAAGACGATCCGGGACTCCGGCTGAAGGCGAAGAAAGCGCCGGGCCGTCCCGATCCCGTCGGTCCCGGGCATTTCTATGTCCAGAAAGACCGCGTCGAAATGATAGTGGTCTCCGGCCGCGGAGAGAAAGGAGTCTCCGCTTTCGAAAAGATCGTATTCGGCAGATGTGCGGGAGGCGGACAGGGATTCCGATATCTGATCCCTCAGATAGCGCCGCATGGCGGCGTCATCTTCGACGATGGCGATGTGCAGCATGGCAGTTCTCCGTATTAAACATAAGGCAACAGGCGGGGAGGGCAGAAGCCTCCCATTTTCAGTCAAACACAAGTATAGGCGATTTTGCAGTTTCCTGCATGTCATTTCGCGCCGCAGGGATACATCTGGCGAAAAAAAAGAGGTCAGGGACTTTGAGGCTGTAAAATAGGATCAGCAGTTTCAATATCTTCCGGAGCAGTCCGCACAGCTCCGGGAGGAAGCAAGAAAAAGGGAGGTAGTAACTATGCGGAAATCTCAAATCTGGCGGGGACTTTCGGCCCTGACGGCCATGCTTCTGGCTCTGTCCGTCACCGCCGGCACGGTCGTCTCCGACCATCGCACGGACATCGACAAGTTTCTGGGCACGTCCAGCACAAAGATCGTGACAGAAGGCGAAGCCGATGTCTCTGAAATGTACACCTATACTTCTGACTATGCAGACACCACCGCTCTGGTGACAGCCATGGCAGATATCGGAGAGAGAATGAGCGAAGAGGGCAGCGTTCTTTTAAAGAACAACGGAGCCCTGCCCCTCAGCGGGGAAGAGATCGGAAAGGTCTCTCTTCTGGGCTTCTCTTCCTATTTCCCCAATAAGGGCGCCATCCTGGGCCCTGTGGCAGCGGAAAACCACGGGACGGACGCGGACACCGTCGATCTGGTGGGCGCTCTGGAGGCCAAAGGCTTTGGCCTGAACGCCACCTTAAAGAGCATGTATAACAGTGACGCCCTGAAGGCGATCTTCAAGTCTGAGGTAGCCACCTGGACCGGCACCATGGAGTATCTCAACCTGACAGCTCCCGCCGTGGGCGGCGTCTATACCGATAAGGAGCCTTCCGTTGCCGAGCTGGATGCCGCGGATGGCAGCTGGAGAGATTCCCTGGCCGAAAACAATATCCTGATCCTGACCATCGGCCGGGCGGGCTCCGAGAACGCGGACTATACCCCCGGGGAAGCCGGCGTCAATCCCGCAGACGGCCTGAACCAGAAAGACCCCCTGGGCCTGTCCGATGATGAGAGGAACCTGATCGCCGCAGCCGCGGAAGCCAAGGGCAAAAACGGCGGCAAGCTGATCATCCTGCTCAACAACGGCAACCCCATGGAGATCGACGAGCTGGAGAAGAATGACGCTGTGGACGCCATCCTTCAGGTGGGGACCCCCGGCAGCTACGGCTTCTACGGCGTGGCCGACATTCTGAGCGGCGTGGTCAACCCCAGCGGCCATCTGACCGACACCTACGCAGTGGACAACTCCATCAGCCCCGCCGCCATGAACTATGGCGACCTGCAGTGGGCCAACGCCAATCCTGCCGTCTACATCAACGACGCCATCGTAGAGGCGGAAGGCATCTATACCGGCTACAAGTACTATGAGACCCGCTACGCGGACACTGTCCTGGACCAGGGCGGCGCTGATTCCGAAGTGGGCAGCACCGGCGGCGCGTGGAACTATGCAAACGAAGTGACCTATCCCTTCGGCTACGGTCTGTCCTACACCACCTTTGAGCAGAAGATCGTCTTTGCGGACGTGGACCTTGCTTCAAAGACAGCTTCCGTGACCGTGGAAGTCACCAACACCGGATCCGTGGCCGGCAAGGACGCCGTACAGCTTTACGTTTCCGTACCCTATACCGACTATGACAGAGAGCATCTGGTGGAAAAATCCGCCATCCAGCTCCTGGACTTCGCAAAGACCGAGGTCATTGAGCCCGGACAGTCAGTGACCGTTACACTGAATCCTGACCTTTACTACATGGCCAGCTGGGACAGCACCGCAGACAACGCCGCCGGCACCAAGGGTACCTACATTCTTGACGCAGGCACCTACTACTTCAGCGTAGGAAACGGCGCCCACGAGGCTCTCAACAACGTGCTGGCCGCCCAGGGAAAGACCTCCGCAGACGGCATGACCGCTGATGGCAGCGCTGAGAACGTACAGACCTGGGAACTGGCGGATCTGGACACCACCACCTTCGCCCAGTCCAAGAACGGCACTAACGTGGAGAACCGCCTGGCTGACATGGACATCAACTTCTGGATGCCCGGCACAGCCGTCTACCTGACCAGAAATGACTGGGCAGGCACCTTCCCCGTCACCTATTCCGGCCTGACCGCCACCGACGAAATGCTGGCCATCATGGACAACGACGTCTACGAGTACCAGACCGGCGGAGAAGGCACCGTGACCTGGGGCGCCGAAAACGGCCTGACCCTGGCCAACCTCAAGGGCGTGGCCGACAGGGACGATCCCGCCTGGGATATGCTGATCGACCAGATGCAGCTCTCCGAGGCCCTGATCCGCACCGCTTTCGGCGGCACCTCCACCAAGGCCATCGCTTCCATCACCTCCCCCGAGGCCATTCAGAACGACGGCCCTACCGGCTTCGCTTCCTATCCTCTGGGACAGTACGCAAACCACGACGCCTCCTCCGGAGATCCCTGCGTGGTGGCCGAGAATGACAAAAACGCAGGCTTCATGGGCAACATCATGGCCAACAACATCGTGGTGGCCCAGACCTTCAACAAGGATCTGGCCTATGAGTGGGGTTCCATCGTAGGCAACTACTCTCTGTGGTCCAACTGCACCATCCTCTGGGGCATTTCGGCCAACCTCCACAGACTGCCCTACTGCGCAAGAAATCTGGAGTATTACTCTGAAGATCCTGTCCTGTCCTCCTTCCTGGCCGCAAGGCAGACCGAGGCCGAGCAGAAATACGGCGTCATCGCAGCCGTCAAGCACTTCGCCTTCAACGATACGGAAATGAACCGTACCGGCGTGGCTCCCTTCATGACCGAGCAGAAGGCCAGAGAAGGCGATATCCGCGCCATGCAGTCCCCCATCGAGGACGCAAAGTGCCTGGGCGTCATGACCGCCTACAACAGAGCCGGCGTCTATACCGACAACGCCCATACCGGCCTGCAGCAGGGCATCCTGCATGAGGAATTTGGTTTCTACGGACTGGTCAGTGAAGACTTCATCATGGATCCCGTCTACGCTTCCCTCAAGGAGGCCGTACTAAACGGCATCACCATGTCCTGCAATACCGGCGACAACTCCCTTGAAGCGGTGGCGGCCTACTATCCGGCTCTGAACTGGAACGAAGAGACCGTGGGCGCCGACCAGGCCCTGCAGGAAGCCTTAAAGAAGGGCATGAAGATGCAGAACTACGCTCTGGCCAACTCCAACGCCATGGACGGCCTGGTAGCCACATCCCACCTGGTCCACGTAAAGACCTGGTATGACAACCTGATCACCGGGCTCACTGCCGCATCCGCAGTGCTGTTCCTCCTCTGCGCGTTCATGCTTTTCAAAGCGCGCAAAGACTGAAGGAAAGGAGGCCTATCATGAAAAGATCAATTCCCGGAATGGTCATGAACCTTCTGGCAGTGGCAGCGGCCTGTGTGGGCCTTGCCCAGTATTTCACCAACGCCGGAACGACTTACTTTAAGGGCCTGGGGACCAATCCCGCCGTCATCGGCGCAGCAGGTGCCGCCATCGCAGCCCTTATTATCTGGACCCTGATCGGCGAAGCCCGCCCTACCTGGAAGGACATCCTTCCCATCGCAGCTCCCGCCCTCCTTATGTTTGCCCTGCTGACCCTGGTCAACTCCCGCGTCAACGGCATCGCGGCCATCATGACCTTTGAGAACAACGCCGCCAACATGGCAGATCTGCAGAGCGCCCTGGTGGCCATCGGAGCCCTTGCGGCAGCGGCCCTTCTGGCCTGCCTGGCTGCCTTCTTCAGCGTAAAGAAGTAAGCAGGTCATCTGAACCGAATTAAAAAAACATGCAGGGGGACGCGGAGCACCCATGTGCCCCGGGTCCCCCTCTGCACTCATTCTTAGCAGGAGGAACACAATGAAAAAACAGGCACTGAATCCCTATCTTCCCAGCTGGGAGTATGTACCGGACGCGGAACCCCACATCGTGGACGGGAGAGTCTATGTCTACGGCTCCCACGACCTTTTCAACGGCATCAATTTCTGTCTGGGCGACTATGTCTGCTGGTCGGCTCCCGTGGACGATCTGGGCAGCTGGACTTACCACGGCGTGATCTTCAAAAGAGAGCAGGATCCCGCGGCTCCCAAGAACCGCATTACCAACGGCCTGGCGGCCCCCGACATGGTGGTGGGCCCCGACGGACGCTATTATCTTTACTACTTCATGGGCGGAACCAAGATGATCTCCGTGGCCGTCTGCGACGAGCCCGCCGGAAAGTATGAGTTCTACGGCTATGTGAAATACAAGGACGGGACCCCCATCGGCAAGAGGGGAGAGCCCTTCCAGTTCGATCCCGGCTGTCTGATGGATACGGACGGCAGGCTCTATCTCTATACCGGCTTTGCCTTCGGCGGAAACCCCATCCTGCTGGACGGCTCCAAGCCCACCACGGAAGGCCCCATGTGGTTCGAACTGGACATCTCCGACATGCTGACCGTCATCTCCGGAGACGAGCTCAACTATCTGGGCGTCCTGACCGGAGAAAAGGCCAAGGGGACTCCCTATGAGCCCCAGCCCTTCGGCGAGGCCTCTTCCATGCGCAAATTCGGGGATAAGTACTATTTCATCTACAGCTCCCTCAACAGCCACAACCTCTGCTATGCGGTCAGCGATTCTCCCACCGGCGGCTTCTCCTTCGGCGGCGTCCTGATTTCCTGCGGCGATATCGGCCTTCCGGGGGTTCCTGACACGAAGCACGCCCATATGGATACCGGCAATACCCACGGCAGCCTGATCGAGATCGAAGGCAGGTACTATGTTTTCTACCACCGCCATACCAACCGTAAGCAGTCCTCCCGCCAGGCCTGTGCGGAAGAGATCCGCTTCGAGGACGGAAAGTTCTTCCAGGCGGAGATGACCTCCTGCGGCCTCAACCGGGGACCTCTTCCCGGAAAGGGACATGTGCCGGCCTACTGCGCCTGCAACGTTTACGGGAAAAACGGCACCAGGTTCCTGTCCATGCTCAAGTACCCCAGAGGCAAGTGCCCCTTCATCACCCAGAAGGGCAAAGACCGGGAGACCGGCCCCGACCAGTACATTTCCAACTTCTGCACGGACTGCACCGTTGCATTCAAGTATCTTGACCTTCGGGAGACCCGTTCCATTACCATACAGCTCCAGGGCTACGGAGACGGCTGCGCCGTGGTGATCCGTACCAGGGAGAAGGGAGAGGTCATCTGCAGGATCCCCGTTCATACCTGTAAGCAGGCGGAGACCTTTACCGGCGCCATGCCCGAAGGCCTGGGCGAAAAGGAAGCCCTGTACTTCAGCCTGGAGGGCAAGGGAACCTTCGATTTCATTTCCTTCGACCTGGCATGAAGGACCGGCAGTGACTTATGGAAAGGATAAGCGGTATGAAAGAAAAAACAAGCGGCAGCCTTTTTGACCGGCTGCCGCCCACCCTCATCAAAAAGAACAACGTGACTCTGATCCCGGAAGGTGCCATAGGCTATCTGATCGGGCCCACCCTGGCCCTTCTGGCCAACTCGGTGCTGTCGAACTATTTCAACAAATATATGTCCGACGTGCTCCACATCAATTCCTGGGCCTCCGCCTTCTTTACCTGGCTTCCGGTGATCTCCGTCATCTTCGTGGTCATCGGCAACGTGCTGGTAGGAAGGCTCATGGACGGGATCCGTTCAAAGAACGGCAAGGCAAGGCCCCTCCTTCTGGTGTCGGTGCCCATCAGCCTGGCGGCCCTCCTCTTCCTCTTTGTCTTCTCGCCCTACAGTGCGACGGGGACAGAGTGGCATACCGGGGCTCTGGTCTGCATCGCCATCGGCTATAACCTCTGGTTCGCCTTTGCCTATCCCATGTACTATACCCCCCATGCGTCCCTGGTCAGCCTTTCCACCAGGAACAGCAAGGACAGAAGCCTTCTGGCCACCATTTCCAACGCCACCATGCTGGCGGCCATGGGCCTCTCTTCCATGATCCTGCCCTTCTTCCTGAACCTGCTCTTTGTCTATGACATGAGCGGTAAGGGAACGCCCATCACAAACGACGCGGGCGTGGTGCAGTATTACATCGACGAGACAGGAGCGGCCATCTACGACGCCCAGGCCTCCTATGACCACTGGAAGATCTTCGTCATCGCTCTCATCATCATCACCCTGATCGGTGTCATGATCGAATACTTCTTCACCAGAGAGCGCATCACCGAGGAATCCATGGGGACCGGGGAAAGGGAGACAAAAGCCGCCCTGCCCATGAAGCAGCAGGCTGCCATCTGCCTGAGGGACCGCTACTGGGTCATCATGATGGTATTCTTCTTCCTCTACCAGTTCGGCGGCATGATCAAGAATGTTTCCCAGAACTATTTCTGCACCGCCATGTTCGCTGATTCCATGGGCAACTATACTGTGGCCTACGGCGGACAGCTCCAGGGCATCCTGGCCATCATCGGCGCCATTCCCACGGCCGTGGGCATGGTCATTTCCCTGCCCCTTGCCAATCTCTTAAAGAGCAAGTCCAAGGCTATCCTCACCGGTGCGGTCATGGCTGTCGTCGGCGGTGCCATCGGCATGATCAATCCCCACAGCTTTGTGGTAGTTACTGTTTCATTTATCATCAAGGCCCTGGGCTCCACCCCGGCCATGTATCTGTCTCTGGCCCTTCTGGCAGACATCTTCGACCACCAGGAGGCAGTCCACGGGGTCCGTACCGACGGACTTTCCATGACCATTTACGGAGCCATCATGGCAGGCATGACCGGCCTGGCCACGGGCGTCCTCAATGCGGTCCTTTCCGGCCTTCACTACGATG
>DETN01000196.1:8671-13165 GCA_002362155.1 Lachnospiraceae bacterium UBA3287 | reverse complement strand
CAGGGAGCCTTTTTTGTCTTTGTGAGAGCGGTGAAACATAGGAAAAATGCGTAAAAAATTTTAAAAAAGTGCTGTGAAAGCGCCGGAATCTCCTCTGAGACTTCTCATTTGACAGGATATGATATAATATTTAAAATATATTTTCTGAAGACGGGGCGCAGGAATTGTTAGGACTCCTGCCGTTTTCCGGCATGCCCCGTATGCTATCATGATATCAGGGCAGAGAATAAAAGGGGACGGCGTCGTCCCGGCCCGAAGGAAGTAGGATGAGCGGTAAACTTAAGGGCTTTTTTTCCGGCCACGGAAAGGACGACAAATTCATAAAGCTCCCGGATTTTAAGCAGAAGGCGGCGGACCTCAGGGAAGGCGCCGGACGTCTGAGGGAGGATCTTAAGGGAAAGACCGCCAGGGAAGCGGCTCTGTCTCTTCTTTCCCGCGTCAGGGATTTTCTCCGGGACGATTCGGAGTCGGGCTATCATACCAGCAGGCACAGCCGGATCTCCTGGCTTTTCATCCTGCCTTCCCTGATCGGCGTCTGTCTGTTTTTCTTTATTCCCTTTCTGGTCGTTATTTACTATTCCTTTGTCAATAACCCCATACAGCACCATTTCGTCGGTCTTACCAACTATATCCGGGTGGCGGGCAATTCGGCCTTTAAGCTGGCAGCCGGGAATACACTGATCTTTTCCTTCGTTTCGGTGCCCCTGGCCGTGATCCTGTCCCTGGCCCTGGCGGTCATGATGGACAGCAGGATCCCTTTCAGAAGCACCTTCAGGACCATGTTCCTGACGCCCATGATGGTGCCGGTGGCTTCCGTCATTCTGATCTGGGAGGTCCTTTTCCACTACCACGGTCTTGTCAACGATCTGACGGCCGCTTTCGGCATGGCTCCCATCGACTGGATGAAATCCAACCAGGCCCCCATCGTGATCGCGACCCTTTTCCAGTGGAAGAACCTGGGCTACAACATGATCCTCTTCATGGCGGGCCTTGCCAGCATTCCCAGGGACATCCTGGAGGTGGCCAGGCTGGAGAGCGCCTCTTCCCTGCAGATCTTTCTGCGGATCAAGCTGCGCTATCTTTCCTCCACCATCGTCTTCGTGACCGTCATGTCCACCATCAATTCCTTCAAGGTCTTCCGGGAGATCTACCTGATGACCGGGAATTACCCCTACGATACGCTGTACATGCTGCAGCATTTCATGAACAACACCTTTAATTCCCTCGACTACCAGAAGCTTTCGGCGGCAGCCATCCTGATGTCGCTGATCATGATCGCCATCATTGCCGTTATGTTCATAGCCGAGAACAGGATCAGCAGAGACCTGGAGTATTGATTTATGGATAATCTTTGGAACGAACAGGAAGGCATGCCCGAGCCGGGAAGGGAGCCGGATCCGGGCGGAGAAGAAAATAAAAAAGTGCGGATCGTTAAGGCGGCCCAGTCTGAGGAAGCCCTGGCCCTGCACAGAAAAAAGATGCGCAGGGTATGGGCGGGGATCGTCATAAAGACTCTGATCGCTTCCGTATTCGCCTTTCTTTTCCTGATGCCCATCCTGCTTACCTTTACCAATTCCTTTATGTCTCCCTCGGAGATCAGCGCCAACTACGGGCAGGTATTCGCCACCACCGACAACGGCGGAAAAATGTTCATAGCCCAGAAGGTCAATCTGAAGTTCCTGCCGGATATGGTGACCTTCCGCCAGTACGTGACGGTGCTGTTCCGAAGCCCTGCCTACCTGTTAAAGTTCTGGAACTCGGTCTTCTACGTGGTCCCTATCGTGGTCTTCCAGCTGGCGGTGGCTTCTCTGGCGGCCTACGGCTTTGCCAGATACAGCGGAAAGAAGAAGGCCGCTCTGTTTTTCAGCTACATCATTATCATGCTGATGCCCTACCAGGTCACCCTGGTCCCCAACTACCTGGTCTCCTCCTGGATGCATATCCTGAATACCAGGTGGGCCATCTGGCTGCCCGGGATCTTTTCCCCCTTCGCCGTCTACATGCTGACCAAATATATGAGGAGGATCCCCAGATCCATCTATGAGGCAGCAGAGATCGACGGGGCGGGAGAGTGGCAGATCTTTACCAGGATCTGCATGCCCCTGTGCCGCAGCGGCCTGGCTTCCATTGCCATCCTGATCTTCATAGACTACTGGAACATGGTGGAGCAGCCCCTGATCCTTCTGTCGGACCAGGAGATGCATCCCCTTTCCGTTTTCCTCTCCGAGATCAATTCGGGAGAGATCTCACTGGCCTTCGCGGTGGCGGTGATCTACATGGTCCTGCCTCTGCTCATTTTCCTCTACGGAGAGGAATACCTGATCGAGGGCATCACCTACCAGGGCGGCATCAAGGAATAGGGCGTCTTTAGACCCAGTACATTAACAAAAGGAGTTTTCCGCGTATGTATCAGATAGAAGATAATAAGGGCTATATAACGGAAGTGGAGGAAGTCTCCGACAAAAAGAAGGCGACCAGAAAGGACCGGATCAAGACGGCCATCATCGTTTTCCTGGTGATCATGCTGATCCTGACCTTCTTCTCCAACACCATCATGAACCATTCCCTGTCCCAGGTCTCCGTCCAGTACGTGACCAGCGGGGAGATCACCCCCAAGGTCAGGGGCGCCGGCCAGGCCGAGGTCACCAATCCCTATAAGCTGATGATCAAGGGCAGCCGCACCGTCAGACTGGTGAATGTGAAGGTGGGAGATACGGTGGCCGAGGGCGATATGATCTACCGCCTGAAAAAGACCTCTTCCACCGAGCTGGAGGAGGCCAAAAAGAATCTGGCTACTCTGCAGACCGAATATGAGAAGGATATGTTCTCCGGCAACCTTTCCGACGCGGATATATACCGGATCCGTCAGGGCAACTGGCGGACAACTGACTCCATGCAGTCCCAGCTGTCCGGGGTGAACGGACGTCTTACCAGCGCGGAGGCCAGCGTGGCCGCGGCCAAAAACAAGGTCAACAGTATTACCGGCAACGGCAAAAAGGCCCAGAAGGCCCGGGCGGAGGCGGAAGCCTCCCTTTCCCAGTGGGAAGCCGCCGTGGAAAGCATTACGGCGGAGAGGGACAAGCTGATCGAATCCATCAGCGCCGAGATCGACCTCCACGCCAAATACGACGAGATCGAGGAGACAAAGGCCCAGGTGGAATCCCTTCAGAAGAAGGATACCAGGACCAAGGTCAAATCTCCCATAGCAGGAAGGATCGTTTCCCTTTCCTACAGCGCCGGGGACGAGACGTCGCCCGACACGGAGGCAGCCGTGATCCAGCCCGAGGGCTCGGCCATGACGGTCCATTTTTCCGTGACCAAGGAGCAGGCCGCCAACCTCAAGACCGGAACGGCCGCAGAAGCCCAGAACGCCTGGTACTATGAGGACTTCAGCGCCAGGCTGGAAGCCATCAACCGCGACCCGGAAAACAAGGACAACCGGATCCTGGTCTTTTCCGTCGTCTGCCCCGAGGTGGAGGCGGGAGACAACATCGCTCTGACCGTGCCCCAGAATTCCGTATACTATGACTATATCGTCCCCAATTCGGCCATCCACGAGGACAATCAGGGCAAGTTCATCCTGATCGTGGAGAGTAAGCAGTCCCCCTTGGGCAACCGCTATGTGGCCTCCAGGGTCAACGTGGACGTACTGGCTTCGGACGAGAGCGTGTCCGCTATTTCGGCCATCCTTCTGGGATATGAATATGTGATCACCAACGCCACAAAGCCGGTCTCTGCCGGCGAGCAGGTAAGGCTTGCGGAGGATGCAGATGTCTGATAAAGCAAAAGCCTCCGGGAAACGTTCCCGGCGGACCATGATCCTGGTGGGGACCGGTCTGTTCTTTCTGCTGCTGGCTGCCTCCATCGGCGTCATAAAACGCCACTTTGCAGAGTCTCTCTACGATCAGGGAGAAGGAGAAAGATGGGGGCTTGACGGCGGTGCCGCCCAGATCAGCTGCTTTTACGGCAGCACGCAGACCCTTAAGGAAGAGGATATCCCGGAGCTCAACTATCAGCTGGAGGAGATCCTGAAGGGCAGATCCATATCCCAGGAGACTCTGGGAGTGCCGGAGACGGCCAGGCTCTTTGCCCTGGGCTACAGCGGCCTGGGACAGGTGGAGATCACCGGCGGCGACAGGACCTTTACAGTGAACGCGGTGGGAGCGGGAGGAGACTTTTTCCTCTTTCACCCCGTAAGGCTCCTGAGCGGGTCCTATTTTTCCGGGGACGATCTGATGAAGGACCGGGTCCTCATCGACGAGGAGACGGCCTGGACCCTGTACGGATCCCCCGACTGTGTGGGAAAGTCTCTGGATATCAGCGGGGTTCCCCACTATATCTCCGGCGTATACCGGAGAGAGGACGACTCCCTGACCAGAAAGGCGGGCTCCGCCAGGTCTCTGGTCTATATTTCCTTTGATTCACTTTCCAGATACAGCTCCGGAGGCTTTGTGACAGCGGCCTATTCCGAGACCAGCGCGGTCAGGGAAGACG
>DETN01000196.1:4889-8606 GCA_002362155.1 Lachnospiraceae bacterium UBA3287 | reverse complement strand
AGACGCTTCCCCTGCCGGGGACGATACATCTGCTCCGGCTGAAGAAGGAACAGGGATCACCTGCCTGGAAGTCGTCCTTCCCAATCCCGTGGACGGCTTTGCCCTGGGGATCATGAAGGAGGCGCTGGGCAGCGGATCCGGCGCAGCCCTGGTGGACAATACCGCCAGATACAGAGACGAAGCCCTGCTGGATATCTTCCTGGGCTTTACCTCCAGGGGCATGCAGACGACCGGGATTTCCTTCCCCTTCTGGGAGAACAGGGCCAGAGCCTGGGAAAATATCCTGTCCCTGGTCTTTATGGCCTACTGTCTGTGCCTGTTCGCTGCGGCCGTGGTCCTGGTGATCCTGATCGTCTCCTGGTACAGACATAAGAAATGGAATACCGGCTCTCTGGCCAAAAAGGCTTCGGACTGGATCTATGACAGGCAGTCCGAGAGGGCAAGGATCGCCGCCATGAAAGAAGGCGGTGCCGGGCGGATCTCCGCGGACGAGGCAGATCCTGACTCTGATTTCAGTGATTTTAACGATACGGACGACGACAGCTTTGATTTTTACGACGAGGAGGATGATCCGGATCTGGAAGATCAGTGGTTTGCGGCTCCGGGAGCGGACAGAAAGGAAGCTCCCCCCGCTGATACAGAAGGCAGCACAAACGCGACGGAAAATGAGAAAGGTTACGAAAATGAAGAATAAGAAAAAAATGATCAGCCTGCTCCTGGCGGGCGTCATGGCTCTGTCCCTGGCCGCATGCGGCGGCGGGCAGACAGGAGAAGGCGGCGGAAAGACCGATGAGGCTCCGGCCTCCTCCTCCGAGATCAGCACTGCGGTAGCCTCCGGAAAGATCGTATATACCGACAGTGAGATCGCCATCGAAGAGCTGGAAGCCAAGAACTATGTCTACGAGATCTCCTATATGGCCGCCTTCGGCGACGAGATCCGGGGCTACGGCTTCTACTACGACCCTGCGGACGGCAGCCAGGTGGATTTCCTGTGCAGCTTCAAGAGCGACGGGTCGGATATGAAGATCACCCCTCTGGACCTGGTGTACGATGGCTACAATACCTACTACAGCAACTATGTCATGGATTCCGAGGGCGGCATCTATTTCATCAAGCAGACCATGGGCGACATGGAGGGAGAGGAAGAAATAGAGGAAATGACGGAAGAGGAGGAGTATGACTACTTCCTCGATGCAGAGGAGACCTTCTCCCTGATCAGGGCGGATGAAAACGGCAAGGTCCTCTGGTCCTCCGACATCGACTTCGGCGAAGAGGACAGCGAATATGCTTTTCCCGCCGTTTACGGCCTTGCCTGGTCCGACCGGGCCGGCCTGTATGTGTCCACATCTGTGGGCATCCTTCGGTACGATCCCCAGAACGGCGATCTTCTTGGAACGCTGGAGGGCACAGAGGGCATGTCCGAGTGCCAGATGCATGTCATGGCAGACGGAAATCTCCTTCTGATCTACAACAACGGCGAGGGCTATGAGTACACCCTGGTCGATGCCGAAAACGGCGGCACTTCCGAAATCGAAGTCAGCCCCGATGTCCGCATCGACTATAACTTCAGCCTGTATCCCGGCAGGAACTCCGACCTTCTGCTGGCGGATTCCAACGGCATCTACACCTACAACTTCGGCGACAACGCCATGGTGGAGATCGTCAACTTCATCGGCACCGAGATGGACGTCAGCTTTGTGGGCTCCATGGTGGAGATGGAAGACGGAAAGATCGCCCTCATGGTCATGGAGGCCACCTCCGGCCTGCAGAAGCTCCATATCCTGACTCCTGTGGATTCCTCCACCGTCAAGGAAAGAAAAGAGCTGAAGCTGTCCTGCTACTACATGGATGCCAACGCCCGCAGAGTGATCATCAACTTCAACAAGACCAACGAGGAATACAAGATCATCGTCAACGACTATTCCAAGTTTGACGATGTCTCCAGCGTGGATTACGCTTCCGCCTCCCAGGGCGCGGCCCAGTTCAATACCGACATCATCTCCGGCAATGTTCCGGACATCGTGATCCTGTCGGGAGATATGTTCCCCGAGAACTATATCAGCAAGGGCATCTTTGAGGATATGGCTCCTTACCTGGAGAAGGATCCGGAGCTGTCCGGCAAGGAATATCTGACCAACATCTTCGACGCGGTCAATCCCTGGGGCGGACTCTACGTCCTTTCCCCTTCTTTCACCCTGGCCGCCATGCTGGGCAAGGAAGAGTATATCGGAGACGGCATCGATCTGGACCAGCTGATCAGGCTCGCTGACCAGAAGGGCATCGAGTATAAGGATATCTTTACCTTTGAGCTCAGGAACGCCATCCTCTACAACGCCATGATGCTGAACGGCAGCGAGTTCATCGACCTTTCCACCGGCAAGTGCCGGTTCGACTCCGAGGAATTTATCAATCTTCTGGAGTTCACCAACAAGCTGCCGGCGGACTATTCCGAGGAGACGGAAGACGACTACGGCGCCTATGAGTCCTACTACAGAGACGACAGAGCCCTGCTGGCCATGTCCTATCTGTACAGCTTCGACTCCTACAAGGAAGCCGTGCAGGCCACCTTCGGCACCGACGTATCCATCACGGGCTTCCCGTCCGCTGCAAAGAGCACCGCTTCCGTTTATCCCGAGCTCAGGATCTGCATGTCCTCCACTTCTTCCGAAAAAGAGGGCGCATGGCAGTTCATCCGCAGCTTCCTGACGGACGAATACCAGGAGAGCATCTACAACAACGAAATGTCCACGGCCTTCCCCGTATCCGTGCCCGCTCTGGAAGCCATGGCCAAGGCCTCTACGGAGCAGCAGTACTATACGGACGAATTCGGACTGGAGCAGCCCGAGAATCCTCTGGTGACCGTGGGCGGCGTGGACATAGAGCTGGTCCCTCTTGAGAAGAAAGAGGCCCAGAAGCTGGTGGACGTTTTAAAGAGCGTCGACCATACCGCCTATACCAACTATGAAGTCATGGACATCGTGATCGAAGAAGCCGAATCCTACTGGAACGGAGAAAAGTCCTCCAGGGAAGTGGCGGATATCATCCAGAGCCGTATTTCCATCTTCATCAATGAAAACAGCTGATTGAAAGTGAGTTTTTTATGACAGATAGAAACCAGGAATGCATTCGTAATTTCTGCATCGTAGCCCACATAGACCATGGCAAGTCCACCCTGGCAGACAGGATGATCGAAAAGACGGGCCTCCTGACCAGCAGGGAAATGCAGGATCAGGTCCTCGACAACATGGATCTGGAAAGGGAGCGGGGCATTACGATCAAATCCCAGGCAGTCCGTCTGATCTACAAGGCCAGAAACGGCAGGGAGTATACCTTCAACCTGATCGACACCCCCGGACATGTTGACTTCAACTATGAGGTCAACCGGTCCCTGGCGGCCTGCGACGGAGCCATTCTGGTGGTGGACGCCACCCAGGGCATCCAGGCCCAGACCCTGGCCAATGTCTATCTGGCCCTGGAGCAGGACCTGGACGTATTTCCTGTCATCAACAAGATCGACCTGCCCTCCGCCATGCCGGATGCGGTCAGGACCGAGATCGAGGACGTGATCGGCATCGAGGCCGAGGACGCTCCCCTGATCTCCGCCAAGCAGGGCATCGGCATCGAGGACGTGCTGGAAGCCGTGGTGGAAAAGATCCCGGCTCCGGACGGAGACCCGGACGCTCCCTTAAAGGCCCTGATCTTCGACTCCCTCTATGA
>DETN01000196.1:2355-4706 GCA_002362155.1 Lachnospiraceae bacterium UBA3287 | reverse complement strand
AGTTCATTCCCTGCGAAGAGCTTTCGGCAGGCATGGTAGGCTACTTTACCGCCTCCATCAAGAACATCCGGGACGCCAGGGTAGGCGATACCGTGACCGAGGACGAGAGGCCCTGCAGCGCCCCCCTTCCGGGCTACAAGAGCCCCCAGCCCATGGTCTACTGCGGCCTTTATCCCGCGGACAGCGCCAGGTACCCGGACCTTCGGGACGCTCTGGAAAAGCTCCAGCTCAACGACGCCTCCCTTTTCTTCGAGCCCGAGACCTCTCTGGCTCTGGGCTTCGGCTTCCGCTGCGGCTTCCTGGGCCTTCTCCACATGGAGGTCATCCTGCAGCGCCTGGAGAGAGAGTACGACCTGGATCTGATCTCCACCTCCCCGGGGGTCGTCTACAAGGTCTATAAGACAGACGGCACCATGATCGAACTGACCAACCCTTCCAACCTGCCCGACGTGACTCTGATCGAGCACATGGAGGAGCCCATCGTCAGCGCCGAGATCATGGTCACCACCGAGTTCATCGGTCCCATCATGCAGCTCTGCCAGGAGCGCAGAGGGGTCTATATCTCTACGGAATACATCGAACAGACCAGGGCGGTCCTTCATTACGACCTGCCCCTGAATGAGATCATCTATGACTTCTTCGACGCCTTGAAGTCCAGGTCCAGGGGCTACGCCTCCTTCGACTATGAGCTCAAGGGCTACGAGACCTCCAGGCTGGTCCGCATGGACATCCTGGTCAACAAGGAACCGGTGGACGCCCTTTCCTTCATCGTCCATGCGGACGGCGCCTATGACAGAGGCCGCCGCATGTGCGAGCGCCTCAAGGACGAGATCCCCAGACAGCTCTTCGACGTGCCCATCCAGGCGGCCGTGGGCGGCAGGATCATTGCCCGCGAGACCATCCGCCAGCTCCGCAAGGACGTCCTGGCCAAGTGCTACGGCGGCGACATTTCCAGAAAGAAGAAGCTTCTGGAAAAGCAGAAGGAAGGCAAGCGCCGCATGCAGGTGGTAGGAAACGTGGAGATCCCCAAGGAGGCCTTCATGAACGTCCTGAAGCTGGATTCCGGAAACTGAGGGCGGCAGCCATGGACCGGAGCCTTTCTTTGTATATTCATTACCCTTTCTGCGTACGCAAGTGCAGGTACTGCGACTTTCTCTCAGGCCCTGCGGACTCTGCGGCCAGAAAGGCATATCTGGGGGCACTGGAGAGAGAGATCTCTCTGGTGCCCGAATTTATAGGAAAAAGACCTGTCAGGACCCTCTTTTTCGGAGGCGGTACCCCCTCTCTGATGGAGGAAGGAGAACTTTCCTCTCTGATGGAGGCGCTCTGCAGTAAATTTACCTTTGAAGAGGGTGCGGAGATCAGCATGGAGGTCAACCCGGGAACGGCGGACCTTTCAAAGCTGAGAGCCTTCAGAAGACAGGGGATCAACCGCCTGTCCATAGGCGTCCAGTCCTTCCATGACCAGGAGCTGGCCCTGCTGGGCAGGATCCACAGGGCGGAGGATGCGGTCAGGATCTTTCATGAGGCCAGGCATGCGGGCTTTGACAATTTGAACCTGGATCTGATGAGCGCCCTGCCGGGACAGAGTCCGGAGAAATGGCGGGACAACCTGGAAAAGGCCTGCAGTCTGGGACCGGAGCACATCTCTGCCTACAGCCTGATCATAGAAGAGGGGACTCCCTTTGCTTCCATGGAACTGCCTCCCCTGCCGGGCGAGGAAGAGGACAGGCGCATGTATCACGAGACGGGAGAGATACTTTTATCCCGCGGCTATGAGCGCTATGAGATCTCCAACTATGCAAGGCCCGGCTTTGCCTGCAGGCACAACTGCGTCTACTGGACCTGCAGGGACTATCTGGGACTGGGCCTGGGCGCATCCTCCCTGATGGGGGAGAGCCGCTTCGACTGCGTAAGCTCCATGAAGGACTATCTGTCGGCCGGAAGGTGGGAGGATTTTCATGAGGAGAAGATCCCTCTGACCCTTGAGGACCGGATGGAGGAATTCATGTTCCTGGGACTACGCATGACAGAAGGGATCCGCACAGGGGACTTCGAAGAGCGCTTCCATGTGCCCTTTGAAGAGATCTATGGGAAGACCGCGGAAAAGCACCTGAAGGAAGGCCTGCTGGCCGAAGATATGGGAAGACTCTTTCTGACGGAAAGGGGCCTGGACATAGCCAACTATGTCATGTCCGACTACATCCTGGACAGATAAGAAGCCCTTCGGAAGCGTTTTTAACGGAAAACGGCATTCCGGATGCCGCCCCTGATAGTTCTTTTTGCTTTCAGCAGACATTTACCGGGTCATATATGGTATGATACAGGGCAGGAAGGAAAGGTCCGCGGGA
>DETN01000196.1:0-2254 GCA_002362155.1 Lachnospiraceae bacterium UBA3287 | reverse complement strand
GCATGCCCGCAGCAGCGGAAGGAGGAAAAGAATGAACGGAAAAGACGGCTTCGATCCCTGGGGCCTCTGGCTTTCCCAGGCGGAGGGAATCGGGACCAGAACGGCCCTGCGGCTCTTCGGAGCCTTCCGGAGGCTTTCCGGAGAAGAGGGGGAAAAATCGGTCTACGAGCTGGCTCAGGCCATGGAAAAGAGCGGCTTTGCAAGGCAGCTTTACGAAATGGGAGAGAAGGACCTGAGGGATCTGTCCCGGGCGGCCCTGGGGGAGCGGGGGGCTATGAAGGTCCCGGAACTTTTAAAAAAGGCAAAGAGGATCAGCCCGCAGGAGGCGGCAGAGGACCTTTCCCGGCGGGGGATGGCTTTTGTTTCCCTGGAGGATCCGGCATACCCCGGGCGGCTCCGGGCCATACCGGATATGCCCCTGGGCCTTTACTATAAGGGAAGGCTGCCGGATCCCGCAGCGCCTGCGGCGGCGGTCATAGGCTCCAGAAGGGCAGACCGCTACGGCCTGGAACAGGCGGAGCGCTTTGCTGCGGCCCTGGCCCGGCAGGGCGTTATCGTCATCAGCGGCATGGCCCTGGGGGTGGACGGGGCCGCAGGCAGGGCAGCCCTGAAGGCGGGGGGAGCGTCCTTTGCCGTTCTGGGGTCCGGTGCGGACATCTGCTATCCTCCGGCAAACAGGGACCTCTATGACCTCCTTTCCCGAAGGGGAGGGATCCTTTCCGAATACGTCCCGGGCACCCAGGCAAGGCCCGGCCTTTTTCCGCCCCGAAACCGGATCATCTCCGGCCTTTCGGACCTGGTCCTGGTGATCGAAGCCAGGGCCGGCTCCGGGACCCTGATCACCACGGACTATGCCCTGGCCCAGGGGAGGGAGGTCTTTGCCTTGCCGGGCCGGGTCACGGACCCGCTTTCGGAGGGATGCAACCGCCTGCTCTCCCAGGGAGCCTCTATAGCTCTGGATCCAAAGGACCTGACAGAGCGGTTTTTCGGCATCCGGGAGGGGGATCCGCCCCGGAAAAAGAAAAAAGAAGAAGGCGGCAGCCAGCGGAAGGCCCGGGGCATCCATGAGATCCAGCAGATGGTCTTTTCGGTCCTGTCAGAGGAAAGGCCCATGTGCGAAGCAGAGATCCTTTTAAGATGCGGCAGCGGTATCTGGGGCCTTGAGGAGAACCTCGGGAGCGCCCTGATGCTGCTGGTCCTTCAGGACCTGGCGGAGGAAAGGGAGGGCGGATATATAAAAAGGCCCGGGGCGGGAGAACTTTTCTGAACAGGCATCTCTTCTGCTTACTGATCCTCAGATGTCCCCGGTTTATCCTCAGCTGTCCTCAGCTTATACTGCGGGCTTCTTTTTTAAATCTTTACATTGGTTTATAAAAATTGTAGAATGAATAGTTGTGAAATTGCCGAAGGCAGAGAGGAAATATACCGATATGGCACTTATTAAGAAACCTGTTACAGGCATGAAGGACATCATGCCTGAAGAAATGGAAATCAGAGACTATGCCCAGTCTGTCATCAGAAAGACCTACGGGGAGTTCGGATTCCAGTCTATTGAGACCCCCTGTGTGGAAAGCATCCAGAACCTGACCAGCAAGCAGGGCGGAGACAACGAAAAGCTGATCTTCAAGATTCTCAAGAGGGGCGAAAAGCTGAAGCTCGATACGGCCCAGTCCGAAGCCGACCTGGTGGACGGAGGCCTTCGCTACGACCTGACCGTTCCCCTGGTCCGTTATTATTCCAACCACGCCAATGAGCTGCCCGCTCCCTTCAAGGCCCTGCAGATGGGCAATGTCTGGAGAGCGGACCGTCCCCAGAAGGGACGCTACCGCCAGTTCATGCAGTGCGATATCGATATCATCGGCGAGCCCACCAATCTGGCGGAGATCGAACTGATCCTGGCCACCACCACCACTCTGGGAAGGCTGGGCTTTAAGAACTTCCAGATCCGCATCAACGAAAGACGCCTTCTCAAGGCCATGGCAGCCTGGAGCGGCTTCCCGGCAGAGCGTTTCGACGAGGTCTTCATCATCCTGGACAAGATGGACAAGATCGGCATGGACGGAGCTGCCAGGGAACTTGTTGAAAGCGGCTTCTCACAGGAAAGCACCGACGCCTACATCGGTCTCTTCAGGGGACTGGAGGAAGCAGGCGATAAACTGGCCTATCTGGAAGAGAAGCTCTCCGGCGTCATCGAGCAAGACGTCATTCCGGACCTCCGGGAGGTCATCGAATCCGTGGACGCGGTAAAGAGCGC
>DETN01000195.1:4551-8738 GCA_002362155.1 Lachnospiraceae bacterium UBA3287 | reverse complement strand
TTCGCATCTCCCGCATGCCGATGACTTCTCCCTTGGTCTCCCGGAGAAGATCCGCGTGGCGAAGGATCATGGCTATGACCACTCTCCTGGAGGGGCGCTCCGGAGGGATCCTGCCCTCCAGTACCGCGCAGATCTCCGCAAAAAGCCAGGGATTTCCCCGGGCGGCCCTTGCGGCCATCACGGCGTCGCACCCTGTCTCCTTCATCATGGAAAGTGCGCTCTCTCCGCTTACGATATCTCCGTTTCCGATGACGGGGATGTCCAGGGCTTCCTTTACCCTGGCAATGATCTCCCAGTCTGCCTTTCCGCTGTACATCTGGACCCTGGTCCTGCCGTGGACCGCTACTGCCGAGGCGCCGCCCGCCTGGGCCGCCAGGGCGCATTCCACCGCGTTCACATGGTCTTCGTCGAAGCCCCTGCGGATCTTGACCGTTACGGGCCGGGATGTATTGTCCCTGACCGCTTTCACGATCCTTTCGATCAGGGCCGGATCCTTCATGAGGGCGGATCCCTCGTGGTTGTTCACGATCTTGGGAACGGGACAGCCCATGTTGATGTCCAGAAGATCGAAGGTCTCCTTCTCGATCATCTGCGCCGCTCTTGCCATGAATTCGGGCTCGTGGCCGAAGAGCTGGAGGGATACGGGTTTTTCTTCCTCTCTGGTGGCAAAGAGGTCCGCCGTCCTTTTATTCTGGTAGCAGATGGCCTTGGCGCTGATCATCTCCATGCAGACCAGGGAGGCTCCCTGCTCATGGCACAGAAGGCGGAAGGGCAGGTCCGAGACCCCTGCCATGGGTCCCAGGATGACCCGGCCCGGCAGCGTCACGGAGCCGATTTTCAGAGGGGTATTATAATTCTGCGTCATTGGTCAAAGTCCTCGTCCGTATCCAGAAGGTCTGCAGGATTCTGGTGCAGATAGGTGACCTTGAAATAGATCTCCAGGGCCTCCAGCATTTCCCGCTTCTGCTTTCTGATCTCCTTGATCATCAGGGGCGCGCCGATCTCGTCATAGAGAAGGTCTCCCTCCTCCCGGGTGGATTCCATGACCAGTTCCCCGTAGGGTGTAAAGGACACGGTAAAGATCCCCCCGATCTCCTCGGTAAAGAGGACGCTGATGATGTGGAGCTGCTCCTGGATGCTCTCCGGGACCTTGCTGAATTTCTTGTTGTAATAATATTTTTTGTCGTAGGCGTTGGCTCCGCAGAGCACGATCCTGTATTTTTCTGCCATTATATCTTCTTTCTTTACATCAGACGTAGCCGTTCACGCCCCGGACGGAAACTTCCCCGGAGGAAACGATCCGGTCATCTCCGCCGTCCTCTGCTGTTACGATCAGGTCCCCGGTGTCCGTAATGCCCCTTGCCGTCCCCGTAAAGGGTGCCTGGGGATCCAGGACTTTAACATAGCGGCCCCGGTTCACAAGGCCCTTTTCATACAGGTCCCTGAGGGGAGCCAGGGAGCCGGCCTTTATAAATTTTCCGTATTCCTCTTCAAAGTGCTTCCATACGGAGGCGGTAAAGACCGCCCGGCCGATCTCCATGCCCGTTTCCAGGGCAAAGGAAGAAGCCGTATCCGCGATCTCTTCCGGGAAATCCTTCTGATTGACGTTCAGTCCCGTTCCGATCACGATGTCCTTTATCTCCATTTCCTCCATCCGCATTTCCGTCAGGATGCCGCAGACCTTTTTCCAGGGTCCGCCCTGCCTGGAGGCCACGATGTCATTGGGCCACTTGATCCCGAAGCGGCAGGAGCCTTCCGGTTTCTGGGCAAGCTCCAGGGCCGCCTCATAGACTGCCAGGGCCATGACCAGAGTCACCATGGGGGCTGTTGCGGCCGGAATGGAAGGCTTTAAAAGGATGCTCATATAGACATTGACGCCCTCCGGAGAGATCCAGGTCCTGCCGCGTCTTCCCTTTCCGGCCCTCTGACAGGAGGTGACCACCAGGGTCCCTTCCGGATAGCCCTGGTCGGAAAGACGGAAGACGTCCTCGTTGGAAGAGCCTGTCTCCTTTTTCCATATGAGGGGCCTGCCCGCAAAGGAGGTATGAAAGGCCTCCTCCAGTTCTTTCTGATTGAAGATATCGCTACTGCTTTCCCTGACCAGGCGGTAGCCCTTGTGGGTCACGGCTTCGATCTGATATCCATCTTCCTTCAGCCGGTTCACGGCCTTCCAGACCGCTGTCCTGGAAACGCCCAGGCTCCGGCAGAGCTCCTGACCAGAAATATATGCATCCGTTTCCTTCAGTTTCTGCAGTATTTCCTGTTTATTGTCCATTTCTTATATCCTGCGTTACAGTCCCAGCGTAGCGGCAATAACTGCCTTGATGGTATGCATGCGGTTCTCCGCCTCCTGGAAGACCACGGACTGAGGGCTTTCAAAGACCTCGTCGGTCACTTCCAGTTCCTTCATGCCGAACTTCTCATAGACCTCTCTGCCGATCCCGGTGCCCTGGTCATGGAAGGCGGGCAGGCAGTGCATGAAGACGGCGTCCGGCTCTGCCAGGGACATGAGAGAGGCATTGACCTGGAACTTCTTCATGAGGCCGATCCTCTCCGCCCATGCTTCCATGGGCTCGCCCATGGATACCCATACGTCGGTATAAAGGACATGGGCGCCTCTGGCCGCCTCTTCGGGGTCCGTGGTCAGAGTGATGGAGCCGCCATTTTCCTCTGCAATCTCTCTGCAGGTCTTTACCAGTTCCGGATCCGGGAAATAGGCCTCGTCGGAAGCCAGAGCCACATGCATGCCCAGCTTTGCTCCAAGGACCATCAGGGAATCCGCGGTATTATATCTGGCGTCTCCGAAATAGGAAAGATGGATGCCCTTCAGTCTTCCGAAGACTTCCCGGATGGTCAGGGCGTCCGCCAGCATCTGGGTGGGATGGAATTCATTGGTCAGACCGTTCCATACGGGCACTTTGGAATACTTTGCCAGCTCTTCCACGATCTCCTGCCCGTATCCCCTGTACTCGATGCCGTCGTACATGGAAGCCAGGACCCTGGCCGTATCGGCGATGGATTCCTTCTTTCCGATCTGGGATCCGGTGGGCTCCAGGTAGGTGGTCCCCATGCCCAGGTCGTGGCCTGCCACTTCGAAGGAACACCTGGTGCGGGTAGATGTCTTTTCGAAGATCAGGGCAATGTTCTTTCCTTCGAAATATCTGTGGACGATGCCCTTTTTCTTTTTATCCTTCAGATCTGCCGCCAGATCCAGCATATACAGGATCTCTTCGGTGGAAAAATCCAGGAGCTTGAGGAAATCTCTTCCCTTTAAATCGATTTTTGTCATGCCGTACGGTCCTCCGTTCTATTAAAATGAGTATTTATACAAAAATGTTTTTGATATTTACAGGATATTTCTTGAGATTCACATCTAATAATGCATATTTATACATAAAACAAAAAAGGAAATACATTTTCAAAGTATACTCAATCCGAAAGGAAACTGCAAGCACGAGATTTTACCAGTCAAAAAGGGGCAGGCCCCTGCGGACCTGCCCCTGAAATGCGCTTATAAATACCCTGCCTTCCGGCAGATTTTTTTATGCCTCTTCCTTTTCGGGAGCGTCTTCTGCGATCCCCTTGAGGGAGGATACCAGACCTGCGATGCCCTGGATCTCGGAAGGGATGATGATCTTGGTAGCCTTGCCGTTGGCGGCTGCCTTGAAAGCTTCCAGACTCTTGAGCGTCAGGACTGCATCGTCGGCGCCTGCTTCGCGGATCAGCTTGATGGACTCGGCGTTGGCTTCCTGCTCCTTGAGGATGGCCTGTGCGCGGCCTTCCGCTTCCTTGATCATCTTTTCTCTCTCGGCTTCCGCCTTGAGGATGACGGCCTGCTTGTCGGCCTCTGCCTGCAGGATCATGGATTCCTTGCGGCCTTCTGCCACCAGGACTGCGGACTTCTTTTCACCTTCTGCCTTCAGGATGGCTTCACGTCTCTCACGTTCTGCCTTCATCTGCTTCTCCATGGCCTCTCTGATGGCTGCGGGAGGAGTGATGTTCTTAAGTTCCACACGGGTGACCTTGATGCCCCAGGGATCGGTGGCAACGTCCAGGGATGCTCTCATCCTGGTGTTGATGATCTCACGGGATGTCAGTGTCTCGTCCAGTTCCATGTCGCCGATGATGTTACGGAGGGTGGTGGCGGTCAGGTTCTCAATGGCCATGATCGGATTTTCCACACCGTA
>DETN01000195.1:0-4449 GCA_002362155.1 Lachnospiraceae bacterium UBA3287 | reverse complement strand
GTGATAACGGGCTGGGGCGGGAAGTCCACCACCTGCTCCTTCAGGTTGACTCTTCTGGCCACTCTTTCGATGAAAGGGATCTTGAAATGAAGACCTACGTTCCAGGTGCCGCTGTAGGCGCCCAGTCTCTCAATGACATAGGCATGTGCCTGAGGGACGATCTTGATGCAGCTTGTGGCGATCAGTACCAGGAGTAAGATCAAAATAACCAGCATTACTACGGGACCCATAAAATTACCTCCAAATTGATAAATATTGGTTTATATCTGCGAACGGAGCACGATCTCCGCATCCGCCTTCATAAGTTTTCCGCCGGACTCTCAGACAGGTTCCGGCTCGGTGATCCGCTTGCCCACGATCAGCTTGACGCCTTCGATGGCCCGGACCATGACGATCTCGCCTTCCTCGATGGTCTGATCGGCTCTGACGCTTCTGGCCGTCCATTCCATGCCGCTGACCCTGACATGTCCGGTCCCCTGCACGTTGTCGATCCTTTCGATGACCACCGCTTCCTGGCCGATCAGGCTCTCCGCGTTGGTCCTGGTCCTGTTCCTTGTCAGAAAGGCCGCCGCAAGGGGCCTTGTCATAAAGAGGAGCAGGATCGAAACGGCTGCGAAGACGCCGATCTGGAGCCATACGGGGGCATGCAGGATGGACAGGATCAGGGCCGCCAGCGCGCCGCCGGCGAACCAGATGGTCGTCAGTCCCATGGTGGCTGCTTCCACCACAAGAAGTACAGCGATCGTTATGCCCCATACTACAGGCATACTCATTGCAGTCATAAAGCACCTCCTTCAACTGCTTTGCAGTTCCTTGGCTTGTTATGGCTATTATAATCCAGGAAGGAGCAGACGCAACTTCCTTTTATGTTAAATAGAAAACAAAGTATTTCCGTCCGGGCCTCAGGACCCGGGACTTCCGGCCGGAACGTTCCGGCCCCCTTCTGTTCCTTCTCTTCTTATGAAAGATTTCTTCTCTGCCTGTCCGCCTCGTAAAGGAGGATCCCGGCGGCCATGGCCGCGTTCAGGGATTCGATCCTGCCGTGCATGGGGATCAGGAGCTTTTGATCCGCCTTTTCCGAAAGCTCTTCCGTAAGGCCCTTTCCTTCGTTGCCGATCAGAAAGGCGCTGGGACCGGTATAGGAAAGGCGGTCATAGGCGGCCTCTCCTCCCAGGTGGGCCGCAAAGGATGTGACCCCTCTTTCCTTCAGAAGATCCAGAGATGCGGCAAGGTCCTCCGATATAAGGGCCGGCACCCGGAAGATGCCGCTCATGGTGGACCGGACCGTCTTGGGATTAAAAAGGTCCACTGTATCCCGGGACATGAGGATCCCCGAGGCCCCGGCGGCTTCAGCGGTCCTGACCATGGTGCCCAGGTTCCCGGGGTCCTGGATGTTTTCCAGGACCAGGATCAGGGGATTGCCAGAGAGAAGGTCCTCCATGGTCCACTCCGGCATCCTGACGATGGCGGCGACGCCCTGGGGCGTCTGGGTATCCGACATCTTTTTCAGGAGCTCCGGCGTTACCAGAACGCCCCCCTTCCTACGGATCCTGTCCCGGATCTTTTCCTCCGCGCCTTCAAAATACTCCTTTGTAACGAAGGTCTCCAGAAGAAAGTCCTCCGGCGTATCGGCAAAGAGCCTTGCCCCTTCTATGACAAAGGCCTTTTCCCTGCGTCTCTCCCTGGCCCTGGAGGAAAGCTCCATGACCCGGCGGATTCTCTGATTGGACGGTGACGAAATGAATTCCATGGACATACTGCCTCTCAAGAAAAAGGATGCAGGCCGGACGCCTGCATCCCCTTCGATTTTTCTAAACTGTCTGAATAAAAGCAGACCGGGTCAGCGGATGTTCCAGGCGATCTGATACTCGTAGTCGCTGATATCCTTCTGCATGCCAAGTGCTTCCTCGATATCCATATCCACGAACTTGCCGTCCCTGTAGCATACGACGCGGTTGCTCTTGCCGGCTACCAGGATGTCCGCCGCATAGGCGCCCATGATGGAAGCATAGTAGCGGTCCTTGCAGGTAGGGCTGCCGCCCCTCTGCATGTAGCCCAGGATCGTAGCGCGGGTCTCGACGCCGGTGGCGGCTTCGATCCTCTTGGCCATGGATGTGGAATGGCCGATGCCCTCCGCATTGACGATCATGTGATGGGACTTGCCGATCCTTCTGTTGTTGATGATGTGGTCGACGATCTTCTGCTCGTCATAGTCATACTTCTCGGGAAGAAGGATGTCCTCCGCACCGGTGGAGATACCGCACCAGAGAGCGATATATCCGGCGTGGCGGCCCATGACTTCGATGATGGAGCATCTCTCATGGGAGGAAGAAGTATCCTTGACCTTGTCGATGGCGTCCATAGCCGTATTGACGGCCGTGTCGAAGCCGATGGTGTAGTCGGTGCAGGCGATATCCAGGTCGATGGTGCCGGGAACGCCGATGGTGTTGATGCCGTGTCTGGCCAGAGCCTGGGCTCCGCGGTAGGAGCCGTCGCCGCCGATGACGACGATGCCGTCAATGCCGTACTTTCTGCAGATTTCGGCGCCCTTTGCCTGGCCTTCCTCCGTACGGAACTCCGAGCATCTGGCTGTGCCCAGGATGGTTCCGCCGGCCTGGATGATGCCGGCCACGTCCCTGCTCCGCATCTCATAGATCTCCTCGTTCAGAAGACCCCTGTAGCCCCTCTTGATGCCCATGACTTTGACTTTGTTATGCAGAGCTTCTCTCACGACCGCACGAATAGCCGCATTCATGCCGGGCGCATCGCCGCCGCTGGTCAGTACGCCGATGGTTTTGATCTCTTTGCTCATTTTAGCCTCCCTGATCCCCGCAGCCAGTTCCGTCAGAGCTGCTGCGGAGCCTCTTCCTGCGGAATACCGTTATCAGTTATACATGCCGTAAAATGCTGCTCATTCGGCACAATCTACGGATTTATTGTACCTTAAACGGCAGGAGATTTCAATGATTACTGGTAATTTTACTGCACAATCACATCATTTTTTTCGAAAATTCTGTGCAGTTTCGCCAGTAACTGGGCGTCCGCCCGGACCCCCTGGCCCGGAGGCAGGACCCGCTTCCTGCGGCCCTCCTCAATGTAGAGGACCACCTGGTCGCGGCCCCCGTTTTCTTCTATGATCTGCATCAGCTCCTTCTGCCTGGAGAGGTATTCGGCGTCGTTCTTAAACCGCAGCCAGAGCTTTCTGGGCACCTGGTCGAAGGGAGTAATGGTCTCGCAGATCAGCTTTGCGTCCTTTCCCTCGTCCAGCTGGACCCGGCCCCGGACAAAGACCTTGGCGTCCTCCCTGATCTTTGCCGATTCGGATTCGTAGCTCTTGGGGAAGACCACCACCTCCACGGAGCCTGTCAGATCCTCCAGGGTCACGAAGGCCATGACCTGGTTCTTCCTTGTATACTTGACGGTCTTTTCCGTGATCATGCCGCCTATGGTCACCTTCTTTCCCTCGGGAAGAAGGGCTTCTCCCGTCTCCTCGTCCAGCATAAAATCCGCCGCCCTGGCGGTCACATGGCTCTTCCACAGGGCCTCGTAGTCCTCCATGGGATGGCCGCTGACATAAATGCCCAGGACCTCCTTTTCGAAGGCCAGCATCATTTCCCGGCTGTATTCGCCGATATCCGGCATCCGGATCTGGAAGTCCGCCTTGTCCTCCTCGTCCGCGAAGTCAAAGAGGGTCATCTGGCCGGCCATTTCGTTTTTCTTAGAGCTCTGCAGGTCCTCCAGGATCCGCAGATAGACGCTCATCATCTGCTTTCTGGTATGTCCCAGGCAGTCCAGGGCGCCGGCCTTGATCAGAGACTCGATCACCCTCTTATTGACCTCCCGGTCTCTCCCCGTCATTCTGGAAAGGAAATCCTGCAGGTCCATGAATTTTCCCCCTGCTTCCCGCTCTGCCACGATGGCGTCGATCACGGGCCGTCCCAGGCCCTTGATGGCCGTCAGGGCATAGCGGACGGCGCCTCCCGATACGGAGAAGCCGGCCTCTCCCTCGTTGATGTCCGGGGGCAGGAGGCGGATCTTCATGCTGCGGCAGGTGGAGATATAGCCGGCCACCTTGGCGGAGAAGTCCACCACCGAGGTCATAAGGGCCGCCATGAATTCCAGGGGATAATAGAACTTGAGCCAGGCGGTCTGGTAGGTCACCACCGCGTAGCAGGCGGCGTGGGACTTGTTGAAGGCATACTTGGCAAAGTCCATCATTTCGTCGTAGATGTGCTCCGCCACTCTTTCGGGAATGCCTTTTGCCAGACAGCCCGGGACCCCTTCTTCGGGGTTTCCGTAGACAAAGTTGTGGCGCTCTTTCTCCATGACGGACTGCTTTTTCTTGGACATGGCCCGGCGCACCAGGTCGCTTCGTCCCAGGGTGTAGCCCGCCAGGTCCCGCACGATCTGCATGACCTGCTCCTGGTAGACGATACAGCCGTAGGTGGG
>DETN01000087.1 GCA_002362155.1 Lachnospiraceae bacterium UBA3287 | reverse complement strand
GTCCTTTCCGGCCTTCACTACGATGTGTCCACCCTGCAGACCAATGAAGCCCTCCGGGCCGCCATGCCCTGGGTCTTCATCGGAGGCGAGACCATCTGCTATCTGGGTATCTTCCTGATCTTCATGATGATGGATGTGGAGAAGTACTCCAGGCTGGACCATGCGGCCATCGTTTCCGACCAGAAGGCAGCGGCAAAGGCAGCGGGCCTTCCTTACATCTCTCCCGCGGAGAAGATCCGTATGGAGGAAGGAGAGGAGGCCTATGAAGAAGAGCTGAAGAAGCAGGCCGCCGCAGCCGAAAAGGAATCGGCCAGAGTAAAAGCTCTCTCCCCCGAACAGCGAAAGGCCGAGCAGGAGGCTGAGAAAAAGCTTCTTGCCGAGTTCAATAAGCTGAGGACCGGCGCGGGACGCTCTTCCATTGAAGGCTGATCCCTGAAGGCTTTGTCAGTTCAGGAACGGACGCTGCCGGCCTGCAGGAGGGCAGCGGACCGGGAAACCTGCAGAAAGATGTTCATATATGACTCATTTCTGCATTCATACTTCATAAACGGAAAAACGAAAGGGCAGGGGTACGGCAGAGCCGTACCCCTGTCTTTTCCTGTTCCCCCGGGAATATCCGACAGGCTGCTCCGGGCAGGTCAAAACAGTTCGGAAGGCCGCCCCTGTTTATCTTTTTACATATATCGTGTTATCCTTATGGCGGCGGCAGCCTTATTCCATTTCTCAATGCTGCCGTTTCTGTCAGGCATTTCTGTAATGCACATCTGTATCAGCCTTCCCGGCTGCCATATCTTTGAAAGGAGACACCTATGTCCGAAATCCATTTCTCTGACCAGCTGAAAAGCATGTCCGGTCCCATCCGCTATTCCCTTACCAATGATGCGGTTTTTCATATTGCCATGGAAGATTCTCCCATGGTCAGTCTTAAGGGGCTGCTGGCTTCCCTGCTGCAGATCCCTGCTGAGGAGATCACCGCTGTGGAGATCTTAAATCCCATCGACATTGAAACTGCCATGTCCAAAGAACTGGTCCTGGATATAAAGGCTGAGCTGAACCACTTTAAGATCGTAAATATAGAGCTGCAGACCTATTACGATCCCTATTACAGGGAGAGAGCCCTGCTCTATCTGTGCAGGTCTTACGACAGTCTGAACAGAGGCGACCCCTATTCGGACCTGGTGCCGGCGATTCATGTGAGCATCATGAGCTACTCTCTGTTTCCGGACCACAGGCGCTTTTATTCCAGATACCGCCTGACAGATGTAAAGAGCGGCCACTTATATACTCCCGATTTTGAACTGAATGTGTTAGACTTATCTCAGACAGACAGCGCCACGGAAACAGACATTAAAAATCACCTGGACTTCTGGGCGAAGCTCTTTCTGTGCAGAACCTGGGAGGAACTCAGGGAGATCGCCGCGGAAGATCCGGTATATTGGGAGGTGGCAGAATCCATGGTAAAATCGAATCTTGAGGATCCCAGAGTGTCAATGGCCAGGTATCATGACAGGTATGTGGCGACCATGAGAGGGCAGTATGCAGCCGGTGTGATGGACGGAGAAGCTAAAAGCCAGCAGAAGATCCAGGAACAGAGTCAGGCTCTGCAGGAAAAGGATCAGACTATAGAAGAGCAGGGCCAGGAAATCCTGAAGTTGAAAGAAGTAATTAGAAAAATGCAGGAATCACAGGAAGGAAATGCCTGATGGATATTGAGGATCCCGAAGTTTCTTTTGAGAGGTATCATGACAGGTATATGGCGACCCTCAGAGGACAGTTTGAAGCCGGAAGGATGGAGGGAGAGGCCAGTGCCCTGCGGAAATTGAAGGAGCAGAGTGAGGCCATACAGGAGATGGACCGGATCCTGGCGGAAAAGGACCGGGAAATAGAGGAAATCGATCGAAAGATAGCGGAAAGGAAACTGGAGATCCAGGAATTAAAGGCCAGAATCAGAGCGATGCAGGAATCAGCTGGAAAAAAGGCATAAATAAAGCAGCGGGTATTCACATAGTTTCAGGAAGTAATCTTTTATGACAGGGGCGGCCCCGGGCCGGGCCCCTGTTATTTTTTTTTATTACTGATTCCCTCCGCCTGCATCATGCGCTTCGTTTTGTGTTATAATAACTTTCGAACATAACTATTAACCTTTAAGGAGCATCTTATGAGAAGAAAAGAAGACCGCACCGGCCAGATCCTGGAGCTGCTGGTGGGCCAGCAGAAAATCGAAGTGGCAGAGCTGGCAGCGAAGCTCGGAGTTTCCCAGGTCACGATCCGCAAGGATCTGGACGATATGGAAGAAAGAGGCCTGATCACCAGAGAGCACGGCTTTGCCGCATTGTCCGACAGAGACGACCTGCAGGGGCGGCTTGCCGTTCACTATGAGGAAAAAATGAAGATCGCCCGCCGGGCGGCGGACCTGGTGGAAGACGGGGAGACCATCATGATCGAGAGCGGATCCTGCTGCGCCCTTCTGGCCAGAGTCCTGGCACAGTCGAAAAAGGATCTGACCATCATTACCAACAGTGCCTTCATCGCTGCCTATATCCGGGGAGCCGCCGATTTTCAGATCATTCTCCTGGGCGGCATCTATCAGCCGTCGGCCCAGGTCATGGTGGGCCCCATGGTCCGTCAGTGCGCGGAGAACTTCTGGGTGGATTCCTTCTTTATCGGGGTGGACGGCTGGTCCGAAAGGGCAGGCTTTTTCAACAGGGACCAGATGCGGGCCCAGGCGGTCCGGGATATGGCAAGGCAGGCTGAGAAAGTGATCGTACTGACGGAATCCGGCAAATTTGAAAGGCACGGGACCGTTCCCCTCAATATCGGGGACAGGATCCGCACGGTGATCACCGATGAAAACATGGGAGAGAAGACGGCAGCAGACCTGAGGGCCGCCGGCACTGAGATCCTTTACGTCTGAGCGGGATGTGCTGCCTGTCCCGGCCGTCCGGGAC
>DETN01000209.1 GCA_002362155.1 Lachnospiraceae bacterium UBA3287 | reverse complement strand
TCCGCCGCTGCGGGGCCATCCGCCGGGATGCGGGAGAGGCGCCCGAAACCTTTCTTTCCTTCGAAAAGGACGTCCTGTCCAGGGTAAGGATCAGAAATTCCATCCGCTGGCTCTTTTCCGGCAGGGAAAAGAAGGAGTCCACCCTGGAGGCCTATCTTGAAATGCGGGACTATCTGGTATCCCCTGCCTTTGCCCGCATCCGCAATCTGGCGGATATCTATACGGAGGCACGTTCCCTGACCATGGAAGATGCCGCCCGGGACTTCTCCTCAGACAGCGCGGATTTCTATGCCGTCATCGAAGAGTGCAGCCAGGTAAGGGGCGCCGGTGCCAGAGTCTATGGGTCCGTTCCGGAAAAACTGGCTGCGGAAATAGACGCCAGTCCCCTGGATCTTTCCGGCTTTAAAGGGACCCTCAGAGCCTATCAGGCCTTCGGGGCCAGATATATCCTCCATCAGAAAAAAGTCCTTCTGGGAGACGAGATGGGCCTTGGTAAGACAGTCCAGGCCATAGCGGCCATGTGCCACATCCGGCATGCCGAAAAGGGAGACCGCTTCCTTGTGGTGGCGCCTGCCAGCGTTCTGGCCAACTGGTGCAGGGAGATCGAAAAGTTTTCCGATATTCCCGTTTACCTTCTCCACGGCCCGGGGACCATGCGTGTCTTCGACGCCTGGGAGGCGGAGGGGGGCGCCGCCGTGACCAACTATGAATCCATGGGAAAGATCGCGGACAGGATCAATGACCGCATGAAGCTCTCCCTCCTGGTCATTGACGAGGCCCACTATATCAAGAACCCGGACGCCAGGCGCAGCGCCGCCGTCCGCATGCTGGAGGACGAATCGGACAGGATCCTTCTCATGACCGGGACCCCTGTGGAGAACCGGGTGGAGGAAATGTGCTCCCTGATCGGTTTTATCCGGCCCGACATGGCAGGACGGGTGAGGGAACTGGCCTATATGAAGCAGATCCCCCAGTTCAGGGAATTCCTCTCCCCCGTATACCTGCGCCGCCAGAGGGACCATGTCCTGAAAGAGCTTCCTCCCGTGGAGGAAAAGCATGAATGGTGCATGATGTCCATGACAGACCTGGCCTGGTATACCGCTTCCGTCATGAGCAGGAACTTTACCGACATGCGCAGGGTATCCTTCCACCAGGAGGACCTTTCCACCTCCTCCAAGGCCGTCCGGATCCTGGAGATCTGCCGGGAGGCGGCTGCGGATAACAGAAAGGTGGTCATCTATTCCTACTTCCGGGAGACCGTCCGGAAGATCTCGTCCCTTCTGGGAGAGGAATGCGCCGGCGTCATCACGGGGGCCACGGAGGTGGAAAAAAGGCAGGTCATCCTGGATGACTTCGCGAAGGGCACCGGACATGTTCTGGTCTGCCAGATCCAGTCGGGCGGCACCGGCCTCAATATCCAGGCCGCTTCCCTGGTGATCATCTGCGAGCCCCAGATCAAGCCATCCCTGACCAGGCAGGCAATCGCCAGGGTCCACCGCATGGGACAGATCCGGGGCGTCCTGGTCTTCCACATGCTCTGCCAGGATTCCATTGACGAAGCCATGGTCCGTCTGCTGGAGGAAAAGCAGAGAGAGTTCGACCTCTACGCGGACGAATCCGCCCTTTCCGATGCGGAGGACAGCCTTTACGACAGCAGCTGGATCCGCGACTTTATCGAAAAGGAGGCTTCCAGGTATCTTCCGGGGACCGGGGATGGGGGCGAAAGCCTTCTGATCTCAGGGCCGGAAGAGGAGAGGCAGGATCCGGAGAAGACGGGAGATAGTGGCCTCCAGCAGCTTCCCGGCCGGACGAAAGAGGTCAAAATGTTAACATCCGAGGCTGAAATTTATCTGCCGGGGGATTATAATAATGACAGCAGAGACTGACTCTGACTAATAAAGAAATATGAGGCATACTGATATGGCTATTTTTAAAGGGTCCGGCGTTGCCCTTGTAACGCCAATGAAAGAGAACGGACAGGTGGATTTTGACGTCCTGGAGGCGCTTCTGGAGGACCAGCTGGCGAACGGCACGGACGCCTTCATTATCTGCGGCACCACCGGCGAAGCCCCCACCCTGGACGACGACGAGCACCTGGAGACCATCAAAAGATCCGTGGAGATCATAAAGGGCAGGGCCCCCGTCATTGCGGGTACCGGCTCCAACAATACGGCCCATGCGGTCATGATGAGCGAAGAATCCGAGAAGCTGGGAGCAGACGCCCTTCTTCTGGTGACGCCCTACTACAACAAGACCACCCAGGACGGACTTTATGCCCACTACAGGACCATCGCTTCCGCCACAAAGCTTCCCTGCATCCTTTACAATGTTCCTTCCAGGACAGGCACCAACCTTCTGCCTCCCACCATGGCAAGGCTGGCCAGAGACGTGGAGAACATTCAGGCCATCAAGGAAGCCAGCGGCAACATTTCCCAGGTGACGGAACTGGCAGCCACAAAGGAATTCGCGGACGGATGCTTTGATATCTATTCCGGCAACGACGACCAGATCATTCCCATCTGCTCCCTGGGCGGCATAGGCGTCATCTCCGTTCTGGCGGACGTGGCTCCCAGACAGACCCACGACATGGTGACCCTCTATCTGGAAGGCCGTCATAAGGAAGCCCTGGACCTGCAGCTTAAGGCTTTCGAGCTCTGCAAGGCGCTTTTCTGCGAAGTGAACCCCATCCCCGTCAAGGCGGGCCTGTGCATGCAGGGCTTCCAGGTAGGCGCACCCAGACTTCCCCTGGTAGAGATGACAGACGCCGGCAAGGCAAGACTGAGAAAGGCAATGCAGGACTTCGGCGTTCTGTGAATAAAGCAATAAGTGATAAGGAGAATTGAATGGATTACAGCAGCAGATCACTGAAACTGCACGAAGAGCTCAGGGGCAAGATCGAGATCAGCCTGAGGACCAGGGTGGACAGTGCCGAGGCCCTCAGCCTTGCCTACACACCGGGCGTAGCGGCTCCCTGTCTGGAGATTCAGAAGGATGTATCAAAGAGTTATGAACTGACCAGAAGGTGGAATACCGTAGCCGTGGTGACGGACGGAACAGCCGTCCTGGGACTTGGCGATATCGGCCCCGAGGCCGGCATGCCGGTCATGGAAGGCAAGTGCGCCCTCTTCAAGGCCTTCGGCGATGTGGACGCCATCCCCCTCTGCGTCCGTTCCAAGGACGTGGACGAGATCGTCCGCACAGTGGAGCTGCTCGCAGGATCCTTCGGCGGCGTGAACCTGGAGGACATTTCGGCCCCCAGGTGCTTCGAGATCGAAAAGAAGCTCAAGGAGCGCTGCGACATCCCCATCTTCCACGACGACCAGCACGGGACCGCCGTGATCACTCTGGCGGGTCTTCTGAACGCCCTGAAGGTGGTGGGCAAGAACATCGAAGACATCAAGATCGTGACCTCCGGCGCAGGAGCGGCGGGCATCGCCATCATCAGGCTCCTTATGGCCATGGGCCTTAAGAACGTCATCATGACGGACAGAAAGGGTGCCATCTATAAAGGTAGAGAAGGCCTGAACCCCATCAAGGAGGAAATGGCCAAGATCACCAACTTCTCCTGTGAGAAGGGTTCTCTTGCGGACGTGATAAGGGGAGCGGACGTCTTTATCGGCGTATCGGCCCCCGGCACTCTGACAGGGGATATGGTCCGTACCATGGCAAAGGATCCCATCATCTTTGCCTGCGCCAATCCCACGCCCGAGATCTTCCCGGACGAAGCCAAAGCCGCGGGCGCGGCGGTGGTCTCCACCGGCAGGTCCGATTTCCCCAACCAGGTCAACAACGTTCTCTGCTTCCCCGGCATCTTCCGCGGAGCCCTGGACGTAAGAGCCTCCGATATCAA
>DETN01000131.1 GCA_002362155.1 Lachnospiraceae bacterium UBA3287 | reverse complement strand
CTGAACCGGTGGATTCAGAGAGCCGGGAACTGCTTGATGAAGAAAAGGTAAAAGCAGCCGAAGCGGAGAATCTGGAAAAACTGGCTGAGCAGATAGAGGGGGAAACAGTGACAGGGCTCGGCGATTATATTGACCATGACGGCATGCTGGATCTGGCTGTGTGTAAAAAAGATGGGGAAGACAGGATCGCTCTTTGGTTCATTCCAGGAGAAAGTGGGGAGGCTTTTAAGGTCTCAGAGACAAGACTGCGGATGGCAGCCCTGGGTATTTCCTATACAGAAGGAGGCTATCATTTAATCTTCAACAGCTATAACGAGACAGGAACCGCCTCGAATTTTGAAATATGGGATCTGAACGGAGAAGAGCCTGTCCTGATGGCGAAGGGTAATGGAAATGCCTGGTGGCAGCCGGGAGGGCTCCAGGTGGATGTAGAAGAGTATGACGGTGCATTCATGTCCGGCATTGGAATGGGCGGCCATACTCGGAAGACAGCTTATGTGACTTTTGACGATGAGGACTACGTGGAGTACGGGGCCGTGCAGCTGTCGGAAGAAGAGTTCCTGGCACTGGGAAATGCCGGCCGGATCAGGGACATACTGAAAAACGAGGAAAAAGAGCAGGGCGCTGCCGCCACCTCCTTTGCCTACTTTTACAGAGCTAATGACATCGTGGAGATCCAGACCTTCTCGCAGATGGAAAGCGGAGACAGGTACTTCCGCATCACCACACTGCCCTGTGAAGGAGACAGCCTGGACCTGGAAAAGAGAGTCACGGGGGACGGACTTGTCAGGGAGTCCTATACGTCCCTTCCCAAGGAGTACCCGGCCAGGGGGGCTTCGTGCAGGGATGTCAGCAGGGAGAGGCTGGAAGGGAGCTTTTACGCCCGTCTGATGGATCAGGGACAGGTATTTCCCGAAAGCTCCGAAAAAAAGCTGACCTGGGAGGATCTGGAAAAGCTTTCCCATGATCCCGTGGAAGAAAAGGACAAGCTCTTCCGCCTGGCGGTCAATGAGATCTATGCAAGGCACGGCTATATCTTCAGCAAGGTCAAATGGTTCTCCGATTTCTATAAGCAGTTCGACTGGTATAAGCCTTCCGTATCCGATGCTTCCGCGGTGGACACAAAGCTGACCGCGGCGGAAAGGGAAAATCTGAAACTTCTTACGGATATGGAATCCGGAAGCCGCTGGAATCCGGCAGACGGAGCCGCGCTCAGGGAAGAGCAGAGAGAGGACCTTCTGGATCTGATGACAGGGACCCAGAGAAAAGAGCACCTGACAGGGTCCGACGGTTATAACGACTACGACCTGACCTATGAGGTCCCCTTTATCAGGATGGACTCCTACGATGCCAGGACCTACAATGCCATGCTGCGCAGAGAGATCTATCCCTATATTGACGATGCAAAGGCGGCGCTGGATCAGGGGTATTCGCCCTGGCTCTACGGCGTGGACTACAAAGCCTACGTCTGGAAGAATACACTGACGGTCCTTACCTGGGTCCGTGGAGACTGGGGCATCAATATCTATTATCCCATCACGCTGGACCTGGATACCGGAGAAAAACTGGGCAATGAAGAGATAGCGGCCCTGTACGGAATGGATCCTCAGGAAATGAAGACAGCCGTCAGAGAAGCCATGAGGGCATATTATGAGAATGCTTACTCCGGGGGCAGAGACAACGCGGAAAGCTTTTACAGGAGCCAGCTGGAAAAGACCACTGATTCTTCTAATACGGACAAGGCCATCCTTTATCCGACGTCCGACGGGACGCCTTATCTGGCCTGCACCATCTACAGCCTGGCCGGCGCGGATTCCTACGATTACTGCATTCCCCTGCAGTAACAGAGGAAGACGACGGCAGCGGCTTTATAGGCGGCAGAAAAAACTTGGAAAACTTTTGGGCATATATTCTGTCATATCAGTAATTTACACTGTACATGGGAAAAGAGCCTGCCGTGAGAGCAGGCAGAATAAAGGACCCATGGAGGTGTAAGATGGCATTTGGAAGAGGCGGAAACGGAAGAAAAGGCGGAATTTTAAGACACTGGAAGCTGATCCTGGGGATCCTGGTGGTCCTGTATCTTATAGGCAGCATGTCATCCCGCACGGGAAGAGGAACATCTTCCCATGAAAGACCCGGCGGAGGGCAGCAGGATGTGACAGCGGCTCCGGAGCAGGCAGAACCTGTACAGGAGCCGGCCGTGGAGCAGGAAGCGCCGGAAGAGAAGGAAGAGGCCGGCCAGGAAGCAGTTCAGGAGCCACAGGAAGAAGTTCCGGAAGAAACACAGGAAGCCCAGGCAGAGGTTTCCCAGAGTGCTCCTCAGGAGGAGACCGCCGCGGACGGCATCCGGCCCGAATTCAAGGAGGCCATGGATGCATATGTGAAATTCTTCGACGATTACTGTGACTTCTGCGTAAAATACTCACAGTCCAAGGATGATCCGTCCATGATGATGGACTATCTGACCTGGATGACGGATTATTCCGAAACGATGGAAAAGATCGACGAGATCGACGAGGAGAGCCTGACCCCGGCCGAGGATGCCTACTATTTAGAGGCAACGCTCCGCATTGAAAAGAAATGTCTGGAAGCCATGCAGGCACTGGGAGAGTAAATGAAGAAATCCGGCTGAAATGCAGGCCTGAAAGCCAAAATGCCCTGCCGGCAGTGAGAAATACACTGCCGGCAGGGCATTTATCATTTGCGGGGAACCTGCTGCGGTGCCCGGTCAGGGCCAAAAAGAAAAAACGGCATTATTTGCCGTTTTCCTCTGTGGCTGATTCGGCAGGAATCTCCTGTGATGTTTCTTCTGTCTGAGTTTCCTCTGTCCCGAAGATCTTGAAGCCGAAAAGATAGAAGCTGTCGTCTCCGCTCTGCATACGGGTAATGATGCCGTAGAGCAGGCAGAGAATGACAAGGCCGATCAGAACCATGTTGCTGCGGCGGATGCGTTCCGGGTCTCTCATGGGCTTGCCTCCCTTATCAAAATTTTTTTGCTACCAGGGTATTATAGCACAGCGGGAAACTTCTTCCAATCCTGCCTTCGCATCCCCTGTAAGTTCTCTGGAGAAACAGAGCAGCCCTGACGGATCTGCCCGGAAATGAAAAAGCAGCATCCTCTCATAAAAGGAGCGGATACTGCTTTGTTTCGCGGACCGTTTTCGCTGTGATGATGATCAGTCCAGAATAAAGAGGTTTTCAGGAATATAAGATCCCTCGGGCAGGCAGACCATGGCTGCCAGGTTGTTCATGGAAAAGGTCTTTGCATTCTTCCAGCCGTCTCCTGTTCCCTGGTTGATCCTGGTCTGGAAGATCTCCATGGCTCTGGATGCATCGGAGTTGGATCTGCATTCCACCAGCATGATCTCGCAGGGAGCACCTTCTTCGGGAGGCATGTAGCAGACCTGCTGAAGAAGATTCATGTCGGAAAGGCCGGGATAGTATTTCCCGATCAGTTCCTGGTCTTCTGTTTTGGCAAGGTCGGGCTTTTCATTTCCTTTTTCGGGCTGGATCTCGATCAGGATCTGGGCCAGGTAGTCCAGGTCAAGGCCGGTAGAGACCTCATAGTATTCGTCTTCCTGGGAAGTGCCTTCCTCGTATTCTTCTCCTTCTCCCTCTCCCTCTCCCTGTACCTGTTCTTCGCCGCTCTTATCGGCGTTCTCTTCGGTATCTTCCGGATCAGTCTCTGTCTCTTCTGTTTCTGTTCCGTCAGCAGGCTGTTCGGTTTCTTCCTCATCTGTGATGGGAGCCTTGCTCTGACCGGAGCAGGCAGTAAAGAGAGAAGCACACATAAGGGCCGAAAGCATGAGTGCGATCAGTTTCTTTTTCATATCATATGTCTCCTTTCCGATCCCGCGGCGCAGGATCCTGAAAGCTATTGTAACAGAGTTCGGAAAAAAAGCACGGAAAACCTTTGTTAATTCCCGGAAAAGGAGAACGCAGAAAGGGATCCCGGACCGGGATCCCTTTAGGTGATCTGAATTAAGAAAGCGGACAGAGACTTACAGGCTTGCTGCTGCGCCCATGGCAACGATGATCATGTCGCCGAAGGAGGACTGCCTTTCCTCTGCTGTCATAGCTTCGCCTGTGACGAAGGAGTCGGAGATGGTCAGCAGGCAGCCGGCCTGCTTGCCCAGCATCTTGGCGTTGTGGAAGAGGGCGAAGGCTTCCATCTCGATGCAGGTGCAGCCGTTCTGAATGGCCAGAGCATCGCTGTTGCTGGTGGGTGCCTTATAGAACACATCGCTGCTGTAGACTCTGGTGGGAATGATCTCGATTCCGTTCTGCCATGCACTCTGGTTCAGCTTGACATTGAGCAGATGGGAGGCCTGCAGGACATAGTTCTCTTCACCGCACTGGACCTTGGCAAAGCTGGAGTCTGTCCAGGCGTCTCTGGCATAGACCACATCGCCTACATTCAGGCTGGGGACAAAGCTTCCGGAGGAACCGCAGCGGATGATGGCTTCCACGCCGTATTCCGAGAAGAGCTCATAGGAATAGATGCCCATGGAAGGCATGCCCATGCCGCTGGCCATAACAGTGATCTTCCTGCCTCTGTAGGTGCAGCTGTAAGCATACATGCCGCGGACACCCGATACAAGTTCGGCGTTGTCCATCCATTCCTCTGCGATCATTTTCGCGCGGAGGGGATCACCGGGCATGAGGACTACATCTGCGATCTGACCTTTTACTGCTCCAATATGAGGGGTTGCCATAAAAAATGTCTCCTTTCTCGATTTATTACATGAGATCAGTTTTCACGAATTACTTATCCTCTATTTTACTGTTAGTTTAGTGAAAAATACAGTTTTTTTGCAAATTTTGTCAGATGCTTTGTGAACTTTTTCGGAAATGGACATATGAAAAAGGCAGGCACGTCCATCCAGCGGGGGAAAGAAGCGTGCCTGCCCTGAAATGCCTGAGGGACTCCTTCAGCCGGGGCTTAAAAGGTCCGTCATGCAGGAAAGAGACAGGATCAGAGTCGATGTGTTATGTAAAAGAGCCGATAAGGAAGGAGGCAGGATGCCGAAGGCGCCCAGAACGATGAGAGCTCCGTTGAAAGTCATGACAAAGCGGTAGTTGCGTCGGGTCCGCTTCATCAGGGCGTCAGAAAGCCTCTTCATGACCAGGATCCGGTTCAGATCCTCAGCCGCTATGGTGATGTCAGCAACCTCTCTGGCGATCATGGCGCCGGACCCTATGGCAACGCCTGCGTCTGCCATGGACAGGGCAGGAGCATCGTTGATGCCGTCCCCGATCATGATCACGCCTCTGCCTTCGTCATGCTCCTTCTGTATGTAGGCGGCCTTGTCTTCGGGCAGGACCTCCGCCCGGAAGTCATCCACGCCGGCCTCCAGAGCGATGGCTCTGGCAGTCTTCTCACTGTCACCTGTCAGCATGACCACTCTTCCGATGCCGGCTGCGTGGAGGCCGCGGATCATTTCCGATACCTCGGGCCGCAGAGGGTCGTAGATACAGATGGCCGCAGAGAGTATGCCGCCCAGGGCAAGATAGAGATGGGAGTAGCGGGGATCCAGGCTGTCGAAGGCTTCCCGGTCTTCAGGAAGGATCACTGCGCCTTCGTCCTCGAAGACGAAATGGCGGCTGCCTATGACGGCCCTTTCGCCGCCGATCCGGGTGGCAATGCCGTGGGCCACGATATATTCCACCTCGCTGTGCATTTCCTCATGGTCCAGGTTATGTTCCCTGGCTGAGCGTACCACGGCGTTTGCCATGGAATGGGGGAAGTGTTCTTCCATACAGGCTGCGATCCGCAGCATTTCTGCGGGATCATGGCCGCTGAAGGGGACTACCCGGGCCACCGTGGGACAGGCGTTGGTCAGGGTACCGGTCTTGTCAAAGATGATGGTATCCGCGGCGGAGACTTTCTCCAGGAACTTGCCCCCCTTGACGGTGATCTTATAGAGGCTGGCTTCCCGCATGGCGGACAGTACGCTCAGGGGCATGGAGAGCTTGAGAGCGCAGGAAAAATCCACCATAAGGACGGAAACGGCCCGGGTCACGTTTCTGGTCAGAAGCCAGGTCAGGGCGCTGCCGCCCAGACACCAGGGGACCAGAGAATCCGCAAGGCCCGAAGCCCTTGCTTCCACTTCGGATTTGAGCTTTTCCGAATCCTCGATCATGCGGACGATCTGATCGTATTTGCTGCTGCCCGCGGTCTTTGTGACTTTAAGGATGCAGTTTCCTTCCTCCACCACGGAACCGGCGTAGACGGACATGCCCGGAGACTTGGCAACCGGTACGGACTCGCCTGTCAGGGAGGCCTGGCCTATCATGACATCCCCCTCTTCCAGGACCCCGTCCAGGGGAACCACGTGGCCGGTATTGACCTCGATCAGATCCCCTTCCTGGATCCCTGCCAGGGGGACCAGGACAGGAACGCCGTCCTCCCGGTGGAGCCAGACCTGGTCCACGTTCAGGGACATGCTTCTTGCCAGGTCATCCACGGATTTCTTGTGGGTCCATTCGTCCAGATAGTCGCCCAGCTTTAAAAGGAACATGACAGAGCCGGCGGTATTATAGTCTCCTGTCAGAAGAGAGACCCCGATGGCGGTGCCGTCCAGGACTTCCACTGTTACCTTTTTCTGCAGCAGAGTTTTTACAGCCTTAGCCATGTAAGGCAGGGCCCTGTATATTTCATAGACCCTGCGGACAGGCAGGGGAAGGAGAAGGCGCCTTAGTGCAAAGCCGGCTGCATGGCGGAGGATCTTTCCCTTATATTCGGCTGAGATCTGTCTGCTGCTGTGACTGAGAGCGGGGAGGCGGTCCTCCTGATCCGCAAAGGAAAAGCGGGAGAGAGCGCTGATCAGTTCTTTTCTTTCCCCTTTATAAAGTATGGTCAGGGTGCGGGCCGATTCATGGACCGTGGCTCTGTCCACGCCTTTTATGGCGCCAGCGTATTCCTCCAGAGCGTCTGCCTGTTCCATACTCATACGGTATACGGCGGCCCGCAGGCGGATCCTGCCTCTGGATTCATGCAGTATCTGAAATTTCATAAGAGCCCCCGGCACTTATTCCTGATCAGAGGAGTCTTCGATAAATTCTTTTTCGTCAGCGGCTGCCCGCTGCTCGTTGATGCTCCTGGCGTCGGCCAGAATGTCGGAGCAGTTTTCCTGCACGGTGTCGACGGTTTCCATTACGGAATCCTTGCAGCGGAGGGCTGCAGCGGTCACGTGGGTATAGGCCTTTTTGGCGTCTTTGCTGGACAGGAGCTTAATGCCGGCACTGCCAAAGAGCATGCCGCCAAGGAATAAAAGGATGTGTTTTCTTTCCATATGTCGTTTACCTCCGGGAAAAAATAGTCAGATCTGTAACCGTTACAGATCAGTTAGTATTTTATAACCGGAACTGCTGTTTTTCAACAGAAATGTTTGTATATACTAATTGTGATTGTAATTGAAATTATTATTATACGGCCTGCAGTAACAGGCTGCAGGGGTGCCGGGCCCGGCCAGTAAACGAACTATGTCCGGCAGGCTGCGGCCGATGTGCTATACTTTGCCATAACGAAAGGAACTTTTCCGGATGCACGGTGCATCCGGAGAGGAAGGGTTGGATATATGATGGAAAAAGTTGATTACAGATGTCCCTACTGCGGAGCAGTGATCGAACTGGATCCCGCAGATACGGAGTGGTTCTGCGGATACTGTGATTCCAGGATCATTCCCGAAAGCGATGTCCTGCAGAAGATACGATATGAGAGAAGACGCGGCGGTTTCGGAGGAACGGGCCATACCGAAAGAGAAAGGCAGTGGCGCAGCGACGGCTACTACGATATTCCGAAAAGCAGGCAAAAGCCTGCAGAGGACCCGGAGAATGTCAGCGGCAGGAGCAGACTGCTGGCCCTCCTGCTGGCCCTTTTTCTGGGAGAGCTGGGCGTCCACCGTTTCTATGCCGGAAAGATCGGAACGGGAATTCTCTATGCCATGACGGCAGGCCTGTTCGGTATGGGCATTATTTATGATATAATCATGATTGTCCTGGGCCGCTTCTGCGACAGGGACGGCCTTCCCCTGCTCAGGTGGGACATTTAGGAGGGCCGCAGAAGGAGGGAAAGCTGTGGCTAAGAAATACAACCGTTTTTACAGATTTTACTGGATCCTGATCCTGGCGGGCAGCGCCTTACTTGGCGTTTTCGCATCCTCTGCCTCCGGCATGGGAAAGGACCCGGTGCCGATTCTGATCATATGGCTGATGGCCGTGGCCGCGGGGACCATCCTGACGGAGATCCTCTTCGCCAGTAAGACCAACCGCCGGATGGCGGAACTTATGCCCCTTCTGGAGACGGATCCGGAGCGCTATGCCAGGGAGCTGACCGCAGAGCTGGAAGGCCACAGAAAGGCTGTCTACAGGGAGACCTTAAAGATTAACCTGGCAGCGGCTTCCATCCGGATGAAGGATTACAGGAAGGCCCTTTCCCTTCTGGAATCCGTGAATGTAAAAAAGGTGACAGGCCCCGGCATCCCGGTCTACTGGACCGACTATGTAATGGCTCTTTTCTATAACGAAAAGGGAGAGAAAGCGGAAAAGGTCCTGGAGGAGCGCAGGGCAGTCTTTGAAAAGGTCTCCGCCATGGATGGCCTCTCCCGCTACATGGACGCCATAGAAGCCTTCCGCCCGGCCTTTGAGGGAAACTGTGAAGCGGCCAGGGAGAAGATGAGTGCTGCCTGCGGGAAATGGGGCGATGCTCTGAAAAACGAGGCCGCTTTCCTGGAAGACTATATAAAAAGGCAGGAGTCCGGGGCCCTTTCCCCGGAAGATACAGATCACTGACTTTCCTCTATGCGACTCTGACGGGACATATTAGAATATTTTGTGCTTAAAGATACATCCTCCCCTGTGCTATACTGTGACAGCGGAGGATGTTTTATTATGCCCGAAAAGAATTTGACAGATTTAAAAGATATAAAACCCATGATGCTCCTGAAGAAGGGCAGGAAGGGGCTGTTCCGCGTCCTTTTCAGCCGGACCGGCATTATCCTTCTTTTCTTCCTGCTGGGCGTCGTGCTGATCATGCTTCCGGTCCACTGGCTGGCGGAATGGCTTCCCCAGTACGTGGGCCTGGCCGTGATCGTCCAGTTCCTGATGATCCTTTTTCTGATCAACAGCGAGATGAACGCCACCTCCAAGGTGACCTGGCTTCTGGTCATGCTGGTATTTCCCCTGGTGGGAGGCTTCTTCTATCTTTATACCAGAAGGGATCTGGGAAGCAGGGTGGTCAGAGCGGCCCTGGTCGACCGGTCCAGAAAGATCCGGGAGGTCCTTCCCGAGGAATCAGAGGGCTACAGAGCCCTGAAGCTGGAGAGCCCTTCCACAGCCGCCCTGGCCAGATATATAGCGGGGACCGGAAACTACCCGGTCTTCAGAAATACGGCCGTATCCTTTTATCCCCTGGGAGAGTATGCCTTTGAAGCCATGCTGGAGGATCTGAGAAAGGCGGAGCACTTTATCTTTCTGGAATTCTTTATCATAGACGAGGGAAAGATGTGGGGAGATATCCTGGCTGTCCTGGCCCAGAAAGCGGCGGAGGGCCTGGATGTAAGAGTCATGTATGACGGGACATGTGAGTTCTCCACCCTGCCCCATGATTATCCGGACCGGCTGAGGGCCCTTGGCATTCAGTGCAAGGTCTTTTCTCCCATGACGCCCTTCGTGTCTACCTATTACAATTACAGGGACCACCGCAAGATCATGGTCATTGACGGAAAGACGGCCTACAACGGCGGCGTGAACCTGGCGGATGAGTATATCAATGCCATTGACAAATACGGCCACTGGAAGGATACGGCCGTCCGTCTGGAGGGACCGGGCGTGGACGGCTTTACGGTCATGTTCATGGAGATGTGGGGCCTGGTGGACCAGACCGTGGATGTGGACCGTTTTGTGGGCCATGCCCTGCCGGTGGCGGACGCCCCCGGCTATGTGATCCCCTACGGGGATAATCCCATGGATGAGGACAAGGTGGGAGAGAACGTCTACATGGACTTCCTTTACAGGGCAAAAAGCTACGTGCATATCATGTCGCCCTACCTGATCCTGGACGACGAGATGCTCTCGGCCCTGAAGATGGCGGGGCAGAAGGGGATCGACGTGAAGCTGATTCTGCCGGGCATTCCGGATAAGAAGATCCCCTATGATCTGGCCTGGTCCTATTTCTCCTCCCTGATCCGGTCCAGGGTGAAGATCTATATCTACGATCCGGGCTTTGTCCATGCCAAGGTATTCGTTTCGGACGATATCCGGGCGGCGGTGGGCACCATCAACCTGGACTACCGCAGTCTCTACCACCATTTTGAATGCGCCACGTATCTCTATAAGGTCCCCTGCATTTCAGACATTGAGGCAGACTTCCAGGAGACGCTGAGGCGCTGCCATCAGGTGACCGAAGCGGAAGTCCGCAGCCTGAATAAGGGAGCAAAGGCAGCAGGCTGGCTCTTCCGCATGATCGCCCCCCTGCTCTGATCCATGATCCTTCAGAAGAAAACTTTATAAGTATTAAAAATGCTCTTCATGACTGCACCTGAAACAAAATGTCAAGAGTTTTTTAGTAGGTCGTTGAAAAAAAGTGCTGATTTCATGCGGGTTTGCGGTTTTGGGGTACCCCTACTAAAATACACTTTGCAGTTAGGTGGTGGTGGTCAAAATGACCCAAACCACTTTTCACTGTCATATCGGCGTCGGATTTGACGTGAGATTCCTCTTCACCAGTTGTATCAACTTAGGCATTCCGATCTTTCTCCTTGACAAATACACTCATTGGGTGTATTAATATAGACAAGGAGGAATGGCTATGACAATACGTGAAATGAGGGCAGAATTGGGTGACACCCAAAGTGAATTCGCTGACCGCTATCGAATCCCTTTCAGAACGATTCAGAACTGGGAAACAGGGGTACGCAAGCCTCCTGAATACATCGTGCGCCTGCTGGAACGTCAGGTGAAGGAAGATCTGGTCAACAGAAGGACTTCTGCTTTGCCAAAGTATGATCCCAAAAAGGTCGACCTCCCCCGGAGAGAAAACTACATCGGATCTCTCTCGTGGCTGAGAGCTGTCCGGGATTGCCTAGGTGAAGATGTCGTTTTTGCACTGGATCAGGCGTTGATGTGCCAGGGAAACTTCGGCGGAAGAAATGATGAATATATTGTGTGGGTATACGGTGATGAGTCATTGAACCGCTTTAACGGTGTGGCTGTGCTGGGAAGAAAGGTAAGCCCCTTTTGCGTTCTTGAGAAGAACGGCCTGCGATTCACCGATCTGAACCGAACGATATCAGATGCTCTTGCCAATGAATCTATCCTGGATATGCAGGGAGTAACCGAAGCTGTCAGCCGCTATTACTTCTCCAACGGAGAAAGCTTTGAAGGACTTTCCGTAACCCCGGAATATCAGGAAGCATTTGAAAGACTGGCACAGGACGCCAGGTCCTATTACGACAGTTAAGGGGGCAGATATGAAGATTTCAGCAGAAGAACGACTGATGTACAATGTCATGAAAGCCATCTATGAGAGTGGAATACCGATCAGTTTCAAAGGTTCTATGGTCCTGAAAGCCTGTCTGATGGAAGCCGGCTTCACGGATGACACTCGTCATACCGTCGATATCGATGCAAACTGGTATTCCGATGAATGGCCTTCTGGAGAACAGATGGCGGAATCCATTCAAAAAGCCCTCCGAAACAGCAGCATCGATCTGAATGTCAAGCTATACCGGATGTACGGTGAAGGCCGTTCAGCAGGTTTTGAACTGTCCGAGCCATCTTCCGGTGAAATCTTGTTTACAATGGATATCGACGTAAACCGTCCTGCCGTAGAGACAAAAATTTACGAGGTCGAGGAAATACGGTTCCGGGGGTCAGCTCTGCTGCCAATGCTGGCGGATAAGCTTTCTGTTATATCCGGCGATAAAGTATTCCGAAGAGTAAAAGACCTGATCGATCTGTATTACGCAGCACAGGTGTATACACCCGACTGGCGGAAAGTCCTTCAGGCAGTGAAAGGCAATGGAAGATCCCTCGGATCATTTGATGGCTTCTTAAACAAGCCTGATGAACTACGGCATGCCTATAATAAGTTTCGGTTTGACGGGGATGTCTCCAAGCCTGCATTCGAAGATGTTTATCAAACGGTGCGGGAATATATTTCAGAGACTCTTCCTGTTAATTCCGATTAAAGTGACTTTCCGGTTATTATATGTACCGCAGTGGGTCAAAATGACCCACTGGAAGGACTTCCACAGGTTGGTGCTGATATTGAGCACCAACCTTGTTTTCATTCTGATAACAGATTGGTTGCAAGTTCTCGCTTTGCCAGCCCAATGATCTTACCCATTCCGGTTTCCTTCGTATCCGTCCGGAAGAATACCATCACGGTATATGGGGTACCATCAATCACGATCCGGCGTTTGCCGGCTTCTTCAAACTGTTTCTCTTTGTTCATTACATCATTCATAGTCATTGTCCTTTCATGCTGTGCCTGGCGGCACAGAGCCCGACAGGGAGATGGAAGATGGGGTCTTTCGCTGTAAACGAAACCGTAAACGAGGCTGCAAACACTCAATTCTTCCGCTGATTCTCCCTGCCACAATCCGCAAATTCTAAAAAGTTTTGAAAGCCTGTTTACAAAAAAAGGGTAAAGAAAAAGCCCCGAAAACAAGGAATCATCTGCTTTCCGGACTGTCAACGAAGTGTAAACAGGAACGATGGTCAGAAGGGACCATCGCCCTCGTGATACTGTTCAAAGCCATCCAGGTCGAGCTGCCGGTATTCACCCTCTGTCGGGGAAACAGGCTCCACTGTATTGGCTTTTCCTTTGTCGGGCATCTTGACCCGGACCAAGGAACGCTGCTGGCCGTAGCGGTCAAACCGATGCTGCGGACCTGGGATCCATCCCTCGATGGTATTGTTCATGATGTCATTGATCTCACCGATGTTCTTCCGATCCGGTTCGCCCAACATGTGATAGCACTCATTGAAGAGCAGCTTCGTGCAGACATAATCGCCCCTGAAGCCATCCAGGAAAGCCTGGACCATGCCGGTACTGGTATCTTCGGCCATAAAGTTCATCCGGAAGACTCCGAGCCGGTGCTCCATCTCCGGCGTGAGCGTCAATGACCAGTCACCGCTCCGGTAGATGACCATGAGTTCAGCCCAGAGCTGATCCATATAGGCTCTGGTGGCCTTTTCATCATCCAGGACATGGACCTCGGCTTCCTCGATGTTCGTCTGAATCGGATAGAAACGCCGGTTGCCGGTCCGGTCCAGAGGAAGGAAGCGCTGCTTATTGGAAGTGCCAACAAAGACGCACTGGCGGCGGCGATCTTTCGGGAACTTGTCATAGGGGACTTTATAGGTTTCCTTCTGACGGGACAGGAATGCCTTGATTTCCTCCACACTTTTGGCACTGGCCGTTCCCAGCATTTCGGCCATTTCGATGATCCAATGCCCCTGCATCTTCCGGTAAACATTCTCATCATCCATTCGCTTCAGATCATCGGAGAACCATTCGTCCTTCAGCGCCAGGAACCGGAAGAAGCTGGACTTGCCGAGCCCCTGTTCTCCCACCAGGCAGAGCATGATCTCAAACTTGCACCCAGGATGATAAACACGCTCCACCGCGCCGAGCATAAAAAGCTTCAGGCATTCATAGGGCAGATCGTCTTCCTTGACTCCCAGGAAGTGATGCAGAACGTTCCGCATACGTTCCTGACCATCCCAGACCAGGGATTCCAGATAATCCCGGATCGGATGATAGGGATTTCTCTGTGCGACCACACGGATTGCGTTCAGGATGTTCCGCTCCACTGTCAGGCCATGGCCCCATTCTACCGATTCATCAGACGCATTTTTATGACCTTGTGCGTCACATTGGATGCCCTCTTAATTCATATGTAATGACCGGAAAGCATTGATTTTCCCGGATTTTCGGGCACAAAAAAAAGAGGACAGCTATTTGTCCTCTAATCCTTCATGGGATAGGGTACAAAAAAACTATCCTCATTATGTCTTACCTGCAGCTCTGAAGAGCATTTTTGGGGGGGCGGGAAATCAGTCCAGTTTACGGAATCTTTATTTTTGTCCTTCATTTTCTAAGCTTCGTCAAAGGTAATCCTTCTATACTCCCTCTCAGAACAGAAAACAACAGCCGCGGGCCGTTTCAGAGACCTGCGCTGATGACTAAAATGAAAGCCTTGCCAAAGAAGGCGGAAAGGAAAAAATGAGAGACCAGAAGAGATTTGCAAAAGTTATGACAGCCCTTATGCTGAGCGCGGCGGTCGCATCCGCTGCTCTGACAGGATGCTCCTCCACGGAAAGCGCTGCCGCTGAAGAGACACAGGAAGCCTTGGCGGAAACCGGGGAAACCGGGGAAGCCGCAGCAGATACAGAGAGCGAAGAGACTGCAGAGAAAGCGGAGGGCGACACTGAAAAAGAGACGGCAGCGGGAGTCCCCTTAAGCGCGGAAGAGATCACCGTCAGTGAAGAATATTCCAGTGACGCAGACGGAGAACACGCCATTGAGGCAGACGGAGAGGAAGCTTCCTATTCCGGCATCCGGGTGACCAAGACCGGCGAAGCCGAAGGCGACGAGGCCGATTTCTACGGCGAGAACGCCGCTGTCTTTGCGACGAACGGAGCATCGCTGACCATTTCGGATGCCGTGATCGACACGGACGGCACCCATGCCAACGGCGTCTTCTCCTACGGGGAAGGCACTACAGTGAATATTTCCCATTCGGTCATTACTACCAGCGGCAGCTGCTCCGGCGGCCTGATGACCACGGGCGGCGGCACCATGAACGCATCCGACCTGACCATAGAGACCAGCGGCAGGTCCTCCGCAGCCATCCGGTCCGACCGGGGCGGCGGTACCGTAAACGTGGAGGGCGGCTATTATAAGACCTCCGGGACAGGCTCCCCTGTCATTTATTCCACAGCGGATATCACTGTATCCGACGCTTACCTGGAATCCACAGCCTCCCAGGGCGTGGTGGTGGAAGGAAAGAATTCCGTCACCTTAAAGGACGTGACTCTGACGGCCGACAACAATACCAAGAATTCCGACAAGTCCGATACCTATCAGGCGGTCATGATCTACCAGTCCATGTCCGGCGACGCGGACACGGGAACATCCTCCTTTACCATGGAGGGCGGAAGCCTGACCAATAAAAACGGCGATATTTTCTTTGTCAACAATACGTCCTGTAAGATCAGCCTGACAGGAGCGGAGATCGTCAATGAAGACGCTGAAGGCGTATTTCTCAGGGCCCAGGCAGCCGGCTGGGGCACAGAAGGCTCCAACGGAGGCAGGGTCAGCCTGACCGCATCGGACCAGACCATCGACGGTGACATGATCGCAGACCAGGTATCCGTGCTCAATCTTTATCTGAAGGACCAGAGCAGCTTTACGGGTGCCATTAACAGGGACGGGGCTGCCGGCAGCGTATATGTGGAGATCGAAAGCGGAAGCACCTGGACGCTGACAGGCGACTCCTATATCACCGCTCTGACCTGCGGAGAGGATGCCATCGACTTAAATGGCTATACCCTTTACGTGAACGGACAGGCCTACGAGGCCGGCACAGAGTCCCAGGGAGAAGCCGCAGAGATCGTTTCCGAATCTTCCGGACACTCCCAGGAAGAAAACCGTAAAGCGCCGGGTTCGGAAGGTTCCGGCGAAGAAAGGGGCAGCGGCTCCGAAGAAAGGCATTCGGGCCGGAAGCCTTCCGGAGAAAAGCCTTCTGGCAAGCCCTCCGGAAAGCCCTCCGGAAAGCCATCCGGTGATTCTGTCGACGCTTCCTCGGGCAGCACAAAGACTGCAGGCAGCAACAATGCATAATTAAACTGTGATCCATAAAATATACATCATGACAGGAGCCGGGGCTCTGCGGATCTGATCCGCAGGGCCCTGTTCTGAGTATTTCAAAAAAATTTTTTCTTCTGCAACCTTTTTCCCTCCGGAATCGTTCTATTATTGAAAGGACCTTTCAAATAAGAAAACGGAGATGCACCATGAGGCTGACCACTGAAGAGGCGTACAGACGGTATGCCGACCGTGTCTTTGCCGCCGCATTCAGTGTCTGCAGAAATCAGGATGAATCGGACGACGTAGTACAGGACACGTTTATCAGATACCATACCGGAAAGTATGACTATACGGATGAAAATCATGTCAGGGCATGGCTTATGAGGGTGGCCATCAACCGGGCCAGAGACCTGCGCATGTCCTTCTGGAGGCGCAGCCGGGTCTCCTGGGAGGAATATATGGCAGAGCTTCCCTTCGAAGAGCCGGGTGACAGCAGACTCTTCGCGGCGGTCATGAACCTGCCCGACAGATACCGCACGGTCATTCATCTGTTTTACTACGAAGACCTGAGCATTAAGGAAATCGCAGATATCCTGGAAAAACGGGAAGGAACCGTGAAAAGCCTGCTCAGCAGAGGGCGGGATCTCCTTAAGAAAACACTGACGGAGGACTGGAACGATGACGAATAAAGAACGATATAAAAGAACCTTTTCCACGCTTCACGCCTCCGAAAAAAGACTGGTGACGGAGGAAACAGCGATGAAAAGAGATAAGAGAAATACATTTGCAAGGCTTGCGCCCGCTTTTGCGGCCCTGGTCCTGGTGGCGGCAGTATCCACAGGGGCCTATGCTTCGGACGTGGGACATATTCAGAGAAAGCTCCAGGTCTGGATCCGCGGAGATCAGACAGAAGCGGTCCTGGAGACTGAAAATGGACACTACAGCCTTACCTACGAAGATGAAAAAGGCCAGGTGCACGAGACCCAGGGAGGCGGCGTAGCCATCGAAGCTGACGGGACGGAGCGCCCTCTTACACAGGAAGAGCTGATGGAGCACCTGGATGCTCCGGATGTGGAGTACAGGGAAGACGGATCCGTATGGATCTATTACCACGGGCAGTCCCTGGATATCACCGACCGGTTCGAGGACGATGTCTGCTACGTGAAGCTGGTGGATCCGGAAAAGACCCTCTACGTGACGGTCAAATACCAGAACGGCTTCGCCTACAGTCCGAGCTCCTATTGCCAGCCCTGGTCATTCAACTGAAGGAAGGAAAGAAACAGCTGCCGGAAAAGGCCTGTCGGAAAAAAGTGTTTCCCGGCAGGCCTTTTTTAAGTCTGTATGTTCCTTTCTTTCATCCGGCCGGCGGAGCCTGCCCGCATTTGCGGTCCTGGCTTAAACAAAAAGAAAAAGAACAAAGGCCGGGAAAAGTGCTATAGTATATGGCGTGCAGAAACAGGGCAGGCAGGCCGGAAGGAGATTCAGATGGAAAACAGAGAAAATATGGAGAACATGGAAGACCGGGAAAGCAGGGACGTGATCGGCAGAAAGAAAGGACCGGTCCTGGCCAGTGTCATTCTGGCAGTGGTCCTGATCATTTTTACCAGGGGGAAAGGGTTTAACTTTGGTAAAGGAGAGGAAAACCAGGGACCGGAGAATGCTCCGGCCCAGGTCCTGGAAAAGGGAGAAGAGAAGGCAGTGACCCTGGCAGATGTGCTGGCAGATCCGGATGCCTTCAGGGAGACCCTGCCCGAAAGGGTGGAGGTCCTGGCGGACGGAGAACATGTCAGTGTAAACGGCTGGACCTGCCGGGACGGGGAAGAACTGAAGGATTTCCTGACGGCCTTCGGAGGCCTGGGAACCCGGTTTGAACTCAGGACCGGCGGGGAGGAAACGGATGCCGCCCGGTGGGTCAGGGAAGCCTTTGACCTGGCGGATATTCCCTATACAGAGGAACCGGAATCATAAAAGCAGTTTTTCGGCCGTCCGGAATATTTCGGACATAACAGGGCCCCTTCCGTCTGCAGCATTTGCTGCACGGAAGGGGCCCTTGTCTGTTTTTTAATATGAAGATGATCAGCGGTTGTATCTGATCAGGAACATACAGGAACTGGACAGATCTTCTTCAGTGACCCAGGAGCCGTCTTCAGAGACCAGAAGCCTTGCGCCGCTCCCGCTTTCGGAGGGTTCGCCGCCTGCCCAGGCGTTGAAATCCACGGCACTTGTTTCGTCCCAGCGCCATTTGCCGTCCTGATAATACCCGGCGGTCCAGAAGCGCTCTTTTGCTTCGGAGGACCCGATCAGGTCCTCTACGATCTCCTGCGTCCCGTTATCGGTGATCTTGATCAGGCTGCCGCCCAGACAGGTGGCATAGCGCCTGGCCTGCTCGTAGCTGCCGGTAAGGGGGACCAGTTCCACCAGATCCCTGTAATAGGGGGCGTTTTCTCTTTCCGCCTTTTCCGTGCGGGTCAGGAAGCTGACGTTGTCCTTTTCCTGTTCGCTCAGATCATTGTCGCTGACTCCGTCCCGGAGTGCGTCCGTATACCAGTCAAAATTGCTGTAGAAGGACCAGAAGGGACCGGATTCGCTGAAGTGAAGCCCCTTTCTGGCATAGATCTCGTTGATGGCCAGGCGGATCAGGATCCGGTACTGGAAGGACGAGGATACACAGCTTTTCAGAGAGGAGATGTCTTCTTCCGTCAGGGCTCTTTCGTCACTGTCCGGAAAGAGCTGGCCCGACTGTTCGAAGCTGGCTGCAGCAGGAATGGATAAGTCCGTAAAGACCAGGTTTTCTGTCAGCTGGTCGGAAATCACATCGGAAGGCATGGCAGCTTCTCTCCTTTCGGGGGACCGGGAGGAGATACGGATGTAGAGAATAGGAAATCCGGCTGCTATGCAAAGGATCAGGAGCAGGCAGAAGGCAATGAAGAACCTTTCGCCCGTAGAAATTTTATGTTGCATTCAGGACCTCGCAAATCAGTTTTCTGTTTCAAAGAGGCTTGCAAGAGGAGAGTCGCTGTCCAGGAATAGGGTGGTGTTGCCGTTTTCCAGGCTCTTCTTTGCCGCATCCAGCTGACGGACAAAGAGGTAATACTCTGCCTTGTCGGGATCGTTGTAGGCGTCGGAGAGGATCTTCATGTACTCTGCTTCGCCTTCGGCCTCGAGGCGGTCGGCGTTTGCCTGGGCTTCGGAGAGCATGACCGCGGTCTCCCTGTCGGTGGTGTTGCGGATCTTCTGGGCTTCGGATTCGCCCTGGGCTCTGTAGGCCGCCGCAATGTTCCTGCGCTCTGTGATCATGCGGTTGTAGACCGCATCTTTGTTTTCGTTGGGCAGATCCAGCTTTTTGATCTTGACCATCTGGATCTCGATGCCGTACTGTTCGGGATCGTAGTCCCTGCTGAGCTGGTCCAGGATCTTGTTGGAAAGGGAGATGACCCTGGTATTCTGGTCAATGACCTTCATGCCGTCCTCGGTCTCGGCGGTCTCCTCCTGCAGGTCCTCGGAGGTGATGTCCTGGATCTCCAGATCGGAAAGGCCGTCCTCTTCCACGTTCTTGTCCAGGGCAGCGTCCCTGGAGGCGATCAGCTCTTCCTGGGAGGTGGAGGACACGGTGGCCTTGAGGGCGCCGTAGACCATGGCGCTGATCTTGCTTTCCGCGCTGGTGGTGGAGGAGTTCAGGGTCTGGGTAAATTTAACGGGATCTGTGACCCTCCAGATGATGTAGGCGTCTACTTCCATCTTTTTCTTGTCGGAGGTATAGATCTCGGTAGGAGCTATGTCATAGAGCTGTCTGGACTTGGGAATGGTGGTCTCGCTCTGGATCAGAGGGACCCGCAGGGAAAAGCCGGGCTCTGTGGTGACCCGGGAGATCTTTCCCATGGTCTTGATGACCTTGTATTCATTGGGATAGGTAATGACCGAGGCCAGATTTATAACGGCAAACAGAGCCAGCAGGATGACGATGATCGTTCCGGAATGTTTCTTCATTACTACTGACCACCTCCGTTCTGTGCGGCATCCTGGGCCTGGGAGAAGCTCCCGTCCAGATCGCCCAGATAGGTCCTTTGGGTGCTGCCTCCTTCGTCGTTGTTGATAATGATCTTTACGCCCGGCAGGATATCTTCCATGGCTTCATAGAACATACGCTGTCTTGTGATCAGAGGATACTTGGTATATTCGGCGTACTCGCTGTTGAAGCGGGCCACCTGGCCGTTGGCCTCGTTGATGCGGGCAGTCTTTCTGGCTTCCGCTTCCTGAACGATCTTATCGGCCTTTGCCTCCGCCGCGGGGATCTGCTCGTTGCGGTACTGGTTGGCTTCGTTCAGAGCGGACTCCTTGCTCTGTCTGGCGTTCTCCACCTCTGAGAAGGCTTCCTTGATCTGGTCGGTGGGGGGCTCCACGTCCTGAATGGAGATATCGATCAGGGACAGACCGATATTCTGGTCCTCCAGTTCATCCATGACGATGGTCTTGATATTCTGCTGGATCTCGGACTTGCCCGTGGTCAGGGCTGAGTCTACCGTATAGGCGCTGACCGTACCGCGGATGGTGGACTGGATCAGATTCTTCAGGATCAGCTCGGGATCTTCCGAGGCATACATGTACTGAAGGGGATCCGTCACCTGATAGGTCACGTAGAAGTCGATGTCCACGAAGTTCATGTCAGAGGTGATCATGATGGACTCGCTTTCCACGTTGTGGTAATAGCCTTCGCCGGATTCAATATATCCGATCTCCATGCTGCGGATCGTGGTATTGACCTTTTCCACATGCTGGATGAAGGGGATCTTGAACTGCAGGCCCTTATTGTTGTTGACAGTGGCCTGGCCCAGGGTGGTCACTACGGCGCTTTCCGTTTCGGAAAGGGTGTAGAAGGAGCTGGACACAGCGGCCAGGATCAGAAGGACGACAAAGACAGGCAGCAGCAGGGAAGATACCCTGTTCATAAAGCCGCCGCCTTTGCCCGAAGAGGCTTTCCTGGGAGCGGCGGGGCCGGGATCCTCCGGTCCGGGTTGCTTGTTAAAAAGATTGGGGTCAGGCATTTGGCACCTCCTTTTTGCGATTACTGCAGTCATTATATCATCATCGGCCTGAGGGAACAGAGGAAAGTTGTTAACTTGTTCTCCATTGTCCGCAAAAACGGATAATCTGTGTGAGAATCTTGGACCATAGAAAAGAAACAAAAGGAGGTCGGGATGAAAAAGATAATGATGACAGGACTGCTGTTTATGGTCATGATCTGGCTGGTGGGATGTACTTTCGGAGGACGCAAATGCAGCATGGTGGGCTGCCGCAGAGCGGCCGCCCTGGGAAGCAGCCACTGCAGGGAGCACCAGGGCATCTGCTGCGTACTGAAAGCGGAGGGAAAAGAGGAGCCGGCAGAGGACACAGAGGAGCCTTCTGCCGCATCCGCCGACCTTGCCTTTGCCGGGGAGAGATGATCCTGCGGAGGGAAGCGGCCCATATGGGAGATATCCTTTTTAACAGAATGCATACTGGCCTTTCCGCCCTGCCTGTGGTATGAAAAAGAAAGATGCTATTTCAGTCAGAACAGGAGGTCATCATATGAGCAGACTGTATATGCAGCAGAAGGTCTTTTCCCTGAAGGACCGTTTTACCATCAGAGATGAATACGACACAGATGTCTACTACGTGGAGGGAGAGTTCCTCTCTCTGGGCAAGAAGCTTCATATCTATAATACCAGAGAGGAAGAGGTGGCCTATATCCAGCAGAAGCTTCTGACTTTTCTGCCCAGGTTCCATGTTTTTTACGGCGGCATCCTGGTGGCGGAGATCCGAAAGGAATTCACCTTTTTCCGTCCCAGTTATGTCATAGAGGGACCGGACTGGCAGGTCTCCGGGTCCTTCCTGGAGCATGATTATGAGATCACCCATCACGGCATGCCCATCGTCAGCGTCCATAAGGTATGGCTCTCCTGGGGAGACGCCTATGAGATCGATATTGAAGACGGGCAGGACGAGGCCATGGTCCTTTCCGTGGTCCTGGCCATTGATGCGGTCATGGATTCGGAGGCGGCATCCGTATCCGTATCCTCGGGCTCTTCTTCGAACAGCTGATATTTCTGGTCCTCTGCCGGGATGCGGACAGGATTCTGCTCTCATCTTAAACTGTCTGTCCCGGGACACGGTGGCGTCCCGGGCTTTTTCTGATATAATAGGGGAAAGATTCCGGGAAGGGACCGGCAGGAAGGAGTATCTGGATATGGAACTGAGATATCTGGTCATTGGCGCAGGCGGAACGGGCGGCGCCATCGCTGCATATATGAAAAGGGCAGGAAAGAACGTGACCCTGATCGCCAGAGGAGAAAAACGCCAGGCGATCCGTGAAAAAGGCCTGCGGGTCCGGAAGGGCGGATCGGAGTGGTCCGTATTTCTTCCCGCCATGACGGAGGAGGAATACGAAGAGCTTCTTTCCGGCGTCGCTCCCAAGCCCGATATCATCTTTCTCTGCACCAAGTATTATTCGGTGGAGGAGGTCTATGACGTCCTGCAGAGATCTGCGGGAGAGGGCACCATCGTGATCCCCATCCAGAACGTATACGGGACCGGGGAAAAGATCGCCCGGGACAACCCGGGCCTCCATGTCCTGAACGGCTGCATGTATATCGCCGCCTCCGTGGAGGAGCCCGGCGTCATCCGCATGGTCAGCGATATTTTCCGCGTTCTCTACGGGGAAGTGGACGGCCGCACGGGAAATCCCCTTTTGGAGAAGGTCAGGCAGGATCTGGAGGATGCCGGCATCACGGCGGTCTATTCCGACAACATCCGCCGGGATACCCTGCAGAAGTTCTCCATGGTCTCTCCCAACAGCGCGGTGGGGCTTTACTATGACTGCACGGCCCAGGCCCTGCAGAAGGAGGGAGAGCCCCGGCAGATGTATATCGAATGCGTCCGGGAGATCGAGGAGATCGCCAGAGCCATGCACATCACCTTCGATACGGATCTGGTGGAGACCAACCTGAGGATCCTGGATTCTCTGGATCCCTCCTTTACCACCTCTCTGCAGAAGGATGTCAGGCTGGGAGGACGGTCGGAGATCGACGGTCAGATCTTCGAAGTCTGCCGCCTGGGCAGGAAATATTATATTCCGGTTCCGGCCTATGACAGAGCAGCTGCTAAATTCGGCTTCAGGTAAAAAACACTGCCTTCGTTGAAAAAGACAATACCTGTGCCGAAAAAGGCCTTCATCTTTATATATCTTTTTTGATATCTTCAGTGTATAATAAAACGCATGTGAAGAATGCTGTAAAACGGCTGATCAGAATGAAAAGGGACTTCACTGCCTCCGGCAGTGAGTTCCTTTTTTAAACTATATACTTTGAAGGAGGATTACTTCATTTCATGAATATGCATATCGGAAACAGAAAGGTCGTCATCATAGGCGCCGGCTACGTCGGTTCATCCATTGCCTATGCCCTGACCATCCGCAATCTGGCCCGTGAGATCATCCTGATCGATAAGAACGAACCAAAGGCTGTGGGAGAAGCCCTGGACATCCAGCACGGCATCCCCTACATGGGATCTTCGTCCGTCCGCTGCGGCGGCTATGAGGATATCAGAGACTCAGACCTGATCATTATTACCGCCGGACGGAGCAGAAGGCCCGGAGAATCCAGACTGGAGCTGATCCAGGACAACGTCCTGATCATGAAGAGTGTTGTGGACTCGATCCTGGAGTACTACACCAGAGGGACCATCATGGTGGTCTCCAACCCCGTGGACATCATGACCTATGTATGCGACCGCTGGATGGACCTGCCGGCCGGCAGAGTCTTCGGCACAGGCTGCGTCCTGGATACCTCCCGCCTGGTGCGGGGGATCGCCAACTATACCAGGATCCACGTGGAGGCGGTCAAGTGCAACATCGTGGGAGAACACGGCGATACCCAGTTCCCTGTATGGAGCAGACTGGCCATTGCGGGTGTTCCCATGGACGAGTACTGCCAGAACGTAAAGCTGGCCTGGGGCGACGAGCAGAAGGAAGAACTGTACGAAAGAGTCAAGAACATGGGCGCCGAGATCATCCGGGCCAAGGGAAGGACCCACTACGGGATCGCCACCTGCGTATGCTCCCTGGCGGACGCGGTGCTGAACCAGCGTCTGACCATTGCTCCCGTCACATCCACCCTGCAGGGCGAATACGGCCTGTCGGGAGTGGCCATTTCCCTGCCTTCCATCATCGGCGTGGCGGGTGTAGAGCAGCGCCTGGAAGAAAAATGGACCCATCATGAATACGATCTGCTGGAAAAGAGTGCGGCCAAGATGCAGGAAGCTATCAGGATCGCAGATTCCGTTCTGGCATGACCACAGGAAAGCGGGATCACATAAAGACAAACAGAAAGCCTGACTGTAAATATAAGCTTGCAGTCAGACTTTTTTGTCTGTCCGAAGAAATATATACGATACCAGGGAGGCGTGCGGGCATTTGGAATGTTCCCGGCAGAATCCGGCATATCCGGCCGGGCGGGGAGAACCGGAAGCGGTGAAAAAGGAAGTCAGAGGAAACCTCTACCTGAAAGGAAATGTCCTGAAAAAGGCCTGGTAATATCAGAAAACGAACAAAAGTCTGTCCCCTGAGCCGCAGCAGGCCTGCAGGGGTAAACTGAATTTTTTGCCTTCAGCAGGCAACAGAACGGCTCCTGCAGTATACTGTATCTGTAGAAGCGTAGAAACTGTTTTTGCTGATGAAGGAGGCAGACCGGATGAAAAACAGATATTTATATAAGAAACTGACAGCAGTGCTTCTTGCAGCGGCCCTTATGACCGGCTGCGGCGGGGCAGCGCCCCTCTCTCCCGGAGAGGACGTCGTTCCCCTGGAAGAAAGAGAAGATCCCGGGGAAGACCTTCCCGAAGAAGAGACTGAGGAGGAGACCGTCGGAGAAGAAGAGGAAAACGGCATGTACGAACTGAAGCAGGAAAAACTTGCGGAACTTCGGGCCTTTTACCTGGATTCCGCCCCGGTCTTTCTGGGCGCAGAGGACGGGAAAAACCATATCTACTCACCCGTTAATGTCTATCTGGCTCTGGGACTTCTGGCCGGGGTCACGGACACGGAGACCCGGCAGCAGATCCTGGACGCCATCCATACAAAGTCGCTGGAGGACGTGGAAGACAGGACGGCCGCTCTCTGGGAGGGGCTCAGTCAGGACAGCGAGAGAGCAAAGTGCCTTCTGGGCAATTCCCTCTGGATCGACAACGCCGGCACCTGCAGAAAGGAGACGGCGGACCGGATGGAGGAAAAGCTCCACGCCTCTGTTTTTGAAGGGGAGATGGGGTCAGAGCAGATGAACGAAGCCTTTCACGACTGGCTGAACGAGATGACGGGAGACCTTCTGAAGGATCAGGCACAGTCCCTTACTTTTGATCCCGACACCATAGCGGCCCTGGCGTCCACCATATGGCTCAAGGCCGGATGGTCGGATCCCTTTGAAGAAGCCTTTACGGCTCCGGATACCTTTCACGGAGCGGGCGGTGACATTCAGGCCGACTTCATGCACCAGGACGGCATCGGCACCCTTTACCTGGGAGAGAACTTTACTGTCTATGAAAAATATCTGGTCGGAGCAGGCTCCATGCTCTTTATCCTGCCGGCAGAGGGAGTCAGCCCCCAAGCCCTGTTAGAGGATGAGGAGCTGGGACGTCTTCTGACCATGGAAGAGCCCTGGGAATGGGAAAATACCAAGAGCGCCATGATCCATGCGTCCATTCCGAAATTTGATCTGACCACTTCCCTGAACCTGGTCCCGGGCCTTAAGGCTCTGGGCATCGAGAAGGCCTTTGATGCGCAGACATCGGACTTTTCTCCTCTGACGGACGCTTCCGGGATCTGCATCGACCAGGCCGTCCACAGCGCCAGAGTAAAGATCGATGAAGAGGGCATAGAAGCCGCGGCGTTTACGGCCATGATGGCAGCAGGCGCGGCCCTGATAGAAGAGGAAGCCGATTTTACCCTGGACAGGCCCTTTGTATTTGCAGTCCGCTCTGTGGAAGGCGTTCCCCTGTTCACAGGCGTGGTCAACCAGGCAGGTTAATGCTTGAGCCCGCCTCCGGATGTGTTATAATCGGGGCAGGCGTAAGGAAGGCCGCAGGCTCCCGGCATGAAAGGAATGACACGGATGGAAGAGTTTCTGACAAGGAAGGCAAAAAACCGCATATGGGAGATTCCGGTTCTGGCAGTGCTGGGGATCTTTATCGCTGCGGGGATCAGCATTGTTGCGGATGACCTGAGCACCGGGATCACAAGTACGGATATCATTGCGGACGCCCTTGTCATGTTCATTTTTGCCTTTCCCTTTTTCAGGATCCTGATCAGAAGGATCCGCGTCCGGTATGCCGGGCGGATCGCCGGCGTCCTTGAGCGCACCTCCGGGACCAGCATCAGCCTTGCGGCCCTTCAGAAGGAAGCGGGGATCCGGGGAAACATGGAAAGGATCCTGCAGATCCTGCTGGATAAGAATTTCATGACCGGCATCAGGCCCGATTTCGGATCCGGGAAAGTCTTCCTGATCTCTGTTGCCAGAGAGGAGAAGGCCCGGGAGGAGATGGAGAAGACTCTGGTGGTGGAATGTCCCGGCTGCGGCGCCAGGAATACGGTGATCAGAGGAAGGAACAATAAGTGCCAGTACTGCGACTCTCCCCTGAAGATCCGGCCCTGAAGCATCCGGTAAGAAAACATCATACTGCACCCGGCAGGGAGGACAGACAGGCGATATGCTCTGTCCTTCCCCGGGTGCTTTTTTTATGCTCCGGTATTTAGAAGATGCTGCACGGGATGTCTCTGACAGCGCTGATCTCCCTTTCTTAAAAACGATTGCAAATACCTGCCCGCCGCCCTTATATTGTTGACAGAGAGTTTCTCGAATTCAAAAAAGGGGAGAGGTATTATTTATGATTCTGAACTTTCTCACGGCGGTCTCCGACTTTATGTGGGGCACCTGGATGACGGTCCTTCTGGTGGGCACCGGTCTCTACCTGTCCATCCGCTTCGGCTTCCGCTACAACTTCCGAAACATCGTCTTTCATTTCAAAAACACCTTCGGAAAGATGTTTTCCAAAGGCGAGGGGACAGGAACGGTCTCCGGCTTTGCCGCAGCCTGCACGGCCATGGCCAACACCATCGGCGTCGGCAATATAGGCGGCGTCGCCACGGCCATCGTGGCCGGCGGCCCCGGCGCGGTCTTCTGGATGTGGGTATCGGGCCTTCTGGGCATGTCCACCAAGGCCTGCGAGATCATCCTGGGCCAGAGATTCCGTGTCAAGTACAGCGAATCCGTGGATGAATACATGTGCGACCGGTCCTTCGTCATGAAGAACGCCCTGGGCTGGAAGGGCGGAGCCATGGTCCTGGCCGCTGCCTGTTTTGTCCTGGGCCCCTGGACCTGCTGCGTCCAGACCGAGTCCGTGACCAGTTCTCTGCAGGAGGGCTTCGGCATTGCCCCCATCGTTTCTGTCACGGTCCTGGGCGTCACCTGCTTTCTGACCATCTGGGGCGGCCTTAAGCGCATCTCCTCGGTCATGGAAAAGGTGGTCCCTCTCATGGCCATGGTCTATATCCTGGGCGGCCTGGGCATTCTTGTGACCCACCTGCCCATGGTCCCTGCCGCCTTCGGTCTGATCTTTAAATCGGCCTTTACGCCCATGGCCGGGATCGGCGGCTTCGCCGGCGCTACGGTCAGGGACGCCGTCCGCTACGGCGTGGCCAGAGGCCTCTACTCCAACGACGCGGGCACAGGCTACGGCATCATTGCCCATGCGTCTGCAAAGACAGACCATCCGGTCCGCCAGTCCTCCTGGGGCTGGGGAGAGGTCTTTCTGGATACCATCGTGGTCTGCTCCGTGACGGCCCTGTCTCTGATCCTGACCAATGTATATGTGGACTATCCCGGCGTGGATTCTGCCCAGCTCACCACCGTGGCCTTCAAGGTCTCCTACGGCAGCTTCGGAGGATACTTCATGTCGGCGGCCATCGCGGTCTTTGCCTGGACCACCATCATCGGCATGTACTACTCCTGCGAGAAGTCCATCAACTATGCCTTCGGGGATACTGAGAAGAACAGGATCGCCACCAGAGTCTACATGATCTACTACATGCTGCCCTGCGTCCTTTTCTACAACATTGAGGCGGCGTCCCTCTGGGCCATGACGGATATCCTGTCCGCCGTCTATATCCTGATCACCATGACCTTTATCTATACCCAGCAGAAGGAGATCATGCGGCTCTTCCATGATTTCTGGGACAGATTCATTCCGGCTAAGGAAAGAGGAGAAAATCCTCCGGACGTAAGCTACGGAACCGTCGATGAGAAGGCGGAGAAAGGATAATACAGATGGAAAGAACGAATCTGAAAGACCTGTTTGACAAAAAAAGGCTCCTGGTGGTGGACGGATCCATGTCCACGGCACTGGAGGGACTGGGCTGCAGGCTGAACGACAGGCTCTGGACAGCCAGAGTCCTGGCGGAAAGACCGGAACTGGTAAAGGAAGTCCATCTCCAGTACCTGAGAGCCGGGGCCGACCTCCACATCACGGCCTCCTACCAGGCCACCATTCCCGGCCTTACGGAAAACGGCTATACAGAGGAAGAGGCGGAGGAGATCATCCGCCGGTCGGTCCGCATGTTCCGGGAGGCCAGAGAGGAGTGGTGGCAGCAGGAGGGAAAAGAGAGCGGCCGGCCCTACCCCCTCTGCGGCGGCGCCATCGGCCCTTACGGGGCCTATCTGGCGGACGGATCCGAATACAGGGGCGGTTATGACATTTCCGATGAAGACCTGGACACCTTCCACAGACGCAGGATGGAACTGCTTTGGGAAGAGGGAGCGGATCTTCTTCTCATCGAGACCCAGCCCTCCCTCAGGGAAGCCCTGGTCTGTGCGAAGATTGCGGAGGAGCTGGGAGCCCCCTACTGGATCAGCTTTTCCTGTAAGGACGGAAAGCATATCTGTGAAGGCGACAGGATCCGGGACTGCGCAAAGGTCCTGTCCCAGGACCATCCCGGTCTTGTTATGATCGGCGTCAACTGCACGGCCCCCATGTTCATAGAGAGCCTGATCCGGGAGATCAGATCCGGAACGGATCTTCCCATAGCCGTCTATCCCAACTCGGGAGAGACCTACGACCCCGTGACCAAGACCTGGCACGGTAAAGAGGGCCAGCGCCCCTTCGGAGACTGCGCCAGGGATTATTACCTGGCAGGAGCCTTGGCTGCAGGCGGCTGCTGCACCACGGTGGAAAGCCATATCCGCCAGGTGAACGCGGTCCGCGAGGAACTTCTGAAGAGCCCTGCCCATATGCGGTAAAGAGATCCGCCCCGGATTTTTATATGGCTGATAAAACTTCTTTCGACGAAAACCTTGCGGAAGGAAAGGATGAGGAGATCCCTGCCGATTTCGTTGTCCTGGCCCTTGGGAACCGGACCGACAGGGAAATGATCAGGACCTGGAAGAAAGCCTTTGACAGGGTGGTATGCCTGGGCCAGACCCATAAGAATCCGGGCCGCATCGCCACTTCTCTGACGGAGGCCTACATCGCCGCCAGAGGCTTTGATCCCATCGCATGACACAAGGCCGCATGGCCCGGATCCCGGCCGCTTTCTCCTTAAAAAACCGTCAGATCCGCACTATCCTGCCCGGGGGACTTTTTCCCCGGGCATTTTTTCGCTGCCTGCAGGTGGGAAAAGCCCCTCTTCATGCTATAATGCCTTCAGTATCAGCGCAGGGAGGCGTCAGCATGAGCCGTTACATTCCGATGACCACAGAAGAAATCAGGGAAAGGCTCCGGGGGATCCGGTGCTTTGTCCTGGATATGGACGGGACCATTTATCTGGAGAACGATATCTTTCCCTTTACCCTGGACTTTTTAAAAAGGGCCCGGGAGACCGGCAGGGACTACTGCTTTTTTACCAACAACTCCTCCGCCAATCACGGAGACTACGTGAAAAAGCTCTCCCGCATGGGGATCGACGTAAGTCCGGAGATGATCTTCATATCCACCCACGTCATCATCCGTTATATAAAAGAAAAACATCCCGGCATGACCTGCTACGTGGTGGGGACCCCCAACCTGGAAAAGGCTTTTGACGATGCGGGCATTTCCCGGGACGATAAAAACCCCGATGCGGTGATCCTGGGCTTTGACAAGACCCTGACCTACGAAAAGATGGCAAAGGCCTGTCACTTCGTCCGCCACGGAGCCGTCTACTACGGGGTCAATCCCGACTGGAACTGTCCCATGTCGGGAGGGGAATATATCCCTGACTGCGGATCCATGGCAAAGATGGTGGAGGCTTCCACCGGCAGGTGGCCCGAATTCTTCGGAAAGCCCACCCGCCACGCCTTTGACTATGTCATGGATCAGACCAGCTGCAGGGAGGAAGAGCTCTGCTTTGTGGGGGACCGAATCTATACGGACATCGCCATCGCGAATGGAACGAAGGCTCTGTCTGTCATGGTCCTGACGGGGGAAACAAAGATGGAGGATCTGGAAAAGTATGATTACTGCCCGGATATCATTCTTCCCTCCCTGGCTTCTGTTACGGAACTGTTATGAATTTAACTGCCCCTCTCCGGCAGGGAGAAGGATCTTATGAGGAAGGAGGACATCATGGATCAGAAGTCTGTGCAGAAAGCAGACAGGACCTATATCGCCATTGACCTCAAGTCCTTCTATGCCTCCGTGGAATGCAGGGAGAGGGGACTGGACCCCCTGACCACTCATCTGGTGGTGGCGGATCCTTCCCGGACCGAAAAGACCATCTGCCTGGCGGTCTCTCCCTCCCTGAAAGCCTATGGCCTTCCCGGCCGCTGCCGCCTCTTTGAGGTGGTGCAGAAGGTGAAAAAGATCAACGAGGGAAGACGCCGAGCGGCGGGAGGAGCCTTTCAGGGAGACTCCTGCGATCAGGAAAAGCTCTCCGCGGATCCTTCTCTGGAACTGTCCTATCTGACGGCCGTGCCCCGCATGGCCCTCTACATGGACTATTCCACCAGGATCTATCAGATCTATCTCAAATATGCCGCCCCCGAGGACATCCATGTCTATTCCATCGACGAGATCTTCATGGATGTGACGGACTATCTGCCGGCCCTGGAGACCACCCCCCATGAACTGGCCAGACGGATCATAGGGGACGTCTATGCTTCTACCGGCATTACTGCCACGGCCGGGATCGGGACCAATCTCTATCTGGCCAAGGTGGCCATGGACATCGTGGCAAAGCACATCCCCGCTGATGAGGACGGGGTCCGCATCGCTTCTCTGGACGAGATGACCTACCGCCGCCTTCTGTGGACCCATATGCCCCTGACGGATTTCTGGCGGGTGGGAAAAGGGACCCAGAGAAAACTGGAGGGCTGCGGCCTTTATACCATGGGGGACATTGCCAGGTGCTCTCTGGGAAGGGAAACGGATTATTACAACGAAGACCTGCTCTATAAGCTTTTCGGAGTAAACGCAGAGCTTCTCATAGACCATGCCTGGGGCTGGGAGCCATGCACCATGAAGGAGATCAAAGCCTTTGTGCCCGAGTCCTCCTCGGTGGGAGAGGGCCAGGTCCTGGACTGCCCTTCGGATTATCGGAGGACAGGCATTGTGGTCCGGGAGATGGCAAGAAATCTCTCCCTCCACCTGATGGAAAAGGGCCTTGTGACGGACAGGATCGTTCTCTACATAGGCTTTGACAGGGCCAATCTTCCGGAAATGGGAGGGACGTATCAGGGGGAGATCTCGGACAGCTTCTACGGCATACGGGTTCCAAAGCCCGCCCGCGGGACCGTAAACCTGAAAAGGCCTACCTCTTCCTCCGATCAGATATCGGAGGCGGTCATGAAGCTTTTTAAAAGGATCATGGATCCCTCCCTCCTTTCCAAGCGGATCTACCTGACGGCGGTGCATGTGGAAAAGAGCGCCGCCGGGAGCGGGGAAACGGTCTATGAACAGATGGACCTCTTTGCCGATTTCGGCATGGGGGAGGGCGGAGATGAGGCTCCGGACCAGAGCCTTCGGGAGAAGGAAGAGAAAAGGCTCCTGAAGGAAAAGAAGGCCCAGGAGGCGGTCCTTGCCCTGCAGAAGAAGTTCGGGAAGAATGCAGTCCTTCGGGCAGCGGATCTGCAGGAAGGGGCCACCGCAAGAGAGCGCAACAGCCAGATCGGAGGCCATAAGGCATGACAGAAGAAGGAAAAAGTCCTTATGAGGACATCATTGATCTGCCTCATCATGTATCGCAGAAGCACCCTCCCATGGACATGGAAAAGAGGGCTGCCCAGTTCATGCCCTTCCGGGCCCTGACAGGGCATGAGGAGGCCGTGGCGGAAACGGCCCGGCTGACAGAGAGAAGGATCGAACTGTCGGAAGAGGAGAGGGAAGACCTGGACAGGCAGCTGAAGATCCTTGAGGAGCATCTTCCGGAGAGGCCCTTGGTTCAGGTGACATATTTTCTGGCGGATCCCTTGAAGGAAGGCGGATCCTACGAAGAGATGGCGGGGAGGATCCGGCGGATCGATCCCGTTGAAAAATGTCTGATGTTTGCGGATGGAACAAAGATCCCCCTGGAGGATATCCTCTCTCTGGAGGGAGAGATTTTAAGCCGGAAAGAAAGGAGTCATGTATGAAGATTCTGCTGTTTGGCCCGGAGTGCATGGGAAAGGGCGTCATAGGAGAACTTCTGGCCCGGAGGCTGGGGATCCCCTTCTTTGATCTGGATGACCAGATCGGGAAAAAATACGGGATCAGCATGGAGGAATTTGAAAAGACCGTGTCTCCCGGGGAAAGGGACAGGAAACGGGGCGTGATGATCAGAAAACTCATGAGAAAGAATGAGAATCTGGTCCTGTCGGTCACGCCCCTGACCGATCCGGAATTTTTTAAAGAAAAGCTCTACGGACCCGACGTACTTTCCGTGGAACTGTATGACCTGCCTCAGAATATATATTCCAGGTTCGGCCTGGCCGATGAAGACGGGAAAGACTTCGAAGATTACGACATAGCAGAGAGACTGGACATACTCAGTAAAAGGATGCATATTTTCGAGGATCTGATTCACTACACAACAGAACATAAAAGTATCCCTGTCATAAAAATCTTTGATATGGAAGGCGACCCTCCCGAGAGAGTGGCAGACAGGCTGCTGGAGAAGTACTTTCCTGACTCTGAGAAGACGATAAAACAGTAATGGACGAAATATGCCCGATCCCGGCCGGAAGTGCCGCGGACCGGGCATTCTTTTTTATGTCAGACGTCCCTGTTCGTGATATAATTTATCCGTGTGAAGCGTTGCTCTGCTGATGCTTCATAAAACCACCAGCTTCCAAATCTACGGGGAGAAAGGAAAAGCTTATGAAAGTCGTATTAGAGAATCTGACAAAACGGTTTCCCAACCGCAACCGCAAGGGCGATGACGTCATTGCCGTCAACAATTTCAATTTTGAAATTCCCGACGGCAAGCTGATCGGTCTGCTGGGCCCCTCCGGCTGCGGCAAGTCCACATGCCTGAGTCTGATCTGCGGTCTGCAGAGGCCTTCGGAAGGAAAGATCTTCTTCGGAGACGAGGATGTCACGGATCTGCCTCCGGAGAACAGGGGCGTGGGCATGGTCTTCCAGAACTATGCTCTCTATCCGCATCTGACAGTCCGCCAGAACATCGTATTCCCTCTGGAGAACCTCAAGGGGGACCAGAAGATGACAAAGCAGGCCATGGAAGCCAAGGCCATGGAAGCGGCAAAGCTGGTCCAGATCGAGCCTTTCATGGACCGCCGTCCCTCCGAGCTCTCCGGCGGCCAGCAGCAGCGCGTGGCCATTGCCAGAGCCCTGGTCAAGACCCCCAGAGTCCTTCTTCTGGACGAGCCCCTGTCCAACCTGGACGCCAGACTCCGCCTCCAGACCAGAGAAGAGATCCGCAGGATCCAGACCGAGACCAAAGTCACCACCATCTTTGTTACCCATGACCAGGAAGAGGCCATGTCCATCTCCGACATGATCATCGTCATGAAGCTGGGCGTGATCCAGCAGATCGGAAAGCCCCAGGAGGTCTATGACGATCCGGTCAATCTTTTCGTGGCCAAGTTCCTGGGCACTCCCCCCATCAACGTATTCACGGGGACCGTAAAGGGAGAAAAGCTCTATATCGACGGCAGCCAGGTCCTGGACGTTCCCGGCGTATCCGACCAGGAGGTCTACGTGGGCATCCGTCCCGAGGGCTTTATTCTCCATGACCAGGGATCTTTCCAGGTAAGGTTCGGTGCTGTGGAGGTCATGGGCCGCGATATCTCCATCGTTTCCTATTCCGACGCCTCCGAAAATCCCACCATCCGCTCCATCATCGACTCCTCCAATAAGGTGGAGCCCGAAGGCGGCATCATCCGCTTTGCCTTAAAGCCGGAGAAGGTCCATCTGTTCAGTAAGGAAACGGAAGAGCGGATCCGGGTCACCAGAAACAGGTAAGGAGGAAAAAGATGGATTATAAAAGCAATAAGGCCTGGTTATACCTGCTGCCCGCCATCCTTTTCCTGGGCGTGTTCATGGTATATCCCCTGATCGACGTTTTTATCTATTCCTTTGAGGAAGGATACAATTCGGCGTCCCAGACCTCTTTCGGCGTAGGCGCCTACAACTATTCCTATGTCCTGCACGATCCCTATTTCCTGCAGGCCCTGAAGAATACCTTCCTTCTGGTCATTATCACGGTGCCCCTTTCCACCGGCATCGCGCTTCTGATCTCGGCCGCCCTCAGTTCCATCAAGGTCTTAAAGGACGCTTTCCAGACCATCTTTTTCCTGCCCTACGTGACAAACACCCTGGCAGTCGGTCTGGTCTTCATGATCCTTTTCCAGAAGACCCCCTATTCGGACGGCTTCATCAACAACATCATAGGCTTCTTCGGCGGATCCGCCGTGGACTGGATCGACGGTCCCTACTGGGCCAAGATGTTCGTCCTGTGCCTCTATACCATCTGGATCGTCATGCCCTTCAAGATCCTGCTCCTGACCGGCGCCCTGGCATCGGTCAACCAGGACTATTACAACGCCGCCAGAGTGGACGGGACCTCCAGATCCAGGATCTTCTTCAAGATCACCCTGCCCATGATCTCCCCGACCATCTTTTACCTGGTCATCACGGGCTTTATCGGGGCCTTCAAGGCCTACTCGGATGCGGTCGCCCTCTTCGGCACCGACCTGAACGCGGCCGAAATGAACACCATCGTCGGCTACATCTACGACATGCTCTACGGGGATTCGGGCGGATATCCCTCCTACGCGTCCTCGGCGGCCATCGTCCTCTTTGCCATCGTCCTGACCATCACATGCATCAACCTCCTGGTCTCCAGGAAGCATGTCCACTATTAAGAAGGGAGGCATACAGATGGATAATTCCTACGATCAGATCAAAAAGAATGCCTCTGCCCGCACCAGAGCGCTGAATATCGCGGTCTACGTCCTCCTGGGCTTCTGGGCCCTTATGGTTCTCTTCCCCTTCTACTGGATGATCCTGACCTCCATCAAGAGCTACAGCGAGTATTCCTCGGAGTGGGTGCCCAAGCTCTACAGCGCAAGTCCCACCTTCCAGAACTACGTGGACGCCTTTACCACCGTCAACCTGAGCCGGTATTTCCTCAATACCCTGATCTTCACCCTCATTACCACCGGGGCCATGATCATCGTCATCACCCTGGCGGCCTATGCCTTCGCAAGACTGGAATTCAGAGGCAAGGACCTGCTTTTCACCCTCTTCCTGTCCCTGATGATGATCCCCAACGAGCTGGTTATCATCACCAACTTCCAGACCATTACCAACGCAGGGCTGCGCAATACCTTCACCGGTCTGATCCTGCCCTCCATTACCTCGGTCTTCTATATCTACCTCCTGCGGGAGAATTTCCTCCAGGTGCCGGACGAGCTCTACTATGCGGCCAAGGTGGACGGGACCAGCGACCTCAAATATCTGTTCAAGGTCATGCTGCCCATCTGCCGTCCCACCCTGATCACCATCATCATCCTCAAGGTCATCGAGTGCTGGAATTCCTATGTGTGGCCCAGACTGATCACCGACGACGAGGCCTACTACCTGGTCTCCAACGGCATCCAGGAGATCCGTCAGAACGGCTTCGGCCGTGAAAACGTGCCGGCCATGATGGCGGCCGTGGTGGCCATTTCCGTGCCGCTGATCGTTCTCTTCCTGATCTTCCGCAAAAAGATCATGGCAGGCGTTTCGAGAGGAGGTATCAAGGGATGAAAAAGACCGGAAGAAGATTTCTGCCCCTTATGCTGGCGCTGGTTCTTGTATGCGGCATTCTGCTGACAGGCTGCCACGGATCTGCCAGGCGTGTGTCCTTTGAGCTGCCCGAAGAGTTCGACACCTCCAGGGACTACAACATTACCTTCTGGGCCAAGAACGATACCAACAAGACCCAGGTCAAGATCTATGAAAAGGCCATAAAGGACTTTGAGTCCTACTACCCCAACATCCATGTGAATATCCGTACCTATACGGACTACGGCACCATTTACAACGACGTCATCACCAATATTTCCACCAACACCACCCCCAATGTCTGTATTTCCTATCCGGACCACATCGCCACCTACCTGACCGGCGAGAACGTGGTGGTCCCTCTGGACAACCTGCTGACCGATGAAAAATACGGTCTGGGCGGGGCCGGGGTCCTCTTTGACGGGCCTTCCAAGGACGAGGTGGTGCCGGAATTCCTGGACGAGTGCACCATCGGCGGGGTCTACTACGCCCTGCCCTACATGCGGTCCACCGAAGCCTGCTATGTCAATAAGACCTACGTGGAGAAACTGGGCTTTGAACTGCCCGAGACCCTGACCTGGGACTTTGTCTGGGAGGTGTCCGAGGCGGCCATGGAAAAGGATAAGTCCGGCAGCTTCAAGGTCAACGGACAGAACGTCCTGATCCCCTTCATCTATAAGTCCACCGACAACATGATGATCCAGATGCTGGCCCAGAAGGACGCTCCCTATTCCACGGACGGGGGAGAGATCCAGATCTTCAACGACGACACAAAGGATCTTCTTTATACCATCGGCGAGCATGCCAGAACAAAAGCCTTCTCCACCTTCAAGATCGGCGGCTATCCGGCCAACTTCCTCAACGCCGGCCAGTGTATCTTTGCGGTGGACTCCACCGCCGGATCCACCTGGATGGGGAGCGAGGCTCCTCTGGTGGACATCGCGGCGGACAAGCTGGTGAAATTCGAGACGCAGGTCATGACCGTGCCCCAGTTCGATCCCGAACATCCGAAGATGATCTCCCAGGGCCCTTCCGTATGTATCTTCAACAAGGAAGACCATCAGGAAGTCCTGGCCTCCTGGCTCTTCACCCAGTACCTGCTGACCAACGACGTTCAGATCGCCTATGCGGAGACCGAAGGCTATGTACCGGTCACCCTGAAGGCCCAGCAGGCGGAGGAATATCAGGACTATCTTAACCGGGGCGGCGAGGACAATACGGACCACTACCAGGTCAAGATCGATGCCACACAGCTTCTGATCGACAACATCGCCAATACCTTTACCACTCCCGTCTTCAACGGCTCCGCCTCCCTCAGAGACGCGGCGGGCCAGCTGATCGAAAATGTGACCAAGTCCGAACGCCGCAAGGAGAAGGTGGACGACAAGTACATGAAGGAGCTTTTCTCCTCTGTCACCTCCCTGTACCGTCTGGACCAGATCGTGACCAGCGAAGGATCCGGCGGCAAAAAGGATCTGGGCCCCCTGCCCGCGGGCTCCAAGGCTCTGATCGGCACCCTGGTCCTGGCCTGGATCCTGATCGGCCTCTACGTGCTCAGGGACTACCGGCAGACCAGGGCAAAAGGCGGCGGAAAGTAAGGGATTAACGGGGATTGCGGTTGACGGATTCCTCCAAAGTCCTTATAACTGAAGATGTAAACCTGACAGATCGGGTTTACATGTGACACGGCTGATCCCCAGGGGGAGCGGCCGGCGATCAAAGGAGAGGCCGCTGAAAGCGGCCGGAAAGGAAAAAGATATGAAAAAGAAACTGGTTGTACTGCTTACAGCATCCCTGGTCCTTGGCCTGACAGCCTGCGGCGGATCCAAGCCCGCAGCTGAGCCCGCAGCCGAGGAAAAGACGGAAGAAGAAGCACCTGCTGAAGAAACCGCCGAAGAAGCCCCTGCGGAAGAAGAGGCTCCTGCGGAAGAAACTGCAGCAGCAGAGGTCATGTCCTATGCCGATTTCATGGCAGCAGAGGTAGACGATCCCGTGACCGTCGAGACCTATGTACAGGCCAAGCAGGGCTGGTGGGACGGCGCCGTTACCATGTACACACAGAACGAAGAAGGCGCTTACTTTATCTACAACATGCCCATCTCCGAGGAAGACAACGAAGCTCTGGTTCCCGGAACCAAGATCCGCGTCTCCGGCTACAAGGCAGTCTTCTCCGGCGAAGTGGAGATCAGTGACGTGCAGTCCTATGAAGTCATTGACGCCGAGCCCTATATCGCAGAGGCCACCGATGTGACCGCAGCTCTGGGCACTGACGATCTGGAGACTTACATGAACTACTTCGCAGCCTTCAAGGGCCTGACCGTAGCTCCCTCCACCGATCCCGACGGCAATGAAGTCGCTTACCTTTACAAGTGGGACGGCTCCGGCAATGACGGCGACGACCTTTACTTCAACGTAACAGATGGAACCAACACCTATTCCTTCACCGTAGAGTCCTATCTGACAGGCGCCGGCACCGACGTTTATGAAGCTGTCAAGGCTCTGGAGATCGGTCAGAAGATCGATATGGAAGGCTTCCTCTACTGGTATGAAGGCCCCAACCCTCACATCACTTCCGTGACTGTCGTGGAATAAGAGGCATCTTTCACAGCTGAGAGAAAAAAGAATCTTATAAGAAAGCCGGCCCTGCCGGCATGACAAGGCCCCTGCACCGCCCGGTGCAGGGGCCTTTGTTTCCGGTTTTCAATTCTGTTATTTCCCTGCGGATGTTCCCGCAGGGGCCGGAAAATGCTCCGGATAATCAGACAGCCCCGGCTTTGGGGGCCGGGGCTGATTCTGATTCATATGAGGGGGAGATAATTTCGTCTTCTTTCTGTTCACAGCTAATACGATAGCATACAATTCTAAAATCCCAATAAACAGGGGGAGAAATATTCCGAAAATTTACTGAACAAAACGAAAACATAAGAAGACGCTTCTCCGGGGGTCAGCCGGCTGCCTTTTCGGCTGCAGCTGTGTCCTCTGCCTTTGCCGCGGGTTCTGCATCCGGACTCACCGGAGGCCTGCGTCTTGCGAAAGATGAAGTGATGGGACGGGACACCTTTCTGTTTGCCGGTCTGGGCTTGGGCGGTGCTACGTAAGCGGTATTGGGCAGCGAAGATACTTTGATTTTTGCATATGCCATTCTTGCACACTCCGTTTCTGATGACTGATTTGCATTATCTTCTTTATTATTGTACCACACAGGTGTCAAGAGACTGGAGAGACAAATTTTCACTGAATTTTTGGGCTTTTCAGACAATTATTGGTCATTATCACTATCGGTCCGGAATAGGTTGACGGTTTTTGAAATTTATCATCGGTTCTTGCGCTTTCCCTTTTTCCCTCTGCCTTTCTGACTGGGGGACAAAAAACTTGTGAGCCCTCTCCGAACGTGTCATAATATGCTTAGCACCCGGCACAGTACTATATATTTCAGCGAGGAATGACAAATGGATGATCGGATCTTTGAGATCAACGAACAGGATGAGAATAAAGAGCAGCAGTGCATCATCATCGGCATTGCGGGCGGCACCGGCAGCGGCAAGTCCACCTTTACCAGAAGGATCAAGGAAGCCTTCGGCGACCAGGTGACGGTGATCTATCATGACAACTATTACCGGCGCAACGACGGGATCCCCTTCGAGGAGAGGAAAAAGATCAATTACGACCATCCCGACGCCCTGGAGACAGATCTTCTGATCGAGCATCTGACAGAGCTCCGCCACGGCCGGCCCATCCAGTGCCCCGTCTATGACTATGCGGTCCACAACCGTTCGGACAAGACCATTCCCATCCTGCCATCCAAGGTCATCCTGGTGGAAGGCATCCTGGTCCTTTCCGACGAAAGGCTCAGAGACCTTATGGATATCAAGATCTACGTGGAGGCGGACGCCGACGAAAGGATCCTCAGAAGGGCCCTCCGGGACATGGAGGAGAGAGGCAGGGACCTGCGGGGCATCATCGACCAGTATCTGACCACGGTCAAGCCCATGCACTACCTTTATGTGGAGCCCACCAAGGCCAAGGCGGACATCGTGATCAACAGCGGCAGGAACAAGGTGGCCTTCGATATCGTCAAGGCCAGGATCATGCAGCTTCTGTAAGGGCGGGGGAGACAGATGGCAAAACTGTATTTCAGGTACGGGGCCATGGGCTCCTCCAAGACGGCCAACGCATTGATGGTCCGTTACAACTATGAGGAAAAGGGCCAGCATGCGGTCCTTTTGAAACCCAGATTCGAAAAGCGGGATGGAGAGACTGTGATCCGGTCCCGGATCGGCCTGCAGGCCCAGGCCCTCTTTGCAGAAGACTATCTGGACAGCTGCAGGGACAGAAAGGACTGGTCGGGCGTAGCCGCCATCATCGTGGACGAATGCCACTTCCTGGATCCTTCCTATATCGACCAGCTGGCATATATCGTAGATACCTATGACGTGCCGGTCCTCTGCTACGGGCTCAGGACAGACTTCCGCAGCGAACTGTTCCCCGCTTCCAAAAGACTCATGGAGCTGGCGGACCGCCTGGAAGAGGTCCCCACGGTCTGCTGGTGCGGCAGACGGGCCCATTTCAACGCCAGATTCGTGGACGGAAAGATCGTCAGGGACGGCGAGCAGTTCATGCTGGGCGCCAACGAAAGCTATACATCACTCTGCAGGAAGCACTACATGGAAGGCAGGCTTAAGGGCGATGACTGAGATCAGGAGAAAAAAGCACGGAATCGTAGTGACAGGCGCCACCTTTGTGGACGTGAAGGGCTATCCCCTGGGGGCCTATCTGCCCGGAGGGAGAAATGCGGGCACGGTGGTCCAGGTCCACGGAGGCGTCAGCCGCAATATCGCGGAGGACATAGCCAACCTGGAACTGCGGCCCACCTACCTGACCATCCTGGACCGTTCGGGGATCTCCACCGATGTCCGGACCCGGATGGAAAAGCATAAGGTGGACATGTCCTATACGATCTATTCGGAAAAGGGCCTGGGACTCTGGCTGGCGGTCTTTGACAGCGACGGGGAGGTCACGGCCTCCGTGTCCCAGCGGCCCGACCTCCTGCCATTGTGCAGCCTGCTGGACGAAAAAGGAGACGAGATCTTCTCGGAGGCGGACTCCGTGACCCTGGAGGTGGACATGGACCCCCGCCTGATCAAGAGGATCCTGGCCCTGGCGGAGAAATATCAGATCCCTGCCTTTGCCGTGGTCTCCAACATGACCATAGCCGTGGAAAGGCGGGAACTTTTCCAGAGAACGGCCTGCTTTGTCTGCAACCAGCAGGAGGCGGGGATCTATTTCGCCGACGACTACAGCCGCTACAGCCCGGAAGAGATGCTGGAGATGCTGAAGGAGAAGGTCAAGACCGCCCGGATCCCCCGGATCGTGGTGACCATGGGAGGCCAGGGCAGCGTATATGCTTCCGAAACGGGAGAGAGCGGCATCGTTCCCGCCTTCAAGGTGGACGTGGTGGATACCACCGGGGCGGGAGACGCCTTCTTTGCCGGCGTGACCTGCGGTCTGACCTACGGCAAGAGCCTTGGAGAGGCCTGTGAGATCGGGACCCGGGTGGCGGCCTCCGTTCTTATGACCAAGGAGAATGTCTGTCCCAGGTTCAGGCCTGAGGAATTCGGCATTGAGATCCCGGACGGGGAGTGAGATCCGGGACCTGCCGGCCCTGCTTTTGCGCCTGCTTTGTTTTTTTTAATGTTCCTGTGGTTTATTTTCCGGACCGATATGCTACAATAAAGGGTAGTTGTTGAAAACAGGGGAATATCCCCGGAAAAGGAGAAAAGTATGAAAAAGAAAATCCTTGCAGTATTAATGGCAGGCGTCATGGTGCTGGGGCTTGCAGCCTGCGGCGGCGGTTCAGGCACTTCCGCACCTGCTGAGACCCCCGAGGGCGGCGAAGCTGAAACCGAAGCTCCTGCAGAGGCTTCCGAAGTTTCCATCGGTCTGGTCACCGATGTAGGCGGCGTCAACGACGGTTCCTTCAACCAGTCCGCATGGGAAGGCCTTCAGAGGGCCCAGAAGGACATGGGCATTCAGGTCAACTATCTGGAATCCAAGACCGATGCCGACTACACTCCCAACATCGAAGCTTTCATGGATGAGGACTGCGACCTGATCATCTGCGTCGGCTACATGCTTGCAGACGCTACCCGCGCAGCTGCGGAAGCCAATCCCGATCAGAAATTCGCCATCATCGACGATGCCTCCATCGAACTGGACAACGTTGCCTGCCTGATGTTCAAGCAGGAGCAGGCTTCCTACCTGGTAGGCTATGTGGCAGGCATGATGACAGAGTCCAACACAGTAGGCTTTGAGCTGGGCATGGCCAACGACACCATGAACACCTTCGGCTACGGCTACTGCGCAGGCGTCCTGGATGCCAACCCTGATGCCAAGATCCTTCAGAAGAACGCCAACAGCTTCGGTTCTCCCGAGACCGGCTCCTCCGACGCCAACGCCATGATCACCAACGGCGCCGACATCATCTATCACGCTGCAGGCGGCACCGGCATCGGCGTCATCAAAAAGTGCCAGGAAGCCAGCATCTATGCCATCGGCGTAGACTCCGACCAGTCCGTGATCGCTCCCGAGACCGTTCTGACCTCTGCCATGAAGAGAGTCGACAACGCAGTTTATGACTGCTCCGAATCCGTTGTAAACGGCAGCTTCGAGAGCGGCGTAAAGACCTATGACCTGTCCGTCGGCGGCGTGGACATCGCTCCCACACAGGATCTGCTGACAGACGAAGTCAAGACAGCCATTGAAGACGTCAAGGCAAAGATCATCTCCGGCGAGATCACAGTTCCCGCTTCCAAGGCTGATTTCGAAGCCAAGTACGGCGACGTATACGAGCTTGACTGATCTCTGAAAAAGCCGAAAAGATTTGGGCCTGAGCGAAATTCAGGCATCATTTTCCCGGCAAACAGGCTATAATGAATACAGGGCCGGCCGACGTGGTTTGTGCGTCGGCCGGCCTTTTTATAAAAGGCCTTTCTTTCTGCAGAGGGACGCGTCCTGCCCCGCCTCTGTGCAGGGGGAAATGCCGCTTACAGACCGCTTTTCTTTTTATTGAAGGAGGAAACAACCATGCGGGATATTTCCATGGAAAGAGTCAATACCACCAGGCAGGAGATCCTGGACATCATCAAATCTCCCACCCTGACCCATGAGCAGAAGATGGTCTGCCTGGCCGGCAAGGCCGATTCCCTGCTGGAGGTCATGGATCTGCCGGAGGGGCTGGACGAGCTTTTGAATGCTCCCATCGAGACCCAGTGCATCTGCGACCTGAATGAGGGCCACGCCCCCATGCGTCCCAGATACATTGCTCCGGACTATGAAAAGTTTTTGAAAAACGGCAGCGCCTTTCTGCAGCTGGAGCCTCCGACAGACCTGTTCGAAGCCCTGAACGCCCTGCTCATCATCTACAAGCACGTACCCAGCATCACCAACTACCCGGTCTATCTGGGACAGCTGGACGACCTTCTGGAGCCCTATATCGACACTGTGGACGAAAAGACGGCAAGAAAGCTGATCCGCCTCTTCCTCCTGCAGGTAGACAGGACCATCCTGGACTCCTTCTCCCACGCAGACATAGGTCCAAAGCCCACCAGGGCCGGCCTTTATATCCTGGAAGCGGAAAAGGAACTGGAGGACGCCGTCCCCAATCTCAGTCTCAAATATGAAGAAGGGGTCACAGACGATGCCTTCATGCTCTCCGCCATAGACTGCGCCCTGCACAGCGCAAAGCCCAGCTTCGCCAACCATCTCATGTTCCGCAGGGAACTGACGGACCGCTATGTCATCGCTTCCTGCTACAACGGTCTGCCTCTGGGAGGCGGCTCCTACACCCTGTGCCGCCTGATCCTGGGCAATATTGCAAAGAGAGCCTCCGGCATAGAGGATTTCAAGACCAGGGAACTTCCCCGGGTCATGGAGATCATGGCCGCCTACATGGACGAGCGGATCCGCTTTGAAGTGGAGGAGAGCGGCTTCTTCGAACACAACTTCCTGATCCGGGAAGGGCTGGTGGAGAGGGAGCGCTTTACCGCCATGTTCGGTCTGGTGGGCCTTGCGGAAGCCGTCAACATCCTTCTGGAAAAAGAGGGAAGAAAAGGCCGCTTCGGCCACGACCAGGCAGCCAATGATCTGGGCGTGGAGATCATGGAGGTCATCGACGCCTTCAACCAGGCCCATGTCAATCCCTACTGCGAGGTGACGGGAGGCCATTTCCTCCTGCACGCCCAGGTGGGGATCGCCAGCGACGTGGGGGTGACCCCCGGCACCAGGATCCCCATCGGAGAGGAACCGGAAGAACTGATCGACCAGCTCCTGGTCCTTTCCCGCTTCCACCACTATTTCCCTTCGGGGACCGGAGACATCTTCCCCATCGACGTGACGGTCCACAGGAATCCCGAGTACGTACTGGACATCATTAAGGGCGCCTTCCGCAAGGATCTGCGCTATCTGTCCTTCTATTCCTCCGATTCGGACGTGATCCGGGTCACGGGATACCTGGTCAAGCGGTCCGAAATGGAGAAGCTGGACGCAGGGAATGCCGTCCTGCAGGATACCACGGCACTGGGCCTTGGAGCTTCCAAAAACGGGAAGATCCTAGAGCGGAAGGTCCGCTGATAAAGAACTATGAAAAAGACAGACAAGACCACTGCGGTGGTCAATAAGATCATCCCCTTTTCCAGCGTGGACGGTCCGGGCTGCCGTACAGCGATTTTTCTGCAGGGCTGCAATATTAACTGCAGATACTGCCACAATCCCGAGACCAGGGCCCTGTGCAGCGCCTGCGGAGACTGCGTCCGGGCCTGCCCCGGGGGCGCTCTGCAGAGAGCCCGGGCGGCCGGAGGGGGACTGCGGATCCTCTGGGACAGGGAAAAATGCCTGGGCTGCGATACCTGCATCCGGATCTGTCCCTATGGGGCTTCGCCCAAGGTCCGGGTCATGACCCCTTCCCAGGTCATGGAAAGGGTAAGGCGCCAGATCCCCTTTATCCGGGGCATCAGCGTCTCCGGGGGCGAATGCATGCTTTACCCGGAATTTCTTACAGAACTGTTCACCCTGGCCCGGCAGGAGGGCCTGGGGACCCTGATCGATTCCAACGGGACCATCCCCTTCCGGGACCATCCGGATCTTCTTGAAGTGTCCGACGGGGTCATGCTGGATATCAAGGCCTTCGACAGCGGGGACCATGAGAGGATCACGGATGCTCCCAATGCCCGGGTCCTGGACAATGCTCTTTTTCTGGGAGAGAGGGGAAAGCTCTATGAGGTCCGCTTCGTGATCGCGCCCCATCTCTATGATTGTGAAAAGAGCACGGAGGCGGCAGGGCGCTTTCTTCGGGATATCTATCAGGACCATCCTTTCCGGATCAAACTCATTGCCTGCAGGCCCATGGGCGTGCGGAAAGAGTATGCGGACTTCAGATCTCCATCGAAGGAATACCTGGAAAGGCTCCGGGAGGTGCTTTCCCGGATGGGATACCGGGAGATCATCATGATCTGATCTGAAAAAAACGCCTTCCGGCGTTTTAAAGCTGGCAGCAGAGCCTTCGGCCTTCTTCCCCTTAGGGGCCGGCGGGCTTAAAAAGATAAAGACAAAGAGGGAGGTAGATGCAGCGGTGAGTGTAAGTCACATGGATGAGAAGACCGTAGTCATCGAAATGAAAGACATTGTTAAGAAGTTCGGTGATTTTACGGCCAACGACGGTATTAATCTTACCGTCCACAAGGGAGAGGTGCATGCCATCCTGGGGGAGAACGGCGCCGGCAAGAGTACCCTGATGAATGTCCTTTACGGACTTTATCAGCCTACCAGCGGCCAGATCTTCGTCAAGGGAAAAGAGATGCATTTCAATGGTCCCAAGAATGCCATTGAAAGCGGCATCGGCATGGTCCATCAGCATTTCATGCTGATCCAGCCTTTTACCGTTACCGACAACATTATTCTGGGCGTGGAACCCACCAAAGGCCTGGTGGTGGACAAGAAGACGGCCAGACAGAAGGTGGTGGAGCTGTCCGAGCGCTACGGCATGGCCGTGGATCCGGACGCCAAGATCCAGGACATTTCCGTGGGCATGCAGCAGAGAGTGGAGATCCTCAAGGTCCTCTACAGAGGCGCGGACGTCCTGATCCTGGACGAACCCACCGCGTCCCTGACCCCTCAGGAGATCGAAGAACTGATGGGCATCATCGAAAATCTGACGGCAGACGGCAAATCCATCATCCTGATCACCCATAAGCTCAAGGAGATCAAGGCCTGCTCGGATTCCTGCACCATCATCCGTCAGGGCAAATATATCCAGACCGTCAGGGTGGCGGACTGCTCGGAGAACGATCTGGCAGCCATGATGGTGGGACGCGCGGTTTCCTTCAGTGTCAACAAGCAGGAACAGGAACCCGGCGACGTGGTCCTGGAGGTAAAGGACCTGCGGGCCAAGGACTACCGCGGCGTTGAGATCCTGCAGGGCCTCAACCTGACAGTCCGCAGCGGCGAGATCGTGGGCCTTGCCGGCGTCGACGGCAACGGCCAGACAGAACTGGTGGAGATCCTGACGGGCCTTAAAAAGGCCGAGTCCGGATCCGTGACCATGCTGGGGACCGACATCTTCAACAAGACCCCCAGAGAGGTCTTCCAGTACGGCGTATCCTCCATCCCCGCCGACAGGCAGAAGCACGGACTGGTCCTGGATTTCTCCGTAGAGGACAACCTGATCCTCCAGCACTTTGAGGAAGAGCCCTTCTCCTCCAGAGGTTTCCTGAACCGGGGCCCGATCCGCAGCCAGGCATCCGAACTGATCGAGAAGTTCGACGTCCGGCCCAGAGCTTCCGAGCTGAGGCCTGCCGGTACACTCTCCGGCGGCAACCAGCAGAAGGTCATCATCGCCCGTGAGGTCACCAATGACAAGGAACTGCTGATCGCTGTCAACCCCACCAGAGGCCTGGACGTGGGAGCCATCGAATTCGTGCATAAATACATCGTAGAACAGAGAAACAAAGGAAGAGCAGTCCTTCTGGTCTCCTTCGAACTGGATGAGATCATGGATCTGTCCGACAGGATCGACGTCATCTTCGACGGCCAGATCACCGGCGAGGTCCCCGGAAAGGACGCCAACGAGAAGGAACTGGGATTCATGATGGCAGGAGGTAAAAAGGCATGAAGAAAAAATTCAATCTCTTTGAAGCCGATGTATTCTATACCATCCTGGCGATCATCATCGGCTTTATCATCGGCGCCATTTTCCTGGTCATCGCGGGCATCAGCCCGGCAGTGGCCTACGGCAAGCTTTTCAGCAGCGTTTTCTCCAAGCCCAAGTACCTGATCTGGACCCTGATCTATGCCAGCCCGGTCATCTTTACCGGTCTGTCCGTGGCCTTCTCCTTCCGTACCGGCGTCTTCAACATCGGCGCCGAGGGCCAGTATATCGTAGGGTCCCTGACCGCCTGCGTCCTGGGCATCCTCTTAAAGATGCCTCCCGTCCTGCACGCTGTCGTCTGTATTCTCGGCGCGGCCCTGGCAGGCGCTCTCTGGTCCTTTATCGTAGGCCTGATGAAGGTCAAGCGGGGCATTCATGAGGTCCTTTCCTTCATCATGTTCAACTGGATCGCCTTCTATCTGTCCAACTACGTGGTCAATCTGGAGATCATCCACAAGGAGGGCGGCGGCGAAGCCACCAAGGACGTGGCCGCGTCGGCCAGGATCCTCTTCCCCCAGGCCATCATCAAGCTGACAGACTGCTCCGCGGCCAACATCGGATTTATCCTGGCAGTGGCGGCAGCCATCGCCATGTGGATCATCATTGAAAAGACCACCCTGGGCTTCCGTCTCAAGGCCGTAGGCTTCAACCGGAACGCGGCAGAGTACGCCGGCATCAACGCCGACGCCTCCATCCTGACGGCCCTGTCCATCTCCGGCGCCCTGGCCGGCATCGGCGGCGCGGTCCAGATCCTGGGCATGGGCGGCAGACTTTCCCAGCTGGCAGCCCAGGAGGGCTTCGGCTTCGAAGGCATCACGGTAGCCCTGGTGGGAAGCTCCAGCCCCATCGGCTGCATCTTCTCGGGCATCTTCTACGGCGCCATGAAGTACGGCGGATCCAAGCTGACCATGGTCAAGGCGCCTTCGGAAGTCATCAACATCATCATGGGCTGCGTCATTATCTTTATAGCCATCTCCCATGTGTTCAAGGCGCTGTTCAACAGATTTTCCAGAAAGGGGGCCAAATAAATGTTAACCAATCTCGGTCTTCTGATCAACGCGACTCTGATCGCCACACCGCCCCTTCTGTTCGCGGCCCTGGGATCCTGCTTCTCGGAGCGCAGCGGCGTGGTCAACATCGGTATCGAAGGTATGATGACGGTCGGCGCCTTTACCGGCGCGGTGGTGGCCTACTTTACCGGCTCCTGGTGGATCGGCTTTCTCTGCGGGGGCCTCTGCGGCGCTCTGCTGGCTTCCATCCACGCTCTGGTCTGCATACAGTTCCATGCCGACCAGACCATTGCCGGCACAGCCATGAACTTCCTGGGAACAGGCCTGGCCCTCTTCCTGTGCAAGTCCATCTTTGAGAACTCCTCCGATACGCCGGCTCTGCCCACCACCGCCACCATGCCCAAGTTTTTTGCCGGCATCCTTAAGGTAGGCACCTTCTCGGGCAACGTATTCGGCGGCTATATCATGTCCTACCTGGTATTCGCTCTGGCAGCCCTGTGCTGGTTCGTATTCTACAAGACCAGGTTCGGCACCCACCTTCGGGCCTGCGGCGAGCATCCCGAAGCCTGCGAGTCCCTGGGCATCGACGTTTACAGAGTCCGCTACATCTGCGTGATCCTGTCCGGCTTCCTGGCAGGTCTGGGCGGGTCCTTCGTAACGCTGGCAACGGTCAACCAGTTCCGTCCCAACGTTATCGTAGGTCAGGGCTTTATCGCCATCGCGGCGGTCATCTTCGGCAAGTTCTCCCCCGGCGGCGCCACGGGAGCCTGCCTCCTGTTCGGCCTGTGCACGGGCATCAAGACCCTGGCCGGCATGACCAACGCGGTCTCCCCCAACCTGATCTCCATGATCCCCTACATCGTCACCATCCTGGCCCTGGTCCTGGTGGTAGGCCATGCTGCGGCACCCGCCGCAAACGGCAAGCCTTTCGTCAGATCCAGATAATGGGGCCTGTCTGTCAGAAAAACAGTATTTCCCAAGGCGCTGCACTGCGGCGCCTTGCGGTGTCTTTAAGAAAAGGATAAGGAAAGGATTCAGCCTATGGATATCAGAGAGATCCTCGGAAAATGCGACCATACCCTGCTTCTGCAGGCATCCACCTGGGAGGAGATCAAAGCTCTTCTGGACGACGCCATCCGGTACGGTACGGCGTCTGTCTGCATCCCTCCCTGCTACGTAAAGCAGGCGGCGGAATACGCCGCGGGCCGTATGGCCGTCTGCACGGTCATCGGCTTCCCCAACGGCAATCATACCACGGCCTGCAAGGTCTTCGAGACCAGGGACGCCATCGAAAACGGGGCCGATGAGATCGACATGGTCATCAACGTGGGCCAGCTCAGGGCCGGCAATGAGGACTATGTCAGAAATGAGATCCGGGAGATCAAAGAGGCCTGCGGAGACAGGATCCTCAAGGTCATCATCGAGACCTGCCTGCTGACCAGAGAAGAGAAGATCACCATGTGCCGCCTGGTCACCGAGGCCGGCGCGGACTATATCAAGACCTCCACCGGCTTTTCCACGGCGGGCGCCACCTTTGAAGACGTGGCTCTTTTTGCCGAACATGTGGGACCGGGCGTAAAGATCAAGGCAGCGGGCGGCATCTCCTCCATAGCGGATGCCGAAAAGTTCATTGAGCTGGGGGCTTCCAGACTGGGCACCAGCCGGATCGTGAAGATCGTAAAGGCAGAGAAGCTTCTGTAAGACACAGAGAATCAGAAAGAACGAATAAGGAATGACAGATATCGAATTTATTCAGAAGATGCCCAAGATCGACCTCCACTGCCATCTGGACGGGTCTCTTCCCCTTCCTACGGCGAAAAGGATCCTCAAGGACCTGGGAGAAGAGTGGGACGAAGAAAGACTTTTTGAAGAAATGGGGGTCCCGGACGACTGTCCCTCCCTGGCGGCCTATCTGGCCTGTTTTGATCTGCCCATCCGCTGCCTGCAGACGGCTGACGCCCTGGAGATGTGCGCCAGGGATATGGCCGTAAAGGCGGCGGAAGAGAATATCGTCTATCTGGAGGCCCGCTTTGCTCCCTCCACCCAGCTCCTGGGGGGACTGAGCGTCCGGGAGGCCATAGAGGCGGTGGACAGAGGACTGAAGAAGGCGGAGCGGGAGACCGGCATCATGACGGGGATCATCGTCTGCGCCATGCGCCACCTGCCGGAGGAGACCAACCTTGCCATGTTCCGCCAGGCCAGGGAGATGCTGGGAGCAGGCGTTTCGGCCTGCGACCTGGCGGGAGACGAGGCCTCCTTCCCCATGCACGGCTTCCGGAATCTTTTTGAGGAGGCCATCCGCCTGGGCCTTCCCTTTACCGTCCATGCCGGCGAATGCGGGAGCCGGGCCAACATCCGGGAAGCTATAGACCTGGGCGCTTTACGGATCGGCCACGGAACGGCCGCGTCGGGAGACCCTGCCCTTCTTGAGCTGGCGGCGGACCGGGGCGTCGGCTTTGAGCAGTGCCCCACCTCCAATGTGCAGACAAAGATCATTTCGGATTTCTCAGGCAGCCCTGTCAGGGAGTTTATGCAGGCCGGGGTCCCCGTCAGCATAGGGACCGACAACAGAACGGTCAGCCGGGTGGACCTGACGGAGGAATTTTCAAAGCTGTCCGCCTTTGCCGGCCTGACCCGTGAGGAGGCCGAAAAGATCTATTTCGACAGTGTGTCCATGGCCTTTGCCGGAGACGGCGTCAAAGAGAGGCTGTTTCGGAAGGGAAGGGACTTTTTCGGTCCTTCGGCCCCGGGCCGGGAGAGCGGCCTATGATCTCCAGATACGGGATCTTCTGCAGAGTAGTGGAGAACGGGAATTTTACCAGGACGGCCCGGGAGCTGGGCTGCTCCCAGAGCGCGGTCAGCCAGGCTGTCCGCGCCCTGGAAAAGGAGCTGAACCTGGTCCTGATCGACAGAAGAAAGAAGGACCAGGTCCGTCTGACCGACGACGGCCGGCAGATCTATCCCTACATCAGGGCCATCGACAGCGCCTGGGCGGCGCTGGAGCGGAAGAAGAAAGAGATGGAGTCGCTGGAGGATTCCGTGATCCGGATCGGGACCTTCACCAGCGTCAGCCGCAATTTCCTGCCGGTCCTTTTAAAGACCTTTAAAGAAGAACACCCCAGCGTGGAATTTTTCCTGCGCCAGGGTGAATATACAAGTATTGAAAAGTGGATCCGGGAGGGAAGCATAGACCTGGGCTTTCTCAACGCGGATCTGTGCCAGGGGCTTTCCATGGAGATCCTATATACGGATCCCATGATGGCGGTCCTGCCGCCGGGACATCCTCTTTCCGGAAAGGAAGAGGTATCCATGCAGGAGCTTTCGGGAGAACCCTTTATCCTTCTGGACGAGGGGGACTTTTCCCTGCCCCTGTCCACCTTTGTATCCCTGGGACTGACGCCCCGGATCGAATACAGGGTCTACGACGATTATTCCATCCTGGCCATGGTGGAACAGGGCCTGGGGGTCTCCATGATGTACAACAGGGTCCTTCGGGGCTTCGATACCAATGTCCGGGTGGTGCCCGTCCGGGAGAAGCCGGAGAGGACCATTGCCCTGGCCTGGGGGAACGAAGAGACCATTCCCAGGGCCGCCCGCGAATTTGCCCTCTATGCGGTCCGCAGCATCAGGGACATGGCCGGGACGCTTAAAGAAGATCCCGGGCTCTGAGAGAGGCCATCAGGGAATGCATGGGCTTAAAGAGGACCAGGCAGATGAAAAAGTTCCCGATGCAGTGGACTATGTCGTAGGGGATCCCTGCCGCCCACCAGGCAAACTGGACCCTGGGCCCTGAAAGGACCAGGGTATAGAGTGAACAGAGAAAACCGAAGAAAAGACCGTAGGCGCCGGACAGAGTGGCATAGAAGAGCCCCTCTGTCCGGCCTTTTTTCCGGGAGATCATGACCAGAAGGATCAGGACCGGCCAGACATAGTAATAGGTCAGCGTCCAGGGGCCGAAGCCGAAGTAGACGCATTCGAAGGTGGCGAAGGCCATGGCCGCCGCCAGGGTCTTCCAGCCGTAGAAGAGGGTGAACATAATAAAGAGAAAGGTGACCAGCTCTATATTGGGCAGAAGATCCAGGGCCCTCTTGGAGATCTCCAGAAGGGCCACCATGGTCCCGGTGACGGCTATGTCCCGGGCGCTCCATCCTTTTTTAATCTGGGGATCAGTGCCGGAAGACATGGGCGTTTCCTCTTTTCTTACTGGGCGGCATCCGTTTCCCCGGATGCGCCTGTGACTTCGTAGACCAGGGAGAAGGAATCCCCGTCTGCTACGGGCTGGGAGTCGGCTCCGTACATGCCGTATTCCCCGTTGACATAGATGGCCCAGTAGGAGCCGTTTTCGTCATAGCTGGCCGCAAGGCCGTTGACGGATTCGATAAAGAGACCGTAATCGGACTCGCTGGCTTCATAGGTGAAATCTCCGCCTTCCTTCAGCTCGTCCATGAGGCCGGAGAGAAATTCGACGTCGGTCTTTCCGCTGTAGGCCTTTTCGGTGCCCTGGTCGTCCACTACGGTCAGGCTGTAGGCCTTGGTGCCCTGCTGGGGAGCGGGCCTGTTCATGCCGTGCACAAGGGCGAAGACGGCAACGGCAAGGGCCAGAAGGACCACGGCCCATATGAGCTTTCTGTTTCCTGTTTTCTTTTCCATGATGACTCCTTTCTCTGCCTGAGGCAGAAAAAAATGCCGGGACAGAGCCCGGCAAAAGGAAAAGACGCATCAAAACAAAAGGCCCGGCATGGATCTTTCCATACATACTGCCCCTGATTCAAAGCGTGACCATGCCAGTTGCTCGTGGCGTCCCGCAGCGTGCAGGCAGGTCTCCTGGCTTACGGATCGATGCTTTCCGCCGCCTTCCCGGTCTCCCAGTGGCATAAAAAAGGCGGATCGCTCCCCGCTTACAGTGACGAGTTCGTACAGGATTTGCACCTGTTTCCCTTTTCACCGGACCCGGGATCGGATGTCCGATCTGTCCGGCACCTGCAGCTTTTTTATGTTACAAGGCCTATAGTAGCATTTCGGCCGGTCCCGCGCAAGAAATACCTGGGCGGGGCCGGCCGGGAAAGACCTTCTTATTCTTCTTTCTTATCTTCGGCTTCCTCTGCCGGAGCTTCCTCTGCGGGAGTTTCCTGAACGGCGGGAGCTTCCTCCTTCAGAAGGGCCTGGGCTTCCTCGTCCGCCTTTTTCAGGGCCCCTTCCTCCATCAGATCGTCTATGGTGATCAGCATCATGTCATCCGCGGTGGGATTTTCCAGGGTGGAGACCCTGCGGGCCTGGTTGGTGATGATCTCCTCGAACATGTTCCGGACCTCGCGGGCGTTGGCGAAGTTCTCAAGCTGTTTGAACTTGCGGGCCACGATCTGGGCCCGGATATGGGGCTTTGCCTCTTCGTCCACCTTGTAGTCGTAGCGGCTGCAGTTCATGTAGAAGATAGCCTCCAGCTCGTCGATGGAATAGTCCGGGAATTCGATATATTTGTTGAAGCGGGACTTGAGGCCGGGGTTGGAATTGATGAACTTCTCCATGGGAGCGGTGTAGCCGGCCACGATCACCACCAGATCGTCCCGGTGGTCTTCCATGGCCTTGAGGATGGTATCCACCGCCTCCTGGCCGAAGGTATCCCTGTCGTCCCCGGTCAGGGCATAGGCCTCGTCGATAAAGAGGACGCCGCCCATGGCTTCCTTGATCTTGTCCTGGCATTTGAGGGCCGTCTGTCCCACATAGCCTGCCACCAGGCCGGACCGGTCCACCTCCACCAGCTGTCCCTTGGACAGAACGCCGATCTTTTTGTAGAGCTTGGCGATGATGCGGGCCACCGTGGTCTTGCCGGTGCCGGGATTGCCGGTAAATACCAGATGGAGAGAGACGGGAACGGACTTAAGGCCCTGGTCCTTTCTCAGCTTCTGGATCTTGACGAAATCCATGAGCTCCTTGACGTCGTGCTTGATATCCGCAAGGCCGATCAGCTCGTCCAGAGTCTCCATGGGATCGGGCTCTTCCTTCTCCGGGACCTCCTGGACTGCCTCCTTAGGCGCTTCCTGGGCGGGAGGCGTGCCCTCCTTCTTTTCATCCTCTGCCTTTTCCTCTGTCTTCAGGCCCATGGACACCAGCTCTTCCTCTGTCAGGAAGTCCTTCACGTCCTGGCCGAAAAGCCTTCTGGCCTCCTGCAGGGCGTCCTCCGCCTGCTTCAGAGAAGCCTCGGGACTGGCGGCCGTTCTGGACTTTTTGGTTTCCTTTATTCCTTCCCGGACCCCGTCGATCACGGGACCGAAGAAATCATCGTATACGTTCTTCAGATTTTTTTTATCAGCCATGGTGGGGAGATCCTTCCTGCCGCCCCCTGGCGGCCCTGTCTGGAATTCTTATTTCTTTTCCAGTATATGCAACTTAAGGCAAAAATGCAAAGACTACAGGCGATCCGGCAGGATTGCCTGCCCACGATCTGCGGTTTTGGTTGACTAACTTATCTTCCCTGTCTTATGGTCAAAAGGATCTCGGGAGGAGTATTTATGCAGGGCACATTTTATTTTGTTTTCAACAGTATACTGCTGGGCTTCGGACTGGCCATGGACGCCTTTTCCGTTTCCATCGCGGACGGCATCCAGAACGCGTCCATGAAACGGCGGGAGATGGTCCGGATCGCGGGGACCTTTTCCTTTTTCCAGTGGCTGATGCCTCTACTGGGCTGGTTCTGCGTCCACGAGGCTGTCAGGGTCTTTTCCTTTATGGAGAGATTCATCCCCTGGATCGCCCTGCTCCTTCTGGCCTATATCGGCGGAGGCATGCTCAGAGAGGGCATCGAAGAGTACCGCAAGGCCCGGAAAGCGGAAGGAGATCCCGAGAGGGTCCGGGAATCCTCCTATGAGAAAAAGCTCGCCTGGAAGACCCTGATCCTGCAGGGGATCGCCACCTCCATCGACGCCCTGTCCGTGGGCTTTGCCATAGCGGAGTATACAGCCCCGGCTGCCCTGGCCGCCTCCCTGATCATTGCGGCCGTGACCATGGCGGTCTGCCTATTCGGCGTCAGACTGGGCAGAAAGGCGGGGGACCTTCTTTCCTCCAGAGCTGCCATCCTGGGCGGCTGCATTCTGATCTTTATCGGTCTGGAGATCTTTATCCGGGCCATGCTGGGGCTCTGAAAAAGAGGCCTGAAAAAGGAGAGCCTTAAGCGGCAGATGCACTTTCTGACGCCCGGGGGCTTTCCCTTTCTTCTGCATTTTGTATGTCTGATCCATATGCGGGAAGACCGCGGATCTTATTAAGAAAGAGGCTGCTTATGATATTTTCTGACAGGCGAAGGCCGGCGGCGCGCACTGCGCTTTTCCTGGTCCTGGTCTTTTTGCTGCTTTCGGTCCCCATGGGAACGGAAGCGGAGAGCACCTATAAAACGTCCTACAGTTCCATGCGCTACAGCTACGGGCAGGACCTGTACGCCCAGTATCCGGACGTGCCCTATGTGGCCTGGCTCCTGGATTTCGCACAGGACCAGATCCACGGCTACGGCACCTATGAGGAAGTGAAGGGCAAAGGGAACGGCTCTGAGCTGGACGTGGTATGCTCCACCCTGATCTACTACGCTCTTTACTGCACGGGCTACAACGTCCCCCAGTACATCAATATTGCCAGGGACGATGATATAGCGGCGGCCAAGTCCAGGATCCAGAATGTCCGGAACAATTTCTGCGCCGAGACCATGTATTCCAAAAGGCTCATGACCAAGGCAGGCTTTCAGGCCATCCCTATCACCTCCTCTACGAAAATGAGGGATCTGCAGGTGGGGGATATCATCTGGATCTTCACCAAGAAGCTGGATGAACGCTTTGAGGACGACGAGAGCGCCTATTCCGAAATGAAAAAGAAAGGCCTTTACTACCATGCGGAAGTGGTGGTGGAGGCCGGAAGGAATTCCTATGTGACCGTGGGCGCCCACGGAAGAGAGGGCTGCAGGGACAAATATCCCGGCGATAATCCCGCCGTCGACGATATCGACGAGGTATGCCTGAAGCGCTATAAGAACCTGCACTATGACGGCAGGGCCAGCCTTCCCAGATATACCATGATCTACAGGCCCACCAAAGATATGCACCGGGGCGCCATGAGGCCCTACCAGCCGGCCCTGATCCAGAAATCCAGGGACGTGAAATACCAGATCACCGGAAAAGGCGGGGTATCCATACAGAACGCCCCGGCTCTGATCACGGATACGGCCATCATCGGGACCAGGATCACTGTGGAGGCCCGGCCGGACGAGGGCTATGTGCTGGATTCTCTCAGGGTCCGCAACAACCAGACCGGCACCTATATCACTCTGAGCGAAAAGAACTCCTTTAAGATGCCCGCCCTCAAATGGGGCAGAGGGGTCACTGTAAAGGCCGTTTTCAAGAAGGCGGAGGAGGGAGAGGAGACCGGCAGAAACGGCTGGGCCTCTTCCCCGGAGGGCAGATCCTATTACATAGACGGCGAGAAGGCGACGGGCTTTCAGACCATCGGGGGCAAGACCTACTACTTTAACAGGAAGGGGATCATGCAGACCGGCTGGAAGACCATCGGGGGTAAGAAGTACTGCTTTACCGGGGCCGGGGTCATGCGGACGCACTGGCAGACCCTGGGCGGAAAGACCTATTATTTCGATGAGACCGGGGCCATGCAGACCGGGTTCCTGCACCTGAACGGCGATACCTATTACCTGGGAAGCAGCGGCTCTATGAGAAAAGGCTGGAGGACCATCGACGGGGGCCGCTACTATTTCAGCAACGGCGAAGGCCGGGAGGGCACCATGCTGGTGGGCATCCGCAGGCTGGGCTCCCATTATTATTACTTCGGCCCCGACGGCAGGCGGCAGACCGGCCTTCTGACCCTGGAGGACGGTGTATATTTCTTCAAAAAAAGCACCCGTCCCGCCGGAAAGATGCAGACCGGCTGGCAGACCATCGGAAAGGGCCGCTATTATTTCGGCCCCGACGGAAAAGCCCTGACGGGCTGGCAGACCATCGGCGAAGGCCGCTACTGCCTGTCCGAAAAAGGCAGGGCCCTGACCGGCTGGAGGACCATTGACGGAGAAAGATATTACTTCGACAAAAAAGGCATTCTTCTTACGGGACTGCAGACCATCGGGGGCGGCAGATATTATCTGGGCACCGACGGAAAACTGAAGACAGGCTTTTTCAGCGCGGGATCAAAGCAATGCCTGGCGGGGGAAGACGGCCTGATTAAGGAAGGCATTCACAGCCTGGACGGAAAGATCTACTATACGGCCGCAAGCGGCCGCCTGCGGAACGGCTGGCGGAGCGCGGGAGGAAAAAGATATTATTTCGGATCCGACTACAGGGCCGTCACGGGCCGCCAGACCATAGAAGGAAAGACATATTTCTTTGATCAGGACGGAGTCCTTCTGACCGGCTGGCTGAAGCTGGAGGACGGGACCCGCTACCTGGGAGAGGACGGCGCCCTGCAGACGGGCCTTGTAAAGATCGGGAGCCATACCTATTACCTGGGAGAAGACGGCGTAAGGGCGGTCTCTTCCTGGGTGGAAACGGACGGAAGGAAATACTATTTCGGCAAAAACGGCAGAGCCTATACCGGAAAAAGGACCGTAGACGGGACCGTCTATATTTTTGACGCCCGGGGCCGGCTGAAAGAGTAAAAAACACGGACTGCAATTTTATGCACTAAATCGTAAAAGACCTGTTATAATAGGATGCGTGGGCCCGGGGACCTTCCCCCTGCCCCCGCATCTTTTTTATGCAAGGAGGATATCATGAGCGATTACAAGATCAATACCAAATGCGTGCAGGCTGGCTATACTCCCGAGAACGGCGGGCCCAGACAGATCCCCATCATCCAGTCCACCACCTTTAAATATGATACCAGCGAAGACATGGGCGCCCTCTTCGACCTGGAGGCATCCGGATATTTCTATTCCAGACTGCAGAACCCCACCTGCGACATGGTGGCGGCCAAGATCGCGGCCATGGAGGGCGGCACGGCCGGCATGCTGACCGGTTCCGGACAGGCGGCCAACTTCTTTGCCCTCTTCAATATCTGCGAGACCGGCAGCCACATCGTGGCTTCCTCCTCCATCTACGGCGGTACCTTCAACCTGATCTCCGTGACCATGAAAAAGATGGGCATCGACGTGACCTTCGTATCTCCGGACGCCAGCGAGGAGGAGCTGGGCGCCGCCTTCCGTGACAATACCAGAGCCATGTTCGGCGAGACCATCGCCAATCCGGCCCTGACGGTGCTGGATATCGAGAAGTTCGCCAGAGTGGCCCACGCCCACGGCGTTCCCCTGATTGTGGACAACACCTTCCCCACGCCCGTGAACTGCAGGCCCATCGAATGGGGCGCCGATATCGTGACCCATTCCACCACCAAATACATGGACGGCCACGGAGTCGCCGTGGGCGGCGCCATCGTAGACAGCGGCAATTTCGACTGGATGGCCCATGCGGACAAGTATCCCGGCCTGTGCACCCCTGACGAATCCTATCACGGCATCGTCTATGCAGAGAAGTTCGGCCAGGGCGGCGCCTTCATCACCAAGGCCACCAGCCAGCTCATGAGAGACCTGGGCTCCATCCAGTCTCCCCAGAGCGCCTTCTATCTGAATCTGGGCCTGGAATCTCTCCATGTCCGTATGCCCAGACACGTGGAAAACGGCCAGGCCGTGGCTGAATTCCTGCAGGCCCAGCCCCAGGTCACCTATGTCAACTATTCCGGTCTTCCCGGCAGCAAATACTATGACATAGCGAAAAAATATATGCCGAACGGCGGCTGCGGCGTCGTTTCCTTCGAACTTAAGGGCGGAAGGCCCGCTGCCGAGAAGTTCATGAAAAACCTGAAGCTGGCGGCCATCGAGACCCATGTGGCGGATGCAAGGACCTGCTGCCTCAATCCCGCTACCTCCACCCACCGTCAGCTGACCGAAGAGCAGCTGGTGGAAGCAGGGGTCCCTGCCGGCCTGATCCGCATGTCCTGCGGCCTGGAAGACAAGGAAGACCTGATCGCCGATCTGAAGCAGGCGCTGGAAGCCATAGGCTGATGCTCCCGGATACAGCAGAGAACTGAACAGACATAAAAGCCGCCCTGTCCGGGTACCGTAAAGGTACGCGGACAGGGCGGCTGCTTTCTGGGGAGGGCCCGGAAAAGCCTTAATTCATTGTCTTTCCCTGCAGGGAAAGGCAGAGAGGAAGCCACTGACAGCCCGGACAGCATTCTTCCAGGCGGTCCCTGTTCAGGGGCCGGGTCAGGGCGAGGAGTTCTTTAAAGGACAGGACCTGTCCCGGCGCAAGACCGGTCAGGGCAAGGACCTTCTGGTCGAAGAGAGAAGGCTTTGGGGAACTGCAGGCATTTCCCATGAGATGGGGACAGGCGCCGCAGACCCTGTCGGGGCCCGTCGTCAGGCGGACTTTCCTTTCCGGATCCTGCATGAGGCTGTCCCGGATCCGGGCAAGGGAAAGGGTAAAACCGCCGCTGTAGCCTTCGCCCGCAAAGTTCTGGAAGCAGAGACTGTGGTGGGGGCGGAGGGGAAGAGGATCTTCCTTATACATGGGACAGAGCCTTTTCAATCTGGCCGGTAAGAGCCGCCGCGGCTGCGATCTTGACAGCGTCTCCTGGCAGGAAGGGCACAACACAGGCCGCCAGGGAGGCGGTCAGATCCATGCCAGTGACATGCATGAACCAGATAGTACCGAAGGCGTAGAGGACCAGGGTCCCTGCTGCCATGCCCAGGACCATCCAGAAGTATCTTGCGGTCCCGGTCTTCTTTTTCCCTATGCGGAAGTAGAAGAGGCCGGTAAAGAAGGCCAGGAAAAGGTAGCCGATGATATAGCCGCCGGTCATGCCCAGGACCAGGCCGATGCCGCCGGTCCAGCCGGCAAAAACGGGAAGGCCTGCGGATCCCAGAAGAATGTAGATCAGCTGGCTGAGGGTCCCCAGTTTTTCTCCCAGCAGAAGGCCGGAGAGCATGACGGTAAAGGTCGCCAGAGAGACGGGCACTCCTCCCGGCGTGGGGATGGAAACGGGGGCCAGTATACAGGTGAGGGCTGCGCACAGAGCGCACAGGACCATATCTTTTGTTTTCAATGATACAGATTCCTTTCTTTATTGTCAACCATGCGGCGACAATGATGTTAACAATTAAAAGGAAATCTGTCAACCTTATTTTTGCGCAGCAGGATGTCTTTAACAGGTCCTTAACAGGTCCTGCCGTGCAGGACAGGACCCTGCCTGCTATAACTATAAAACAGAAGCGAAAGGAAAGAAGAAATAAAAATCTTAATAATTCCTTAGCTGTCTGCCGGAAGGTCCTGCCTGCACAAAGGCAGACTTCAAGGATGAATCGTATAAGGAGAAGATATTATGAAAAAGAAAGTATTCGCAGCCTGCCTTATGGCAGTCGCTATGGCGGCAGTGACCGCCTGCGGCGCGGCAAAGCCCGCAGGGCAAAGTGATGCCGGAAATGAACAGATGACGGAAGAAGAGCAGGACGCCATGGGCGAAGAACTGGCCGGCCAGGCGGACCAGATGGCGGAAGACATGCTGTCCGACGCCCAGGCCATGGAGGACGATTTCCTGGATCAGGTCACCGGAGAGATGGATCTGGAGGGCAGCTGGCAGGATGAGACCAGCGGGCGCGCCCAGATGGAGATCAGCATGAACGAGGACGGGTCCTGCACGGCAGTGATCTACTGGGGCGGCAGCGCCTTCGAGACAGCTGTCTGGGAGATCACAGGCACCTTCGATCCTGTTTCCGGCAGCCTGACCTATGACAGCGCAAAGCAGTATCTCCATGTGGCAAGGGAAGACGGCACCGATTCCGAAGAAGACGAGACGACCACCGACGGATCCTTAAGCAAGGTGGGAGACAGACTCCTCTGGAAGGATTCCGCCAACGATTATGAGGACCATTTCTTTGTAAAGGATGGAGAGGGCAGCGGCTATGACGGCTACTATGTCAATGAAGAAGACGATACCCTGACCATCATGGAAGAGGAAGGGGGCTTTTTCGTGGAAGTCCTGATCGGCGGAGCCTACTATGAAGGCACCCTGACGGATTTTGGCGAAGGATTAAACGGTGATCTGCAGGGAGAAAACGATGAGACCGTCCCGGTGGTCATTCTTCCGGAGGGAGAAGGCATGCAGGTGAGAGTGGACGGAGGAGAGCCTCTGTATTACGAGAACGCCATGAGCGCCATGGAATAAAGCGCTCAGGCTGGACCGTTCCAAAAAGAAAGAACCAGGGCCGGACCGGCAGCATCTGCTGCCGCTCCGGCTTTTTATGATACCTTCCTTTTGGAGCGGTTCGATTGAGGATTAATAAATTTTTTACAATTTAATTAGCACTCTTTAATAAAGAGTGCTGACAAACCGGAAAACAGGTGCTATAATCCTCCTCAGAAACGCCGCCTTTTCATTTGTTAAGGCATTTCCGGGCCCCGCGGCCCGGACCCAGATAAAAAAAAGGAGCAAAGCTATGGCAGCATTACCCATTTACAATATACTGGCGGTCCCGGATTCCAACGTCTATATCCAGACTGCCTATTATCAGAACATGACGGGCAAGAGCCCTGTCAGAGAAGAAAAGGTCTACCTGATCTATCTGAAAGAAGAGCAGGCCAGGGAAGATCTGACCAACGACAGCTTCCGGAAGATCGGTCTGGCCGGCGTTATCACCGACGTGAACGAGGACGGCTACATCGTGATCCGGATCAAAAACAGGATCAACGTCAATTCGGTGGTGGTCTACAAGGACCACAGCATCGATCTGTCCATTTCCAGGAGGGCCGACATCGACGACCTGGACAGGGCAGGCTACGCGGAAAGGATCAGGGAGATCAAAAACTCTCTGACCCAGTTCACCCGGGGCTACCAGTGGGGCCAGGCCATGCAGGGCATGATCGCCCAGTGGACCACCATCGGGGAAGCGGCAGCGGCCATGTCTCCCTGGATGATGAATTCTCCCCAGGAGAAATACGATGTCATCGCGGAGGATTCCCTGGCAAAGCGGACCGACATGATGGAACGCATGATCTACGAGAATCTGGAGATGAACCGGATCCAGAACGAGGCCTCCACCGCCCAGGAGGAGGACTATCAGAAGATCTACCGGGAATCCGCCATCAAAAAGCAGATCGAATATCTGCAGAAGCAGCTGGACGACATGCATCCCGAGAACGTGACGGATCTTCGGAAGCTGGAGATCAAAATCGAGGAATCGGGCATGAACGAAACGGCCAGGAAGGAAGCCGACAAGGTCATGAACCGCCTCAAGCAGGAAGGCCAGAACAGCGCCGAGTACGGCATGCTCTATGACTACCTGGATTTCCTGACCGGCCTGTCCTGGAAGAAGGAAAAGGCCAGAGACATCGATCTGGACGAGGCGGAAGCCATTCTGGAGGAGGACCATTTCGGCCTGGAAAAGGTCAAGAAGAGGATCATCCAGCAGATCGCAGTCATGAATCTCAAGGGCCAGCAGGCAGGTTCCATCCTTCTGTTCGTAGGCGCCCCCGGTACCGGCAAGACCAGTATCGGCCAGAGCATCGCCAGGGCCCTGCAGCGCAAGTATGTCAGAGTCTCCCTGGGCGGCGTCCGGGACGAAGCGGATATCCGGGGCCACAGACGGACTTATATCGGGGCTATGCCCGGCAGGATCATGGACGGAATTTCCAAGAGCGGCGTTTCCAATCCGGTCATGGTCCTGGACGAGGTGGACAAGCTGGGGGCATCCTATAACGGGGATCCCGCCAGCGCCCTGCTGGAGGTACTGGATCCCGAGCAGAACGGGACCTTCACCGACCACTACATGAATGTGCCCTACGATCTGTCGGGAGTCATGTTCATCTGCACAGCCAATTCGGTGGATACGATCCCCGAGCCCCTGCTCAACCGTATGGAGGTCATTCAGTTCCAGGGCTATACCCCTGCGGAAAAGCTGCAGATCGCCAGAAGGCACCTGCTGCCCAAAGCCATGAAGGCCGTGGGCATCAAGGAGGAGAATCTGTCCGTCACCGACCAGGTCCTGGAGACCATCATCTCCGAATATACCAGGGAAGGCGGCGTCAGAGGCCTGAAAAAGCGCATGGATACCCTGTGCCGGTCCGCGGCGGTGGAATTGGTCAGAGGGCATGAAGGCCCCGTGGTGGTCACAGAGGACAGGCTCCGGGATTTCCTGGATATCCGTCCCATGCGCCACGGCAGAGTGAAGGAGGCTGCAAAGCCCGGCATCGTGACAGGCCTTGCCTGGACGGCCGTGGGCGGCGAGATCCTCTATATAGAGACCCTGCTGACAAAGGGCACAGGGCGCCTTACCATTACCGGCCAGCTGGGCGACGTGATGAAGGAATCGGCCCAGATCGCCGTCAGCCTGGTCAAGTCCATGTTTCCTGACAAGGCGGAGGTCTTTGAAAAGAACGATCTCCATATCCATGTACCGGACGGGGCCACCCCCAAGGACGGGCCTTCGGCCGGCATTACCCTGACCACGGCCCTTTCCTCCCTGATCACGGGGATCCCGGTCAGCCCCTCAGTGGCCATGACCGGAGAGATCTCGCTCCAGGGCGGGGTCAATCCCATCGGGGGCCTGCCCGAAAAGCTGATGGCGGCCCAGAGGGCAGGAGTCAGGAAGGTCTTCATTCCGGCAGAGAACGAGGACGATCTGAGGGATGTGGCCCAGGAGGTCAAAGACCAGCTGGAGATCATCCCTGTCAGCGAGGCGTCCCAGGTCCTCAGGGAGCTGGGCATCCTTCCCGGGGAGGGCTGATCCTCCCGCCGCCGCACATATATCCTGCAGGAGAATGTACACAAGAGCAGGGCCTTTCATGAAATTCATGAAGGGCCCTTTTTTTGGTATCCGGAGCTCTTTCAGTGTAGAATTTGCGCTATCTGGCGATAAAATGGTATGCAATACAGTTTACAGCCGGCAGCTGCCCCGGACCAAAGCCCCCGGCGCAGGGCCTGAGAAAGCGGCGGCAGGTTGCTTTTTGCGCTTTTGTATCATATATTAGGATAGAAGATCCTTAAGAAACGCACACCCAGGTGAAAAGGAAAGACAATGGCCAACGATACCAAGATCAAGATCGGCGGACGCACGATCACTTTAAGCGGCAGTGAAAGCGCCGAATATATGCAGAAGGTGGCGGAATACCTCAACGGCAAGAGGAACAGCTTCAACGAGGACTCCTCTTTCTGGACCCTGCCCGAGGATATGAAGAATATCATGATTCAGCTGAATCTGGCGGATGACTATTTCAAGGCCAGGGACCGGGGAGAAAAACTGGACCGGACCATTGAAGCCATGAAGGAGGCACATGCGAAGGAGCTGGAGGCGGTCAGGGAAGAGAGCAGACAGGAGCTGGAGCGGGCCCTGCACCAGTCCCAGGACGACAACATCCTGGAGATCGAATCCCTGAAAAAGCAGCTGAGCGAAGCAAGGACCCAGCTGACAGGGACCCAGACCATTATGAAACAGCTCCAGGCCTCCCTGCAGAAGGAGAAGACCAGGGCCACGGAAAGCGAAGAGACCCTGGAGAAGGAAAGGGCTGCCATAAAGGACAAGGAGCAGAGGCTCTCCCGCGAGGTGAAGAACGCCCAGGACAGCGCCGACAGGGCAAGGGCGGAACTGGCTCAGAGAAAAGCCATCTGTGAAATGACAGCCAAGGAGATCGACGCCCTGACCCAGTCCAGGGCAAGAATGGACGCGGTCATCGCAAGGCTCCAGGAAGTCCGGGGAAATCTCTGACGTCCCGGACAAGATACTAAGGAAGGAAAAGAAAGGTCCCTTTGCGGGGACCCCGGAACAGGAAATCAATGAGCGAACTGAAAGACATCAAGATCACAATAGGCGGCAGGACCCTGGTCCTGTCAGGCGAAAGCGAAGAATACATGCAGAAGGTGGCTGCCTATCTGAACGGAAAGCGCAAGAGCTTCCACGACGATTCCAACTACTGGAAGCTGACGGAAGATATGAAGAATATCATGCTGCAGCTGAACCTGGCAGACGATTATTTCAAGGAGCAGGACCGGGTCGCGGAGCTGGAAAGACGTATGGACGACATTCGTCAGGAAGCCAGAGAGGAAGTGGGAGAAGAGCTTTCTTCCCTGAAGCAGGAGCTGCAGGAGACCAGACAGAAGGCGGATGCAGACCTGAAGGATACCATAGACCGGACAGGCGCAGCCTACAGGGAGCTGGAGGAGTCCTCTGCCAGAGAGCTGAACCAGACCAGGGCTTCCCATGCCGTGCAGCTGAAGGAGATCCGGGAAGCTGCCGCGGCAGAGCTTTCCTCTGTCAGGGAAAAGGCGGCCGCAGATCTGGATGAGACCAAAAGGAACGCGGCCCAGGCCATGGAACAGGCCAGAGAAGCGGACAAGAGGGAGATCACTTCCCTGAAGGGCCGTCTTGCCTCCATTGACATGGAGCATGCCAGACAGGTCCGCGAGATCCGTCAGGAGGCAGACAGGAAGCTTTCCGCCCTCAGGGCGGAGACCGCAAAGGCCTATACCGATATGGAGACTTCTCTGAAGGAGACCATCGAAAGCGAGAGAGCGGACCGCCAGAAGCTGGTGGACGCCGAGAAGGCCCGTCTGCGGGAGCAGTTCGCCAGAGCCAGGGAGGAGGACCGTCAGAAGATGGAAGCCGCCCGGCAGAAGATGGACGAGGAAATGGAAGCTGCCCAGGAACTGATCAATGAGCAGCAGAGCCAACTGGACCAGCTGAAAAAAGAACTGGACCAGGGCAGGGAACAGGCCAGACAGACGGCCGCAGAGCTGAGCGCGAGGATATCCGCCCTGCAGAAGGAAAAGGAAGGCCTGACGGGAGAGATCGCCGGCCTGAACGAGGAGCTGGGATCTCTTCAGGAGGAGAAGACCGGTCTGGAGATCACTGTGGAGCAGATGCGGGCCGAGACAGAGACCTTAAAGGACGATATCGCCGCCAGAAAGCAGGTGGCGAAGGTAACGGCGTCCCAGATCGAAGCCCTGACAAAGTCCAGAGAGGCTATGGATGCGGTGATCGGCAGGCTGGAAGAGATCAAAGAGAAGCTTGCATGAATACGAAGATCAAGATCTGCGGACTGACAGATCCCGCCGAAGCGGCTTATCTGAAGGAGATCGGGGCCGATTACGCCGGCATGGTCCTCTTCTTTCCCTCCAGCAGGCGCTGCATCGATACGGAAAGGGCCGGGGAGATTATCAGGGCCCTGGGAGGAGCAGTGCTGCCTGCGGCGGTCATGGTATCCCCCTCTCCGGACCAGGTCCGGGAGGCCTGCGGGGCCGGCTTTTCCATCCTGCAGATCCACGGCCGTCTGACGGAGGAAGCCCTTTCGGCATCACGGGTCCCCGTGTGGAAGGCTTTCAACGGAAAGGATATGGACCGGATCTCAGACTACAGGGAGGATCCCCGCATCGCGGCCTTTGTTTTTGACGCGGCCCTTCCGGGCAGCGGAAAGAGCTTCGACTGGGATCTTCTGAAAAATATGCCGGACCCCGGAAAGCCCTTCTTTCTGGCGGGAGGCCTGGATGCGGAAAACGCCGGGGAAGCCGTACTGAAGGTCCGCCCCTTTGGAGTGGACGTATCCTCGGGCGTGGAATATAAAGACAGAAAAGGAAAGGATCCGGAAAAGATCCGGGCTTTTGCATCGGCCGTCAGGGCAGCTGACAGGCTTCTATCGGGAGAGTGACCTATGAGACACCGGATCACAGCACTTATCATATCTGTCCTCCTTGCCGTTTCGGCTGCGGGCTGCAGCCTGGTAAAGGAAAAGGTCCAGGAAAATGCCCAGGAGAAGGCGGAAGAGGCCGCTCAGGAAATCATAGAGCAGGGAGATGAGGAGAAGGAAGCGGAGCCGGAGCGCAGGGCCATTAAGGCGGCCGTGCTTTACGACTCCCTGAAAGACGCCAAGACCAGGGCCATTGCGGACCATCTGCGGAAAGAACTGAAAGCGCTTGATGCCAAAACGACCGAGTATGAAGCGGAGGGCGATTTTGCGCTGCAGCTGCAGCAGACAGCCGCTGCCATAGAGGAAGGAAACGACGTTCTGATGGTGGAGCTGGCAGACGAGGGCTATTCCAACGAAGCGGAGGAAATATGCCGGACCGCAGCGGATCAGGGCATTCCCGTGATCTTCTTCTATAAGGAGATCGAGCTGAGGAACGAGCAGGGCCTGATCCTGGACCACTTTGACAATACGGCCTTCGTGGGCCCCTCCGTCAGAGCGGCGGGCCGGGTCCAGGGGGAAATGATCGGTGAGTATGTCAGGGATCATTACGCCGCGCTGGATCTCAACGGCGACGGCACCATCTCCTACGCCCTGTTCAAGGGAGACAATCTGTCCGAGAAAGCGGATCTGCGCACCAGGACCAGTGTGGAGAATGCCTCCGAGGTCCTTACGGAAGCCGGTTATCCGGCCCTGACCTATTTTGACGAGAGCAATTCCTACGGCTACCAGCTGGACCTGACGGAGACCTGGTCGGCCTTTTCCGTCAGAGACTACATGGAGACCAATATGGCCCTCTATAACGAGGATCAGGGAAATATGATCGAGCTGGTCATCTGCAACAGCGACCAGATGGCGGAAGGAGCCGTTGCGGCTCTGAACGCGGCGGGCTACAACCTGGGAGACGGGGAAAGCAC
>DETN01000207.1 GCA_002362155.1 Lachnospiraceae bacterium UBA3287 | reverse complement strand
TCCGTCAACGGAAAGGAACAGACAGTTCCCTTTACCCTGGCAGGCTGGCAGGTCTGGCAGGATGTGCAGATCGGGGGAGTCAAGATCAACGCCGGGGACAGGATTACCTTCGGTTTAAGGGCCAGGGCATCGGCCAATGCCTGGGGGACCTTCGATGCCTTCGACCTGAGCGTTCGCTGATGCAGGCGATGGAAACGCAGAAAAAACGCAGAAGAGCCTTGCGAAGGGAAGGCTCTTCTGCGTTTTTTTCAGGCCTTTCTCAGGGGAACCACGGTTCCATTCGGTTTTCTGTTTATGAGGTTATGGGCGGGTCCCGGGACCCAGTGGACGGGCAAAAGAAATATGGGACAAACAGTATATAACAGTTGACTACAGTTATATACTGATATACACTGTTTATGGAGGCGGAAGATATGCATATCATTCTTAACAACAGCTCAATGGTACCCATCTACGAGCAGCTGATGGATCAGGTAAAGAATGCCATCATAAACGGAGAGCTTTCCGAAAACGAAGCCCTCCCCTCTGTGCGGGCCCTTTCGGGAAAGCTGCGCATCAGCGCCCTGACTGTCAAGAAGGCCTATGACAGACTGGAAGAGGAAGGCTTTGTGGTCACCGTACACGGAAAGGGGACCTACGTGGCGGCAGCCGACCGGCAGCTGGCCCTGGAAGCCCGCAGGAAATCCGTGGAGGACGACTTCGCAGCCGCCGTATCCAAGGCAGCCGCGGTGGGCCTTGGCAGGGAGGAGATCCTTGAAATCGTAGAGATCATACTGGAGGACTACCAATGGTCATAGTTGATAACCTTGTAAAAACATACGGAGATTTCCGGCTGGAGCTTTCCATGGAGATAAAGGACGGGGCCGTGACCGGCATCGTCGGCAGAAACGGAGCCGGAAAGACCACCTTCATCAAGGCCCTGCTGGGCCTGATCCGGACCGACGCAGGACGGATCACCATAGGCGGCAAAGACGCCGCCATGCTGACGGGAAAGGAAAAGGCGGCCATCGGAGCGGCTCTGGCCGAATCCGGCTTCAGCTCCTACCTGCGGGTCAAGGACGTGGCTGCCATTCTGAAAAAGATGTACCCCACCTTCGACGAAGATTATTTCAGAGAAAACTGCAGGGCCCAGGGACTCTCCGAAGATAAGAGGATCAGCGAGTTTTCCACCGGCATGAAGGCAAAGCTGAGGGTCCTTTCCGCCATCAGCCACAGGGCTTCCCTCCTTGTCATGGACGAGCCCACGGCCGGACTGGACGTACAGGCAAGAAACGACATTCTGGACCTGCTGCGGCAGTATCTGACGGAAAACGAGGGCTGCTCCGTTCTGATCACATCCCATATCTCCTCGGACCTGGAGAGCCTGTGCGACGATATCTATCTGATCGGTGACGGAAAGATCCTTCTGCACGAGGATACCGACGTCCTTCTTGACTCCTATGCCATCCTCAAGGTCAGCGGAGAGGACTTCGAAAAGCTGGACAAAAGCCATATCCTGCGCAGCAGAAAAGATCCCTTCGGCTATGTGTGCTTTACGGACCAGAAGCAGTTTTATGCCGAGAACTATCCCGGCATCGTCATTGAAAACGGCAGCATCGACGACCTGATTCTCATGATGACAGGAGGACACTGATATGCGTGGACTGTTCGAAAAAGATCTGCGTCTTACTCTGGCCAGAAAGCAGACCCTTCTGATCTTTATCGTAATGGCCCTGATCATGGGGGCAGCCAGGGACGGAACTTTCCTGGTGGGATATCTGACCATGCTGGGGTCCATCTTAGCGGTGGGGACCATCAGCTATGACGAGTTTGACAACGGCTTTGCCTTTCTCATGACCCTTCCCTTTGAAAGAAAGACCTACGTGAGGGAAAAATACCTATTCAGTCTCTTCATGGAAGCGGCTTCCTGGTGTGCCGGCGCTCTCATCTACTGTCTGGGGAGCCTGGTACGCAGCAGCGGGGACCCGGTCAGAGATCTTCCCATGCTGCTGTCCCTGATCCCGGTCCTTTTCCTGTCGGTCTCTGTCTTCATTCCCCTGGTCCTGAAATACGGCTCGGAAAAAAGCAGGGTCGCCCTCTATCTTGTATTCGGAGTCATGGCTCTGATCGCTTTGGGGGCAAAGCAGGTCATGTCCGGCCGGGAGGCGTCCTTTGCAGGCCTGGAAAAAACGCTGGAGGCCATGTCTCCAGCGGTCGTTCTTCTGATTCTGACAGCCGTCTGCGGGATCCTTTCCTTCATTTCCTATCTGTGCAGCGTGCGCATCATGGAGAAAAAGGAATTCTGAGCCGGGTATGACACAGGATCCGGATCGCGGCAGGGCAGCGGATCATTACAAAACCGCAAATGACTGCATAACAGAATAAACTTTTTCTTTTCTTTGCACCGCAGGACCTCCTGCGGTGCTTTTTTTCCGCGGGAGGGAAATTCACGGCATTATAGGGAAGGGAAAGCTCTGTTAGAGTGGGATCAGAAAGAAGGTGAGACCCATGCTGCAGATCCTGGACGGCGGAAGCCGGATCGGTTTTTATTTCATACTGGCGCTTCTTGCGGTGCTCCTTACAGCCAGAGCCATTTCGGGATTGAAGGAATATCTGAAAAACAGGAAACTGCCTGTGATGAAGGACACGGCGGTGGTCCTTGACAGGGAGGTTCTTCCCGGGGGCCTTGTGGTCAGAATGACCTTTGCTACTCTGAAAAGCGGAGCCCTTTCCCTGGAGATGGCAGAAAAGGAAGCAAAGCTCTTTAAGGAAGGCAGCAGAGGGACGCTTGTATGGCAGGGAAGGGAATACCGGAGCTTTGTTCCGGAAAGAAGCTGAAAGCCGTTGGGGCAGAGGAGGAAATATGGCAGACATGAATGAACTGAAAAAGAAAGTCAATCCCTCGGATGTGGCACCGGAGGTGCTCTTTGAGGAAACAGAGGATCCGGCCAGGGCAAGGGAACTGATGGAAGGGGCCCTTTGTGCTGAGATGGATACCGTCAGAAAGAACAAAAAGAGCCTCATGCGGTATGCCGCGGGCGGCGTGATCCTGGAACTGGCCCTGGCAGCTGTGCGGACCAGACTGCAGGGAGACACCCTGAAGGTGCTGGTCCTTGGAGCCATCATCATCCTTGCCCTGATCCTGATCTCTCTGATGAGAGAGACAAGGCATTTTGACAGCGTACTTGCCGATGAGGAAAACACCCTGAAGGAGATAAAGTCCGGCGGGATCGACGCCCTGGATTTCCTTACGAAGTTCCGCGCCCACAAGGAAGAGGAGATGGAAGGAAAGGGCCTGAAGGAAGACTATGGGGCTTACAGAAGGCTCTGGGAGGAATCACGTCCCGGAAAGTAATCTGCCCCGGCCGCAGGTTGCTGAAGCGTCAGAAGAAGCGGCATAGATAACAGGTATACAGCCGAAAAACTTTTTTGAAGTCATGAAAGAGACAGGATGAAGGGTCCTGTCTCTTTTTGCACTTATTCTCCGATGTGCTACAATAGTCTCTGTTTGCAGCAGCAGAATACTTTTTAAAGGAATACGGCATAATGTCAGACAGAATTTCGGAAGAATGGGGAAACGAAGAAAAACTTAAGGAAAACGGGGCAGAGGAGAGTCAGGCCCTGAGCGGGCGGGACAGAAGGATCCGCACCATGGCGGAGGAGGTGCCCTGGAAGGCGGTCCTGAAGATGGGCCTTCCCATTGCCTTCGGCATGCTTTTCATGGTGGCCTACAACCTGGTGGACACCTATTTCATCGGAAAGCTGGGAGACCCCTATCAGCTGGCGGCCTCCAGCCTTTCCTATCCGGTCCTCATGGTCATGATCGCCCTGTCCGGCATCACGGGCAACGGGGGCGCCTCCTACATCGCCAGATGCATGGGGGCCGGCAGAAAGGAAGAGGCGGACAGGACCCTGGTCCTGGGCTTCGAGATGATCCTTTTCATGAGCCTTGCCCTGATGCTTCTGGGGGCCTTTGCCCTGGACCCCGTCGTGGCCCTTCTGGGGGCCAGGGGAGAGACCGTATCCTATACCAAAGACTATACAGGGGTCCTGCTGGCAGGAAGCTTTTTCACCATGGGCAACTATGCTCTGGGCCAGCTCCTTCGGAGCGAGGGCTCCGTATCCTATGCCACGGTCAGTATGATCGCGGGAACGGCAGCCAACATCATTCTGGATCCCATTTTTATCTTTACCCTGGGCATGGAGATAAAGGGCGCCGCCATCGCCACGGTCCTTGGCAACATCCTGAGTACGGTCATCTGCCTCTGGGTCTATATGAGCGGGAGAAGCCTCCTTACCCTGAATCCCCGCTATCTGGGCTTTTCCGCCCGGATCTTTAAAGAGATCATGAAGGTGGGCATTCCCCATACCCTGGAACAGTTTCTGTCCACAGCCTCCATCCTGGTCCTCAACAACCTGGCTGCGGCCTACGGAGGCCTCTATGTGGCAGCCATGGGTATTTCCTCCAGGATCATGTCCTTCGGAAACTACCTTTACCAGGGCATAGCCGCAGGCTGCCAGCCCCTCATGGGCTATAACTACGGGGCGGGGGCCTATCAGCGCATGCGGTCCCTGATCCGGTCTGCCATAGGCATCATCACCCTGGCAGAAGTCTGCGTCATGGCCGGATTCGGCCTGTCGGCCCCCTTCCTGGCCCGGCTTTTCACGGAGGATCCCACGGTGGTCTCCCTGGCTGCCATGACCCTCAGGGCCTTTATGCTGATCCTGCCCTTTGTGGGGACCACGGCCCTGGTCCGCAACGTCTACAATGCCATCGGCATGCCGGGCTTTGCCTTTGCCATCACCCTGGTGCGCCAGCTCCTTCTCTATATCCCCTTCCTGATCTTCTTTGACAGATATTTCGGCTACAGGGGACTGATCCATGCCCAGCCGGCGGAAGAACTGCTCTGCCTCTTTTTCTCTGTTTTTCTTCTGCGAAGGTCCCTTTCCCGGATGGAAGAGAGGAGAGGGGAGCCGGGAGAGGGCCGCTGACCGGGAATGCAGGCCCATACCGCCGGTCCTTTATACGGGTGGTATAAAGCGGTCAAAAAGCCTTGTAAAAACGTCTTTTAATCGCTAATATATTAACTGCAGCAAAAAACAAGACAAAGAGCCGGCCCGTCCGGCTCTTTTGTTCACGCTTTCTTTCCTTAAGAAACCGAAATGATAAAGAAATACGATTCCAACTTTAAACTGATCTGGCACTTTTTAAAGGGCTCACTTCCTTTCTTTGTTCTGAGCCTTATATCCGCCGGCATGGTATCCTTCATGGATATGGTAAATCCCAAGATCGTCTCCTTTACGGTGGATTCGGTCATAGGAGACGCTCCCTCTGTCCTCAGCAGCCCTGCGGCGTCTCTGGTCGATATGGCAGGCGGCCTGGAGACCTTAAAGGCACAGCCCCTGATCATTGCCCTGGCCGTTGCCTGCGTGGGCATCCTGGCGGCCCTTTTCCGCTATGCTTTCCGGCTCTCCAACGCGGCCGGCGCTGAGACCTTCGTCAGAAGGATGAGGGATGAGCTTTTCATCCACATCATGGGCCTTCCTTATGTATGGCACGGAGAGAATTCCACCGGCGACATCATCCAGAGATGCACCTCCGACGTCCAAACCGTCAAGCGCTTTGTGTCCGAGCAGCTGGTCCAGCTGATCCGGACCGTGATCCTGATCGCCATGGCCCTTTATTTTATGGCCGGCATCAATGTAACGGTCATGCTGGGCGCCGCCGCCTTCATTCCCATCATCGTGTGCTATTCCATGATCTTCCATTCCAGGATCGGGACCGCTTTCCGCAAGGTGGATACGGAAGAGGGAAAGCTTTCCTCCATCGTCCAGGAGAATCTGACCGGCGTCAGAGTGGTCAGGGCCTTCGGGCGGGAGGTCTACGAGCAGGAGAGGTTCGAAAAGCAGAACGCCTACTATACGGGCTTCTGGATCCACCTCATGCGGCTCATGTCTGCTTTCTGGTCCTCCGCGGATATCCTGACGGGCATGCAGAACCTGACGGTCCTCTTTCTGGGGACCAGGGCCTGCCTGAACGGGACCCTGACCACCGGCAGCCTCATTGCCCTGATCTCCTATAACCTGATGCTGATCTGGCCTGTCAGAATGCTGGGCCGGGTCATCACTGAGATGAGCAAGGCGGGCATATCCATAGACCGTATCCGCTACATCATGAATTCAGAGCCCGAAAAGGACAGGGAAGGGGCGCTTGAACCTCCCATGGACAGGGACATCATCTTCGACCATGTATCCTACTCCTATGAGGGCGGGACGGGAGAAGCCCTGCATGACATTTCCCTGACCATTCCTGCCGGCACCACCCTGGGCATCCTGGGAGGAACGGGCTCGGGCAAATCCACCCTCATGTATCTGCTGGAGAGGCTTTATACCCTGCCGCCCGAAAAGGGCAGGATCATGATCGGGGATGCGGACATCGCGGATATCAGTAAAGGCTACCTTCGCCGCAATATCGGCATGGTCCTCCAGGAGCCCTATCTTTTCTCCAGGACTCTTTCTGAGAACATCGGCATAGCGGTGGACAGGCCCGGTATGGACCAGGTCAGAAAAGCGGCCCGGCTGGCTTCCATAGACGATGCCATAGAGACCTTTACAGCGGGCTATGAAACGGCCGTGGGCGAGAGGGGCGTTACCCTTTCGGGCGGCCAGAAGCAGAGGACGGCCATAGCCCAGATGCTGATCCGGAAATCCCCGGTCATGGTCTTCGACGATTCCCTGTCCGCGGTGGATACGGAAACGGATATGAAGATCCGCCATGCCATCCGGGAGGTGTCCGGTCAGTCCACGGTCATCCTGATCGCCCACCGCATCACCACCCTCATGAACGCGGACCGGATCATTGTCCTGGACAAGGGAAGGATCCGGGAACAGGGCACCCACGACGAGCTACTTTTACAGAACGGACTTTACAGAAAGATCTATGATCTGCAGACCGCGGGTCTGACAGATGCGGGTTAAAGCAATGCCAAACGACGAAAAGAATCTGAAACTGCCTTTTTTCGGGATTCCCAGGCTGTTTCCATACATTAAGAAATACCGGGTCAGGATCATGGTCATGGTCCTTCTGGGAGGGGCTTCCAGCGCCATCGACGCCTTCTATCCCCTCTTCAACCGCTATGCTCTGGACCACTACATAGGAGAGCGGACCATGGAGGGGATCGGTCTCTTCATCGCCCTCTATCTGGCCGTGATCGTGTTCCAGGCTTCCATCAACTATTACAGCGCCTTTTCCTGCGGAAGGGTGGAAATGTCGGTCAACAAAGACCTGAGGGACGCGGCCTTCGGCCACCTGCAGACCCTGTCCTTTTCCTACTACAATCAGAATTCCGTAGGCTATATCCACGCCAGAGTCATGTCCGACACGGGCCTGATCGGCGAGTCGGTCTCATGGAGGCTGATGAACCTGGTCTGGTCCGGAGCCTATGTGATCGGGGTCCTGGCAGTCATGCTGGCCATCAATCCGAAACTGGCCTTCTATATTCTCATGCTCCTGCCGGCGGCGGTGCTTCTGATGACCTACTTCCAGAGAAAGCTGGTCCTCTACAACCGGAAGATCCGTGAGATCAACTCTCAGATCACCGGCAGCTACAACGAGGGCATTACGGGCATCCGCACCATCAAGGTCCTGAATATCGAGGATAAGATGAACCGGGATTTCAGAGGCGAGACCTTGAACATGAAGCGGACCTCCATTCGGGAGGCCCATTTCAGAGCCTTCTTCATCTCCACGGTGACCATGATGTCGGCGGTAGTCCTGTCCCTGGTCCTGTGGCAGGGGGGGAAGCTGACCCGGGAAGGCCTCATGCAGATCGGCACCCTGTCCGTCTTCATGTCCTATGCCATAGAGCTGCTGGAGCCTGTCCAGGGCATCATAGAGACCCTGTCAGCCCTGGCCGGCATCCAGGTCAATATCGAGCGTCTGACAAGGCTTCTGAATGAAGAGTCGGATGTGGCGGACTCCCCGGAGGTCATAGAGAAGTACGGAGACATGTTCCATCCCAGGAAGGAAAACTGGGAGGAACTGATGGGAGACGTGGAGTTCGAGGATGTTTCCTTCCGCTATCCCGACGGTGACGAATATGTTCTGGAGCACTTCAATCTGAAGGTTCCCCGGGGCACCAACGTGGCCATCGTGGGAGAGACGGGCGCCGGCAAATCCACCCTGGTCAACCTGGTATGCCGTTTCTTCGAGCCCACAAAGGGCAGGGTCCTGATCGACGGAAGAGACGCCAGGGAAAGATCCCAGCTCTGGCTCCACTCCAATATCGGCTACGTCCTCCAGTCCCCCCACCTCTTTTCCGGTTCTGTCCGGGACAACCTGCGCTACGGCAAGCCGGACGCAACGGATGAGGAGATCATGGAAGCTCTGAAGGTGGTATCCGCAGACGGGGTGGTGAAAAGGATGGACAAGGGCCTGGATTCCGACGTAGGCGAGGGCGGAAGCCTTCTTTCGACCGGAGAAAAGCAGCTCCTTTCCTTTGCCAGGGCCGTTCTGGCGGATCCCAGGATCCTGGTCCTGGACGAAGCCACGTCCTCCATCGATACGGTCACGGAGAAGATCATCCAGTCCGCCATAGACAGGGTCATTAAAGGCCGGACTTCCTTTGTCATCGCCCACCGCCTGTCCACCATCGTGGACGCGGACGTGATCCTGGTGGTAAAGGGCGGCCAGATCATCGACAGGGGAACCCATAAAGAACTGATGAAGAGAAGGGGCTATTACTACGACCTCTATACCAGGCAGTACGAGGAACTGCTCTGGGGACAGCACGACTGAATATGAAAAGACCTCAAAGTCCGGGGCCGGAGGATCTCCAGAGGGGATCCTCCGGCTCCTTTTCTGCGCGGGTTTCCCTTTGGAAAAATGTCATGCAGAAACGATGAAAAAAAGGACAGGAAAGGGAAGAAACATATCTATCCGGGCGGCAGATATAGTAAAATGTATGTTAAAGAAATAAGGTAAGACAGATCTGTTCTATGAAAGGAGGAGAGATGGAAATTCTGAAAAAATGGAACTCTTTAAGTCTGGTGGTCCGGATCCTGATCGGCCTTCTGATCGGTGCGGCCCTTGGCCTTGCGGTGCCGGGAATGACCTGGATCGGGGTGCCCGGAAAGCTCTTTGTGGGCGCCCTCAAAGCGATCGCGCCCCTGCTGGTCTTTGTGCTGGTGGCTTCTTCCCTGGCCAACGCAAAGGGAGGAAACATGGCCAAGTTCCGCACGGTCATCTTTCTGTATCTGTTCAGCACCCTCTGCGCCGCCGTCGTGGCGGTGGTGGTGAACTTCATTCATCCCGTCAGCATTACCCTGACCGGCCTGGAGGCGGCAGAGGGATATGCCGCGCCCGGCTCCATGTCCGAGATCGTCATGAACCTTCTGATGAGCGTCTTTGCCAATCCCGTCCAGGCCGTGGCAAGTGCCAACTATATCGGCATCCTGTTCTGGGCCGTGGTCTTCGGCATTGCCCTGAAAGCTGCCCGTCCCGGGCTCAGGGAGGACATGGAGGATCTGGCGGAAGGGACCTCAAAGGTGGTCCGCTGGGTCATCAGCTGCGCCCCCTTCGGTATTCTGGGCCTGGTCTTTGAAGCCGTCTCCACCAGCGGT
>DETN01000070.1 GCA_002362155.1 Lachnospiraceae bacterium UBA3287 | reverse complement strand
AAGGCGATTCGGTGCTGGATCTGAATAGGACCACCTGATCCCGGATACCCGCACCATTGCATAGGAACAGAAACAATTAATTTTTTATTTTTTTATTAATGGGAGGACATTATGAAAAAAAGAACACTCAGCGTACTGCTTGCAGCTGTTATGGCTGCAGGAACCCTCGCAGCATGCGGCGGCGGCTCTTCCGCTCCGGCAGAGAAGCCTGCTGAAGAGGCAGCTGCAGAAGAAACCGTTGAAGAAGCAGCGCCTGAAGAGAGCGCAGAAGGTGCCGTACTCAACATCTACTGCTGGAATGATGAATTCAAGCGCCGTATGAGAGATCATTATCCGGGATATGAAGATGTCGATGCCACCCACGGCAAGATCGGCGACGTCGAAGTCGTATTTAACATCACCCCGAACGATAACAACGCCTATCAGAACAATCTGGACGAAACGCTCCTTAAGCAGGCCGATGCCGCTGACGATGAGAAGATCGACATCTTCCTGATCGAAGCAGACTATGCTCTTAAATATGTGAGCACCGACTTTGCTATTCCCGTTAAGGATCTGGGCATCACAGATGCGGACCTGGCTGATCAGTACAAGTATACCCAGGACGTAGTAACCGATTCTGACGGAAACCTCAAGGCTCTTTCCTGGCAGGGCTGCCCCGGCCTTATGATCTACAGCCGCGAGGCCGCAAAGGAAGTCTTCGGCACCGACGAGCCCGCCGAGATCCAGACAAAGTTCAGTGACTGGGATGCTTTCGTAGCCTCTGCAAAGGTACTGAAGGATGCCGGCTACCAGGTCGTTTCTTCCGTAAATGATACCTACCGCGTCTATTCCAACAACGTGACCACTCCCTGGGTCGTGGACGGCAAGATCAACCTGGATGAAAATATCAAAAAGTGGGTCGACGATTCCAAGGCTCTCGTTGATGCAGGTTATGCCGGAACAAACGAACTGTGGTTAGCAGACTGGACTAAGGGCTTCTATCCCGAAGGAAAAGTCTTTGCATACTTCGGACCCGCATGGCTGATCGACTTCTGCATGGCTGCTGACACAGAAGGCTCCATCGCCAACGCCGGCGGCTGGGCAGCTACCGAAGGACCTCAGGCCTTCAACTGGGGCGGCACATGGATCTGCGGCGCAGCCGGTACAGATAACCCTACCCTGATTGCCGACATCATGAGACAGCTTACCTGCAACGAAGAGATCATGACCGAAATCGTAAAGCAGGACAATGATTTCGTTAACAACAAGCCTGCTATGGAAGCCATGGCAAAGGACGAAACCTACAGCGATGCCGTCCTTGGCGGACAGAATGCACTTCCTCTGTTCTGCGCCGGCGCAGACAAGATCTCCATGGACACTGTCACCAAATATGATCAGGCCTGCACAGAAGAATTCCAGAAAGCAATGAAGAACTACTTCGAAGGCAAGGAATCCTTTGAAGATGCATACGAAGCATTCTGCAAGGCTGTCATTGTGAAGCATCCCGATCTGACCTATTAATTGCCTGCCCGTCCGGGACAGGACACATAAGATCCGTCATAAAGCGGACCATCATCCCAAAAACTATCCTGTGCCTGCCAGGCCCTCCGGGCCCTGGCAGGCATATATAGGCATTTTTAACGAAAACGTTTAAGTAAATTTGTGCATAACTGACAAATACCAGAGGCATTAAGGACAGACCGCCAGCATCTGTCCGGGAATGAGAGGCAAACAATGGGAAAAGCAAAGCGGGGGAAAGTCGTAAGCTACAATAAGTGGGGATACATCTTTCTGATTCCCTTCGTTACGGTCTATCTGGTCTTCCAGCTCATTCCGCTGGTCAGTACCGTATATAATTCCTTCTTCGAAAATTACAGAGCCGGCCTGACACAGGTGGGTCCCAACTTCATAGGCTTAAAGAACTATGCGACCCTTTTTACCAACGGCGATCTGCTGATCTATACAAAAAATACCGTCATCATGTGGATCATGGGATTTGTGCCCCAGATCCTGATGTCCCTTCTTCTGGGCGCCTGGTTCTCCGATCCCAGTATGCGTCTGAAGTTCCAGCGCTTTTTCAAGACGGTCATCTATCTGCCCAACCTGATCATGGCATCTGCTTTTGCCATGCTCTTCTTCGCCCTGTTTGCTGACAGCGGGCCCATCAACTCCATTCTGATCGGCGCGGGAATCCTGTCGGCGCCCTTCCGCTTCATGTCCAATATCTGGAGCGTACGCGGCCTGGTGGCCTTCATGAACTTTATCATGTGGTTCGGCAATACCACCATCCTTCTGATGGCCGGCATGATGGGAATCGATCCCAATCTTTATGAAGCGGCCCAGGTGGACGGCGCCACTGCCAATCAGATCTTTTTCAGGATCACTCTTCCGCTGCTTCGGCCGATCCTTCTTTATGTGATGATCACTTCCATGATCGGCGGCCTGCAGATGTTCGATGTGCCTCAGGTCCTGACCAACGGAACCGGCGATCCTGTCCGCAGCTCCATGACGCTCATCATGTATCTGAACAAACACCTTTACTCCAAGAATTTCGGTCTCGGCGGCGCCCTTTCGGTCCTTCTCTTTATCGTTACCGGTATCTTCTCCCTGATCGTATTCAGGATCAATACCAGGAGCGAATAGTCCTGAGGGCACAGAGGCAGGGACAGACTTTTAATACCGCAGGCAGAGAGGAATTCAGATACTGCATGTCTGCAACAGCTTAAAATGCGGAAAGGAAATCCGGTATGAATACAAACAGCAAAACAAGTAAGGGACTCCCTGTGGGAGCGAGAAGAGCCATCGCCTATGCGGTACTGATCCTGATGAGCTTTCTCTGTATTGTCTGGTTCTTCATACTTTTTATCAATGCCACAAGGTCTAAGGGAGAACTGGCAAGAGGCTTTACCTTCGTTCCCTCCACTCATCTGATCGAAAACATGAAGGACGGCGTACTGTACGGGACGCTTCCCTTTGTCAGAGGCATGCTCAACTCCATGTTCGTGTCAGGCTGCAGCGCGGTCCTGTGTACCTATTTTTCGACCATGACAGCCTACGCCATACATGTCTATGATTTTAAACTGAAAAAGTTCATGTCCACCTTTATTCTGGCGGTCATGATGATCCCGACCCAGGTCACGGCTCTCGGCTTCCTGCAGCTGGTGGGAAAAATGAAGCTGGAGAACAACTTCATCCCGCTGATCGTTCCTGCCGTTGCGGCCCCTGTCACCTATTTCTACATGAAGCAGTACATGGAGTCCACCCTGCCCCTTTCCCTGGTCGAGGCTGCCAGGATCGACGGCTCCGGAGAGTTCCACACCTTTAATACCATCGTGCTTCCCCTGATGAAGCCGGCCATTGCCGTACAGGCCATCTTTACCTTTGTCTCCTCCTGGAACAATTACTTTACGCCGGCCCTGATCCTGCACAAGGATACCATGAAGACTCTGCCCATCCTGATCGCCCAGCTGCGGTCTGCTGACTTCCTGAAGTTCAACATGGGCCATGTCTATGCGGCAGTCGGCTTTTCCATCTTCCCGGTCATAATCGTTTATCTTTTACTGTCCAGATATATCGTGGGCGGAACAACGCTGGGCGGCGTCAAGGGATAAGAATCCCCGCGCCGCAAAGAAGCCCTGCTTCCCCTTCAGGCATCTTCCGGACGGATGAAAGATAAACACTGTGCACTTATACTTTTTCTCCTTGAAAAAACAGGCGCCTCTGCGGCGCCTGTTTTATTTGAATTCTCATGTTTCCCGGCAAGGGCCGGGAGCCGGCGGAGCAAAAAACAATACACGCTCTGCCCGGGGACGTCTTTGGAAGGGGGATGGCAGGCGCCTTAAAGGGTCACTTCGATTTCCGTCTCCTCTGTCAGAAGACTCTCCGGTATTTCGCTGCCCTCCACCCTTCTGCCGTTTACCAGAAGTCTTTCGCAGCCGGATTCTCTGCCATGGGGATTCCTCACCCATATGTGCAGCTTCCTTCCCCGGAACTCCTTGTCTATTTCCAGCTCCTTCCATTCCCTGGGGATCGAGGGGGCTATTTTGATGCCGTGCAGGGAGGGACGTATGCCCAGAATGCCTTCCACACAGCCCACCATGACTGTGGAGGCCGTGCCTGTGAGCCAGTGGACATGAGACCTGCCCAGATGGGGACTGTCCGGGCCTTCAGTGAACTGGCCGTAGCAGTAGGGTTCAATGACTCTTATCTCCGCCCGGTCGTTCTGCATGGAGGGGGCGTTTTCACAGAAGTACCGGTACGCGCGGTCTCCATGGCCCAGAAGTGCTTCCGCAAGTATGAGCCATCCCTGAGACTGGGAGAAGATTCCCGCATTTTCTTTCACGCCGGCGTTGTAAATGACGGCCAGAGCACCGTCAAAGGCATGGGCGTGGTAGGGCGGCGTCATGAGGGCCGCGCCATATTCTGTGTTCAGCTTCTCCCATACCTGCTCCATGGAAAGCTCTGCCTGCCGCCTGTCTGCCAGGCCGCTGATAAGAGCCCAGCTCTGGGGATTGAGCCAGAGATTTGCCTCCGGGGACATGCGCTCTCCTATGGTCTCCCCTTTCTCCGTGAAGCCGCGGATAAATCGGTCTTCGTTCCAGCAGAGCTCTGTCAGCCTCTCCCGCAGGGCTGCCTGCTCAGACTCCAGCTGCTTCAGATATTCCCGGTCCGCCTTTTCCTCCGCAAAGGCACGCAGGACCGTATAGGCGTAGTAGTACTGGAACGCCACAAAGGAGGACTCCCCGTCCGCTCCCAGCCGCAGGCAGTCGTTCCAGTCGGCGTAAAGGCCCGCCGGCATGCCGTGGGGACCCAGGTGGTTTTTTGAAAAGGCCAGGGCGCGCTTCAGATGTTCGTAGACCGTTCCCTCGTCCCGGTTGGCAAAGGGAATCACTTCATCCAGGAAACCGGTATCTCCCGTCTCGGCCATGTACTTGTAGACGGTCGGAAACAGCCAGAGGGCATCGTCGGCCCGGTAGGCGGGATGTCCGGTGGACCTGCGGTAGCTCTCGTCCTCCGGCGTATCCTCATGACCTGCGTTGTGGCCGAACTTCACCAGGGGCAGCGCGCCGCCGTGGTCCACCTGGGCGGAAAGCATGAAGCGGATCTTCTCCTTCGCCTGTTCCGGAGCCAGATGGATCACGCCCTGAATATCCTGTACGGTGTCCCGGTAGCCGTAGCCGTTGCGCAGGCCGCAGTAGACGAAGGAGGCGGCCCTGGACCAGGTAAATGTCATGAAGCAGTTATAGGCGTTCCACACATTGATCATGGTATCAAATTCCGGGGACGGTGTTTTTACATGGAAGCGGGAGAACTTTTCCTTCCAGTCGCTGCGAAGGAGCCCGATCTCCTTTTTGCACACTGTCTCCGGATCGGCGTAGCCTGCCATGAGGGCGGCGCTCTCCTCCGGTCCTTTTTCGCCCAGAAGGAAGGCAATCGTCTTTGACTCTCCCGGCATGAGCCGGATCACCGCCGAGAGCGCGCCGCAGCTGTTGCCGCTGTAGTTCAGATGACCGCCAAGATCCCCCTCTGTCACTCCTCTGGGATTGCCGTATCCGCGGTAAGGGCCAAGAAAGGCCGCCTTATCCCCGCAGAAGGAGGAGACCTTCGCGCCGGCAAGCGCAAAGAAGCGCTCTGTCACGTTCTTATTGTCCGCCTCCCGGCCATCTGCCAGGGCGTCCAGATTTCCGTGGATCTGCTGGCGGATCCGGCCCTGATCGTAAAGCGTCCTGGTAACGAACTGGGAATACTGCAGATTGACCTGGTCCTGCTCGTAGTTTCCGTTGTTTGTAAACTCGGCATAGCCCGTCAGTGTCAGCTCCCTCGTCTCTTCCGAGCGGTTCTCTACCCTGAGGCACCAGACCTCATGGGTACGGCCAAAGGGCACATAATAGGCCGCTTCCGTATAAATGCCGCGGCAGCTGCTGCAGATTATGGTATAGCCCGTTCCGTGCCGGCACCGGCTCTGATAGACATTTAAATCCTTTCCCACCGGCTGCCACGAAGCCGACCAGTAGTCGCCGTCCCGGTTGTCGCGTATGTACAGATATCTTCCCGGCTGATCGAACTGGTTGAATACATAGCGCAGGATGCGGCCTTCCGCACCCGATTTTACAAAGCTGTAGCCGCCGGCGTTATTGGAGATCAGAGCTCCGTACTCCGGAGATCCCAGGTAATTCGCCCAGGGCGCCGGTGTGTCCGGTCTCGTAATAACATATTCCATGTTGTTATCGTCAAAATATCCGTATTGCATTTGTCACTCCTTATATGGGGTTCCGGAACCTTTCCGCTGCCGGCCCTCCCGGCGCCTTATGGCAGCACAGGGATCTACTTTCCCAGTCCCAGTTCTTTCCTGAGCTTTCTGTATCTGTCCTTATCCTTTTTCGAAACATAGCCCGGATCATAGAGACAGTGCTGCATCACGTCCGCGTCCTTGAGGATCTCCTCCAGGGGGCCGTGGACAGATTTCTTATCGCTGTGGCACCGGATCGCCGAGGTGATCTTTCCGGTCTCCTTCTCCGAAAAAAGGCCTGTCAGCTGCAGGATCCGCTCCGCCATCTCCGCTCCCCTCGCGGCATGCCCCGCACTGTCTCCGGTGGTGTAGGTTGCGATGTCATGCAGATAGCCCGCGCAGGCTGCCAGCTCTGCGTCCTCTCCCCTCTTCATGGCCAAAAGCACCGCGGCCTGGGCAACGCCGAACATGTGCACATATCCTTCCGCCCGAAAAAAGGGATCCCGGATATCTTCCAGATAAGAGCTTACAATGTCACGGACCTTCTCGATCCTGTCCGTTCTGATATCTGTATCCAATCTGCCTGTCCTCCCTTCCCGGTCACTTTCTGGCATCCGGCCCTGCCGGAGCCTCTGTTTCCGTGCCCTGTCTCCCGTCATCCGCTTCCTGCCTTTTTTTCTGCTGAGACAGCAGCCTGTCCAGATATACGGATTTGAACTGGCGGCTGGCCAGGGCCTGTTTCATGGGCGGAAGGCGCAGGATGACCCCGAATACGGCCGCCAGGGCCCTGTGGTTGGCAAAAGCCTGATTGTCGAATATCAGGTTCTGAAGGGTTCCCTTCTCGATGGCCTGCAGCACAAAGCGGTGGGTGCTGTTGACCGGCGTAATGACCTGGACGGGCCTTCGCTGCAGGGTAATGGTCTTTTTGGGGCAGTTCCTGGCACACACGCCGCATCCCAGACAGATGGATTCGTCTACGACGGGTTTTTTATCCTTCATGGAGATGGCCAGCACCGGGCATACCCTGGAGCATTTCCCGCAGGAAATACAGTCCTCGAGATCGATTTTCGGAATGAAATTCGTCGTCTCGATGGGCTGCATGGGACTGAATCTGCGGGCGGCCTGCAGGGCTTCGCAGCAGCAGCCGCAGCAGTTGCACATGAAAGCCGGATGCTCCCGCACGTTCTCGCCGATCTGGACCAGGTTATAACCGTAGGCCGTCTCCAGGATATCTTTGGCTTCCTCCTTCGAGATCAGCCTGGCATAGCCTCCGTGGGCAGAGAGGGACCTGGCAATGTTGTCGAAGGTCATGCAGGTCTCCATGGGCGCGTTCAGCTCGCATTTCTTTCCCAGATGAGAATTCTTGTGGCGGCAGTAGCACAGGCCCACGCCGATATATTCCGCTTCCTCGATGATGTGCGTGGCCCTCTCATAGTCCAGGATGTGATTGGCCTTTTCCGTCAGAAGGACCGGCTCCTGCACAAAGACCCGGGCCAGCTTGGTATCCAGGTCAAAAAAGAGGCTTTTGATAAAGTCTTCTTCCACGTCGATATACTGGTAAAAAAGCTCGCTCAGGTACTTCTGATCGATGTCTCCCCTGGTCCGCATGAGAGCGAATTCGAAAAATCCGATCATGGGCGGGGGCAGCACGAACTGGCGGACTCCTTTGTGATAGGAGTCCACCATCAGCCCCTTTTCACAGAGGCGGTCCAGGAGCTTTTCGGCTTCTGCCTCCGATATGCCCCAGACAGATGCCGCCTTTTTCAGGCTGAAGGGCCTGATGGGGAGCATGGCCACCTGTCTGGCTTCCTTTTCCGAAAAGAGGACCTGCAGGATTTTCGTCAGCGCTGCGGAAGGGGGCGCTCCCTGGGTAAACCAGTTGATCCTGTCCTCCAGATTTCTGTACGCATCTCTTGATGTCAGATGTCCCATTTTTATTCCTCTTCAGGGCAGGCCCTGTTCTCTTCTCTGATACCGAAGGCAGTTCCTTATGGCAGGTGAATCCGCCTAGATCTTCATGGCCGTTTCATAGGCGCCCCAGATGACGCTTCTCAAATTTCCCACCTTCCGGCAGTCGCCCACCAGATAGACCTCTTTCCTGCCCTGGTCCGCCAGAGGGGCGGGAAGATAGCCGGCAGAGGAGATGACAGAGTCGCAGGGAATTTTCGTCTCCCTGCCGTCCTTATCCTTCACTATGATTCCTTCTTCCGTGACCTCGGAAAGGGCAGTCTCCAGATAGACCGGGACCTTCTTCCAGGCAAAGAACTCTCTGAGATAAGAGGAATTGGCCAGGCAGACTCCCTTCTGACAGATCAGATCAGGCAGCATCTCCACGATCAGAGGCTGCTTTCCCTGCAGATAAAGCTCATAGGCGATCTCGCAGCCGGTCAGGCCGCCTCCGATCACGGCGACCTTATCTCCCACTTCCTGTCCAAGCAGATAGTCACAGGCTTCGATCATCTTTTCGTGACCCTTCACGGAGGAGAGGACTCTGGGAACGGCACCGGTGGCGATGATAACGGGCCCTTTGCCCAGCTGCAGGATGGACCTTATTTCCGTTCCCAGACGGACGTCGATCTCCAGCTCTTCCATCTGCCGCCTGTACCAGTCAAGCAGCTCCCTGAGTTTGCCCTTGCAGGATTCGGCCGAGGCGGGGATAAAAGTACCTCCCAGCTTGTCCGCTCTTTCATAAATGACCGGGGCATGCCCTCTCAGTTTCAGGACCCTGGCCGCCTCCATGCCGCCGATACCGCCGCCTATGATGTGGACAGTCCTGGGCTCCTTTGCCTTTTTGATATAGTGTCTGTCCCACTGCATGGTCTCCGCGTTGACGGCGCATCTGGAAAGATGGAGGCTGTCATAGAGATTCTGGTCGTTGGGAACGCCCTTGTAATGGGCCATGTTGAAGCATCCGTTGTGGCAGAGGATGCAGGGCCGGATCTCCTCCTCCCTGCCTGCCATGAGCTTGGTGACCCACTCCTGGTCTGCCAGGAAGCGCCTTGCAAAGCCTGCTCCGTCGATCTTTCCCTCTTCCACGGCCCTGGCCGCTGCCGCGGGGTCCATGCGGCCTGCGCAGACCACCGGGATATCCACGAATTTCCGGATATGGGCCGCATCCTCCAGGTTGCAGTTCTCCGGCATGTAGATGGGCGGATGGGCCCAGTACCAGGCGTCATAGGTCCCGTTATCGCAGTTCAGCATGTCGTAGCCCGCATCCTGCAGGTACCTGGCCGCCCTTTCGGACTCTTCCATACCTCTTCCCGCTTCCTCGTATTCCTCTCCCGGCAGAGCGCCTCTCCTGAAGCCCTTGGTCTTTGACACCACCGAATATCTGAGGGAGACGGGGAAATCGTCTCCGCAGGCCTTCTTGACGGCCTGGACGATCTCGACGGCAAAACGGTATTTATTTTCGAAGGATCCGCCGTATTCGTCGGTCCTGTGGTTTACATAGTCCAGGGTGAACTGGTCCAGCAGATATCCTTCATGGACCGCATGGATCTCCACTCCGTCCACGCCTGCCTCCTTAAGAAGGAGGGCGCTTTTTGCGAAGGCTTCCACATATTCATGGATCTCCTCCACGGTCAGGGCCCTGGATGGGACTTTATCCGACCAGCGGTTGGGGGAGGGACTGGCGGAAGCCGTGATCCTGTCCAGATCCATGACAGGTTTTGCGGCTGCCCGAAGGGCCCTGTTCTGCCAGAGCTTTTCCATGACCCCGGAAATGGTAAAGCTTCTGCCGAAGCCCGCCGTCAGCTGGACAAAGAGCTTTGCCCCCGTCTTATGAAACTCCGGCATCCAGGCGGCCAGGTCCTTAAACATCTTTTTATTCTTATAGAGCCACTGGCCGTACATGGGATTCCAGACCGGCTGGCATCCCGGCAGGACCAGGCCCGCGTTGTTCTTTGCCGCTTCCAGAATGAAGCGGGCGCCCTCCTTATCGAAATGGTGCATCTCCATCCAGCCGAAAAGATCCGTGCCGCCCATGGAGGTCATTACGATCCTATTTTTGATTTCGCAGTTCCCTATCTTCCAGGGGGTGAATAAAGCTTCATATTCTTGTTTCATGCCTGTCTTTCCTCCCTTTTCTCCTCGCTCTCTCCTTCGCCCGCTGTCACGCTGCCGTCCTCTGTCAGCAGGATCCTGTATGATAACCCCTTTACCTCTCTTCCAAAGTTCTTTTGTATTTCCTGTCTTTCAGTGATTTCTCCCAGACCGGCAGGGGCTTCTTTTTGTCTGAATATTTCAGTATTTACGAATGCTTTTTCAGATACATTTTACCAAATCACATGTCCTGTGGCCACCTGAACCTTCACTGCGTCTCTTCTCCCGGAAGGATCAGGGACAGAAAAAAGCATGTCCCGCTGCCCGGCCGGCCCATGGAACATGCCTGAAAGCGGATGGGGATCCGCATGACTTTTTACTATATCTGAGGGCCGGACAGGCCGCTTCCCTGCAGAGCGAAGGGCCTTTGGGGCTCCTCCCCGTATCCTGCCCTTATTCATCCCGGCAGGAGGGATCTTCTTCCGGATCCTCCGTCAGGTCCTCTTTTCCGGATGCATCCTGCAGGTACCACTCCATTCGGGGTTCCGGGATAAAAAGATGCACATGATAAGTTATATACTGGCAGAAGTTTTCCATCTCATCAGGCGCGGAACAGAGCTGCGCATGGCCTGCCCAGTACTCCCCGCTCTTTTCCATGATCTCTTCCCTGGCGTCGTAAAGGGTCATATACACGGGCGCTAACATCTCATCATGGATAAACTCCGCGAAGGATGCCCCGTCCATACCGCGATTGTATTTACCGGACAGAAAGGCATACAGGAACTGTTCCGTTACTTTTCTCCGGATCGTCTGAACATTTTCATGGTAAAACATGTTCAGCCAGTCATTCTGGGCAAATTCTCCGCAGTAGAGGATCTTCAGCATATACTCCGCATCCTGGTCCTCCATATCAAAAACATTGCGGAAATGGATGGTCAGGATCCAGCACAAAGCATATGTCAGGAAAGCGGTCTCTTTGTCAGAAAGCCGGACGCTGATCTTATACGGATCTTCCCTGTCATTTATAAATTCGTGCAGCAGAGATTTAATGAAGGAGCATTTATACCATTCTTCCGGATATTCCTCCGGTGCCGAAGTACAGACTTTCTCCACGTAGTCTTCGATATTGGCCTGCAGATCGTCGAACACTGCCTTGTATACTCTGTCGTATAAGAAACTGTCCATATCCGCTTCCGGGCCGGCATACGCGCTCCACCAGTCTTCCACTTTCCGGCCCTCACAGATCATCTTTTCAATTTCAGCGCATGCAGAGCCCGGAAGCACCTCACGGGCAGATTCAAGTAAACTGTGCCGGTATATTTCATCCACCAGCCTGAAAAAATATTCTCTCTGATTCTCCGTGTAAAACGCTCTGCTCACATCCAGTAATCTGCTCATCCACACCAGCATACTGCTTTCTCCCTTCATGAAAACCTTTTTTTACGCCTCACAGGAGCGCTTTCCTTTTATGCTTTCCCTGCCTTTCAGGAAAGCACCCTTTTCAGAATCAGCCCCTCACCTGCCCGGTTCTTAAAACTCAGGCAGGAAGTCCCCTGCTGCCGCATCTTCCCGGGCAGGAACTGTGATATACAGTATAAGATTTCATCCCGGCGATTGCACTCAATCTGCAGTTGAGGACACCGTCAGAGAAAACCACTCCCGGTCCCCTATAGGACATCCCGCCGGACCGGATCAAAAAATCTCCCTCCCAGGCATTTGCCTGAAAGGGAGATCCGTACAGAATCGTGATTTAAGTTTTTCTCTGCTCTGATCACTTAAGGATCACAGGCATATTTTCCGGCTCGGTCTCAATTTTGCCAAATTCTGCAAAAACTGTCTGATAGTCCTCTATGTTCTTTTCGGTGGAAACATCCGCCTGAACATCGGTAGGATAATCAATGATGTAAAGGATGCCGCCCATCTGACCTATCTCTGCGTAATGAGGAAGGTTCTGATAATCGGTATCGGCAGGATCTACAGCCGCAATAGTTCCGAGATGGCCGCCGCAGTTGTTGTTCTTTGCTGCGGAGTTGTAGAAGGAGATCGAATACTCATCGTTCACTTCATACTCCCAGGTATCGCCAAGGGGCAGGGTCACTGTGAAATAATCTGTGTCGATGGTCCTGGAGCCGTCCTCATTCATGGTATCGGTCAAGTTTGCGGCAATGCTGTACTCGGCGTCTTCCACCACTGCTTCTTCCGTTCCGGCATCCCCTGTCTCAGCTTCGGGAGCTTCTTCCGTCTCTTCGGTCTCCTCTGTCTGAGTCTCCTCTGACTGAGTCTCCTCTGTTTCAGCGGGCTCCTTTTCAGGTGCCTTGGAACCGCCGCAGGCTGTCATGGCAAATGCAAGGGTCAGGGCCATAGCCAGGCTCATGAATTTTGTAAACTTAGTCATAATATTTTTTTCCTCCTGGTAAATAGATGTCTGTTTACGAAAAATATAATAGCGCTGCTCCGCTCTTTTGTCTGCACCGTTCCTGTTAAATACCGGCCGTTTTCAGGCTTTTTTTCAACAACTCCGGCTAAAAAGGGAAGATCTGCCCACGGGATCCTCAGTTTCAAAAAGTCATTACATGCGGCAGAGCCGGCGGATCCATCCGCCGGCCCTGCCGCCTTCTCAGAACATGGCCCTGCTTTTCATCACATGATCAGTTCTGACGTTTTTTCTTTTTCCTGGCCAGTACGGCGATGCCTGCGCCTGCCGCTGCTGCAAGAGCTGCCCACATGGCCGCGTTCATGTCATCATCCGTCCTGGTCTTTTTGCCCGTTGTCACTTTCTCATCAATCATGACCAGAACATTTTCTGCCACCCGGTCGCCGGATACGCATACGATGGTCCCGTCTTCTTTCAGATAGAATTCGATGGGATCTGCCACCTTAAAGCCCTTGGGCGCCTTCGTCTCGATCAGGAAGTAATGCTCCAGGATGTTCAGGCCCTTAATGGTCTTAAAGCTGTCACCGCCAGAAGTCCATTCTGCAGCAACGCTGCCTTCCGCATCCCGGATCTGCAGCCTTGCGCCGCCCAGGATGTTTCCGTCCTCGTCTGCTTTCAGAACCTTTGTGACTGTCATGGCATCTTCCATCAGGAGGACTCCGTCCTCTGTGATACTGCCGGTGCTGGTCACTTTCCCTTCTTCATCAATGGTAAATGTGAAATCAGACGCGGTGGTATAGCCCTCCGGAGCTTTCACTTCATGGACCGTGTACTCCTCTCCGGTCTTCAGGCCTTCGATCACGTGCACTTCCCCGTCGGAGGTCCATTCGCTGGCGATATTTCCATCGCTGTCGAGGATCTGGATCCCGGCTCCTTTCACTCTGCTGCCGTCTTCCGCATCCACCTTGCTGATTCTGACGCGGGTCCTCAAATCTTCCACCAGGAGGACGCCGTCCTCTGTGATGCTTCCGGTGCTGGTAACTGTCCCTGCTTCATCAATGGTAAATGTGAAATCCGGTGCAACGGCATAGCCTTCAGGGGCTTTCACTTCATGGACCGTGTACACTTCTCCGGTCTTCAGGCCTTCGATCTCATACACTTCTCCGTCGGAAGTCCACTTACCGGCGACGCTGCCATTGCTGTCGAGGATCTGGATCTCAGCTCCTTTCAGGCTGCTGCCGTCCGCTTCGTCTACCTTGCTGATTCTGACGCGGGTTTTTGTATCTTCCAGCAGAAGGACGCCGTCCTCTGTGATGCTTCCGGTGCTGGTCACTTTCCCTGCTTCGTCAATGGTAAATGTGAAATCATACGCAACAGTGTAGCCCTCCGGCGCTGTCACTTCACGGACTGTGTACACTTCTCCGGTCTTCAGGCCTTCGATCTCATACACTTCTCCGTCGGAAGTCCACGACCTGACGACGCTGCCTTCACTGTCGAGGATCTGGATCTCGGCTCCTTTCAGGCTGCTGCCGTCCGCTTCGTCCACCTTGCTGATTCTGACGCGGGTCTTCAAATCTTCCACCAGGAGGACGCCGTCCTCTGTGATGCTTCCGGTGCTGGTCACCTTTCCTGTTTCATCAACAGTAAATGTGAAATCATGCGCAACAGTATAGCCCTCCGGGGCTTTCACTTCACGGACCGTGTACTCCTCTCCGGTCTTCAGGCCTTCGATCTCATACACTGTCCCGTCGGAAGTCCACTCCTTAAAGATATTGCCTTCACTGTCAAGGATCTGGAGAACCGCTCCTTTCAGACTGCTGCCGCCTTCAGCGTCCACCTTGCTGACTGCCACATGGGTCCTGGTATCTTCCACCAGCAGTACCCCGTCGCTGGTGACAGTGCCGCTGTATTCGACATTGCCGAAAGCATCGATGGCAATGGTGGTATCTGCTGTTACGGTATAACCGAGCGGAGCCACTTCCTCATGAAGCGTATAGACCGCATCCGTCTTCAGACCAGTGACGATACAGGCTTCTGAGTCAGAAGTCCACTCCTTCACAATCTGGCCTTTGCTGTCAAGGATCTGAAGAACAGCGCCTTTTACTTCCTTTTGACTCGTAGCATCGACCTTGCTGACTTCCACGGTCACTCCATAGCTGTTCACAAACTCAGGAATCTGATCGCTTTCGCCGTATTTTACGGTCGCAGAGAGAGTTCCGTCGCCTGTATCTGTTACGGTGACAACAGCCTCCTTCACAGAAAAGTCATAGGTATATCCTTTCTGGTTCCTTACAAGTTCCTTGATCTTATATGTATATCTTCCGGGCTTCCTGTAGATGATCGACGAAAAGACGATGTTGCCTTCCGCATCATTATACACTGTCTGTTTCCTGACGCCTGTGGCTCCGTCGTACAGTTCGAAGATAAACTGCTTGTCCTCCAGCTTCCTGTTCTCCAGGGTCTTTTTGGCCTTCAGGGCTACAGATCCGCTTGCTTCGTACCGGTTGGAGAAAAACGCTGTGCCGCCGTCATAGACGGCAGTGGCTGTCAGCGTGCCGTCTTTATTATCAACGACTGTGACTACAACTCTCTTCTCGGCTGTATCGTAGGTATAGCCGGCCCTGGACTCTGCCACCTCTCTGATGGAATATGCGTAAGTCCCGGCCTTGGTGTAGATAATGGGATCGAAGGTGATCTTTCCGTCCCCGTCGTTCTTCTTTGTCTGCCTGAGCTCGTCGCCCTGGTAGAGTTCGAAGCTGAACTGTCCGTCTTCCAGAGGCCTGCCGGTCTCGCCGGTCAGTTCCTTCTGTGCTTCGAGAACGATCGATCCCTCTGCCTTGTAGGTGTTGGTAAATACCGCTTTGCTGCCTCCCGTCCTGATCGTGCCGGTATCGCCGCTCCTTTCGGTATTGGTGTAGCACGTGACCTCTTCTTCGGTCACGGTATAGGTGATCTCTGTAGGAAGACCTTTGGCTGTCCTGCTCTTTCCATGTCTGAGCCTGAACCGGGCCACACCGTTTCTGAAGATCATATCTCCATATGTGCCGCTGATGCCGGTATCGCTCAGAGTCACTGTGAAGGCAAATTCTCTGTTTTCGTCGATACCGCTCTCACTGACTATGGTCTTTTTGACTGTCAGGTCTCCGGTCTCCCTGGTGTTGGTAAATTCTGCGGATACGGTCCCGGTTTTACTGATGCTGCCGGAATCGCCGCTGCTCTCAGTTATAAAGCCTTCGACCGGCTTTTCTGTTACGGTATATCCGATCTCTGCAGGCAGTCCCTGCGCTGTTCTGGTCTCGCCGTCCTTCAGCTCTGCTGTGGCCACACCGTTCGTAAAGGTCATATCACCGTAGGTTCCGTTCACTGTCCTGTCATCCAGCTGAATGGTGAAGGTGAAGGTCTGGTTCCTGTCAGCCGCCCTGTCGGATACGACTTTCTTGCTGACCTCGAGATCTCCGGTCTTTCTGGTGTTGGTGAAGGACGCTGTGGAAACGGTCTCGCCGATCGTACCGGTCTTTCCTCTAAATGTCGTCACGAACAGGTCGTCAGCAGCTTCTTCTACCTTGTAGCCGATGCCCTTCGGAAGGCCTTCCGCCATGCAGGATTTGCCGTCTGAGAGTTTGAATTCGGCCACGCCGCCTGTAAAGGTCATGTCTCCGTAAGTGCCGCTTACCGTCTTGTCGTCCAGGGTCACGGTGAAGGAGAACTTTTTGCTGTGGTCCGCTTCCAGGCTGCTGTCGACGGTCTTGGTCACTGCCAGGCCGCCCTCGGCTCTGGTGTTGGTAAAGGATGCCTCAGGGGAAGCACCCTTCTGGATGGTCCCGGTGCTGCCGGCAGGTGCCGCTATGAAGCCGTCAGCGCCGGCCTCTTCTACCTTATAGCCTACAGTGGTGGGCAGACCGGAGGCCGATCTGCTCTCGCCGTCCTTCAAAGCGAAGGTGGCAACGCCGCTTGTGAAGATCATCTCCCCATAGGTACCGGTGATGGTCCTGTCATCCAGAGTGACTGTGAAAGTAAATTCTTTTTCCTTATCGGATGCCGTGCTGCTTACAACGCTCTTTGTGACTGTAAGACCGCCGGTCTCTCTGGTGTTGGTAAACTCAGCTTTGGCGCCTCCCCTGCTGATCGTTCCGGCAGAGCCGGTCATCTCAGTGGTGAAGCCTGCCGCTGCCGCTTCCGTTACTGTGTAGGTGATATCTGTGGGAAGACCTTCTGCTGTCACGCTCTGTCCGCCCTTCAGTTCCACGGTGGCAGTTCCTTCTTTGAAGGTAACTCCGCCGTAGGTACCGTTTATGGTAGCATCGCTCAGCGTGACGGTGAAGGTGAAGATCTGGTCAGCGTCAGCTGCCTTGTCGGATACGACTTTCTTGCTGATCTCCAGATTTCCCGTCTCTCTGGTATTGGTGAAGGCTGCGGCTGCTGTCTCTTCGGCACTGATGGTACCGGTTTCGTCCGTCTTGTCAGGGACAAAGCCTGCCGCGGCTGCTTCCGTTACGGTGTACGAAACACCTGCAGGAAGTCCCTTCGCCGCCCTGCTCTCGCCGTGCTTCAGCTTTACTGTGGCTGTGCCCTCAGTAAAGGTCATGTCACCATAGGTGCCGCTGATGGCCTTATCGCTCAGTGTGACGGTGAAGGTGAAGGTCTGGTTGCTGTCAGCCGCTCTTTCGGATACGACGCTCTTGCTGACCTCCAGATCTCCTGTCTTTCTGGTATTGGTGAAGGCCGCTGTGGAAACGGTCTCTTTGATGGTGCCGGTCTTTCCTGTAAAGGCTGTCTCGAACAGGTCGTCCGTATCTTCCTCTACTTCGTAGCCGATGCCCCTCGGAAGACCTTCCGCTATGCAGGATTCACCGTCTGAGAGTTTGAATTCGGCCACGCCGCCTGTAAAGGTCATGCCTCCGTAGGTGCCGTTCACCGTCTGATCGTCCAGGGTCACGGTAAAGGAGAACTTTTTGCTGTGGTCCGCATCCAGGCTGCTTACGACGGTCTTGGTCACCGCCAGGCCGCCCTCGGCCCTGGTATTGGTAAATACTGCCTCCTGGCTGCTGTCTTTAACGATCCTGCCTTCTGCGTTGGCAGCCGTTGTTACAAAATTATCGGTATTGGCGTCTTCTTCTGCGACTTTATAGCCGGCTGCGGCAGGAAGACCCTCCGCTGACCTGCTCTCTCCGTCCTTCAGGGTAAATTCAGCAACGCCGCTTACGAATTCCATCTCCCCATAGGTACCGTTGATGCTGGTATCATCCAGGGTCACGGTAAAGTGGAATTCTCTGTTTTTATCAGATGCTGTTCCGTTCTCTACGGTCTTGCTGACCTTAAGGCCTCCGGTCTCCTGGGTGTTGGTGACGGTGATCTTTCCGTCTGTAAGGTCTCCTGCCTCACTGGTATACCCCACCACTTTCACTTCTTCCACGCTGTAGGCGATCTCAGTCTCGCCGTCTGCCCTGTATTTGGGCAGATTTTCGAACTTGTAAGAAGGCTGATCCGCGCTCAGGACTGCAGTCTTTCCTTCCACTGCATCTCCGTCTGCTGTCAGCTGAATACTGGCTTCCGCGCCTTCCGGCCAGTCTTCGCTGCCGTCCGCATTCACCCACTTCTTGTCCACCTCGACCTCGGTAGTCTCCTGGGTATTGGTGACGGTGATCTTGCCATCAGAAAGAATTCCAACCTCAGTGGAGTAGCCTTTCACTTCACCTTCTTTCACCCCGTAGGCGATCTCGGTCTCGCCGTCGGCCCTGTATTTGGGCAGATTTTCGAACCTGTAAGAAGGCTGATCCGCGCTCAGGACTGCAGTCTTTCCGGCCACTGCTTTTCCGTCCGCTGTAAGCTGGATACTGACTTCCGCACCTTCCGGCCAGTCTTCGCTGCCGTCCGCATTCACCCACTTCTTGTCCGCCTCAATCCCGGTAGTCTTCTGGGTGTTGGTGACGGTGATCTTTCCGTCAGTAAGGTCGCCGACCTCTGCGGCATAGCCTTTTACTTCAGCTTCTTCCACGCTGTAGGCGATCTCGGTCTCGCCGTCGGCCCTGTATTTGGGCAGTTTTTCAAACTTGTGAGAAGATTTGGCCGCACTAAGGACAGCGGTCTTTCCGGCCACTGCTTTTCCGTCCGCTGTAAGCTGGATACTGACTTCCGCGCCTTCCGGCCAGTCTTCGCTGCCGTCCGCATTCACCCACTTCTTGTCCACTTCGACCTCGGTAGTCTCCTGGGTGTTGGTGACGGTGATCTTTCCGTCAGTAAGGTCTCCAACCTCTGCGGCATAGCCTTTTACTTCAACTTCTTCCACGCCGTAGGCGATCTCGGTCTCGCCGTCGGCCCTGTATTTGGGCAGTTTTTCAAACTTGTGAGAAGATTTGGCCGCACTAAGGACAGCGGTCTTTCCGGCCACTGCTTTTCCGTCCGCTGTAAGCTGGATACTGACTTCCGCGCCTTCCGGCCAGTCTTCGCTGCCGTCCGCATTCACCCACTTCTTGTCCACCTCAATTCCGGTAGTCTTCTGGGTGTTGGTGACGGTGATCTTGCCATCAGAAAGAACTCCAATCTCAGTGGAGTAGCCTTTCACTTCATCTTCTTTCACGCTGTAGGCGATTTCATTCACGCCGTCCGCCCTGTATCTGGGCAGATTTTCGAACCTGTAAGAAGGCTGATCCGCGCTCAGGACTGCAGTCTTTCCTTCCACTGCTGCTCCGTCTGCTGTCAGCTGGATGCCGACTGTCACGCCAGCCGGCCAGTCAGTGCTGCCGTCTGCACCAACCCACTTCTTGTCCACCTCGATCTCTGCAGTTTCCTGCTTATTGGTGACTGTAATATGTCCGGCTTCGGCATCAGAGATTTCACTTGTATAGCCGCCGGGCACTTCCACTTCTTTCACGCTGTAGACGATCCCTGTCACGCCGTCCGCCCTGTACATGGGAAGGCTTTCAAATATATGGCTGGGATATGCTGCGCTGAGAACTGCACTCTTTCCTGCGACGTCTTTCCCGTCTGCAGTCAGCTGAATACTGACTGTCACGCCTTCCGGCCAGTCAGTGCTGCCGTCCGCACCCACCCACTTCTTGTCGACTTCGATCTGGGTCATTCCCTGGGTATTGGTAACAGTAATCCTGCCCTCTCCGTCAGGCGCTGCAAAAGGCGAATAACCGGGTACATTGACTTCGCCCACACTGTAGGCAATCTCATTTCCATCTGCGTTATACTTCGGCAGTTTCTCAAACCTGCAGCCGGGATGGGCTGCGCTAAGGACTGCAGTCTTTCCTTCCACAGCTTTCCCGTCTGCTGTCAGCTGGATGCTGACTGTCACGCCTTCAGGCCAGTCTTCGCTGCCGTCTGCATTCACCCACTTCTTGTCCACATTGATCTCAGTGGTCTCCTGGGTGTTGGTGAGGGTGATCTTTCCGTCTGCAAGCTCTCCGGCCTCTGTGGTATACCCCTTTACCTGGACTTCTTCCACCCCGTAGACGATCTCGTTCTCGCCGTCTGCCTTGTATTTGGGCAGATTTTCGAACTTGTGAGAAGGCGTGGCCGCACTAAGGACAGCGGTCCTTCCGACCACTTTCTCGCCGTCTGCAGTCAGCTGGATGTTTACCTTTACGCCTTCAGGCCAGTCTTCGCTGCCGTCCGCATTCACCCACTTCTTGTCCACCTCGACCTCGGTAGTCTTCTGGGTGTTGGTGACGGTGATCTTACCCTCAGAAAGAGCTCCAACCTCAGTGGAGTAGCCTTTCACTTCGCCTTCTTTCACGCTGTAGGCGATCTCGGTCTCGCCGTCTGCCTTGTATTTGGGCAGATTTTCGAACTTGTAAGAAGGCTGATCCGCGCTCAGGACTGCAGTCTTTCCTTCCACTGCATCTCCGTCTGCTGTCAGCTGGATACTGACTTCCGCGCCTTCCGGCCAGGTATCAGTTCCGTTTGCACCCACCCATTTCTTGTCGACCTCGATCTCAGTGGTCTCCTGGGTGTTGGTGACGGTGATCTTTCCGTCTGTAAGGTCTCCGATTTCTGTGGCATAGCCCTTTACTTCAACTTCTTCCACGCTGTAGGCGATCTCGGCCACTCCGTCTGCCTGATATTTTGGCAGGCCGCTGAATGTATATTCCGGCTGGTCTTTACTCAGGGTTATGGTCTTGCCTGCAACCGGCTGGCCGCCTGCCGTCAGCTGGATACTGGCTTCCGCGCCTTCCGGCCAGTCCTCGCTGCCGTCTGCATTGACCCACTTTTTGTCCACCCTGACCTCTGTGGTCTCCTGGGTGTTGGTGATGGTGATCTTTCCGTCTGCAATGCCTCCGATCTGAGAAGAGTATCCGTTTATTTTTACTTCGTTGACGCTGTAAACGATCTCTCTCCCGTCTTCCGTACGCCTGGGCAGATCTTCAAACGTGTAAGAGGGATTTGCCGCGCTCAGGACTGCAGTCTTCCCTGCCACATCTTCCCCGTCTGCCGTCAGCTGGATGTCTACCTTCACACCTTCCGGCCAGTCACTGCTTCCGTCTGCATTGATCCAGGTTTTCTCAACTTCAAGTTCAACGGGTTCGATGTCTTCTTTGTTTGTTATGGTATAGCTGTAAGTTCCTTCTGACTTTCCTCCTGTGATCTGAACGCTGCCTTCTGCCGGTGCGGCATTATTGACCAGAGTCTCGACGACCCTGTACTCGGCTGTTTCAAGTTCCTGTGTTCCACCCTGGGTCCCGTCATCCGGCAGCACAGGCGGCACCGCTGCGGGCAGCTCATTAAATGCACCTTTCCAGTTATTGACATTACTTAATACGATGGTAGTCTGGCCTTTCTTATCATCCCAACTGCCGCCTGAAAGAACGCGGATCGTATCGCTGAATTCGCCTTCTCCGATTTTCTGCTGCAGCTTGACCGTAACCATATCGCTGCTGTGCCGGTCGTTTCCGGCCTCCCATTTCTTTTCAACATTAACATCCGTTTTCGGATAGTTCTTGGCGGACATGGTATCGCCGGAATGATAGATAAAATCACTGTAATTCGTTGTCCCGTCGGAGGATACCTGGAAGGAATAGTCAAAGTCTGCGCGTATATATCCTTCCGGCGCTTTTGTCTCTCGCAGGTAATACCTGGTATCCTCAATGATCGCCCATCCGTCCCGGTCCTCGTCGCCTTCCACTTTGATCAGGCCGTTCTCGTCCGTTTCAAAAGTTACTGGGTGATTATTCTTATCCAGGACCGGATTTTTATTGGAATCCAGCAGGGCAAATACTGCACCTTCAAGCCTTTTGGTCATGTTGCCGCCTTCGTACTTGAGCAGATTGATGCTGAAGACATTGCCTCCGCCCCAGCCGTCGTTATGCCGTTCAGCGGTCTTTTCGATCTCATCCCTGTACCCCAGCATTTCAGCCACGTTTCCGAATGTGACCGATACAGTGTCCCCTTCCTTGCCAATCGAGGGAAAGAGAACCCGTGCCCGATAAGTGATCACGACCTTTGTGGCATCCGGAATCGTATATGTTACGGTATTTCCGGTCATATCCCATGTAACGCCCTGGGACGGCACTGCAGCGATCGAAGTCAGAACGACACTCATATTTGAGACAGTATCCGTCATCGTAAGAGGCAGGCCGCCGTTCAGAAGCTGGCCTGAAGGATTGAGTGTGATCCTGAAGTCGGCAAAGATGTCCTCATCTGTTTTTTTGAGATCCGCGTCAGAAGTAAGGATCTCTTTTTTCAGACCTTTATAGGTATAAACGACCGGCGCCGTACCTGTCTCGCCGTTCCAGCTGGCATTATTTTCAAGCGTTGCGGTGCCGTCTTTTGCAGCGGCCGCTCTGGCCATCAGCTTGTTCAGAGCATTCTGATTTTTGACCGTCAGATAGTATACCAGCCTGTAGCTTAAGTAATAGTCCGAACCGTTTTTGGGGATAGAATCGATTCCCACGTTGAAAGTCATACCTTCTGCGGTATTAAGGTGGGAAACCGGTCTGCCTCCTTTGTTGAGCTGATTCCACTGGGTTGTTCCGCCATAAAGATAGAAGGCGTCGTCGCCCCCGTTATAAGGCTCCAGAATTTCCGTATCAAAGGTATCCTTGATCGTAAAGGAATCTGAATCCACGCCCAGGAGGACCACCTCGTACTTATAAACAGGCAGTTCAACGCCGTTGACCGTTCTGGAAGTCGTCTCAGGAGATGTTTTCCTGACCTCATTGGCAGTGACATCCGCTGTTGCGGTGTCTGTAATGACCTCACCGTAGTCCAGCGATGCCGTATTCTGGCGCCAGACCAGAGAAGCTTCCTTCTTGGAAGCATTGACAATTTCATCGCTGATCTCCGTCTTCAGGGTTACAGTGACCGGTCTGGCAGATCCAGTTCCTTTGAGGCCGGATGAGCCGTCCTTTGTAAAGGTAATAACAGCGTTTTTATCATTGTAGACAACGCTCCATGCCTCGCCATCGGTGAGACCTGTCACGTTAACGGTTCCTTCTTTGACCTTTTCAAAGACTGTATGATCAACGACATACCGGGAAGGATAGGTATCCGTCACGACAGCCTTGTCCAGACCGCTGGCGGGCACCACAAAAGTAACAGTCCATGTCACTTCCTTGTTTTCCTTGTCAATTAACGTCGCTTCTTTGTGAATTTCCACACCGCCGTCTGCAGGACCCACCTGCCCGCTTCCGGTGCTGGAGCCGCCGCCGTCCGTCGTACCTGTATTGCTCACACCGGTAAACGTCTTGAGTTCTTCTGTTTCCACCTCTGTGGTATAGGAAATATCATACTGATAAGCATGCTTCGCATCAGACGCAGGGATGATATAGGTCCATGCAGAATCCGTTTTCGCCAGCTTCTCCCAGAGTACATTATCTGTACGGACAGTATTTCCGCCTGCATCTTTGACTGTCACGGTAATTCCGTCACCGTGATATTTCATAATGCTCTGAGAGCCCGCATCGATCGTATCTGTCACTCTGGTCCCGGCAGCAGAAACTTTGGCGTCCGAATTTACCGTCAGCGTCCAGGACAGAATCTGTTTTGTTCCGTCAGTGCCGGCAAGCGTACCGTTGGATTTTGTGATCTGAGGCGTATAGTCAATGGTATTGGTGATACTGGTCGCATCGCCTTCCGGGTCCCCGTCACTGACCGCCTTGAAGGTGTTGCCGCTCTGCGTTATGACTTTTCTGTCGATCATCTTCAGGACAGAGGGATTGATATCTGCGGCATATGTGAATGTAACGATCTCACCGCTCTTCATCCGGGGGATCGTATAGGTAAAGGAATTTCCATCGGCAGTGCCTGTCATGGAGACAGGCTCTCCGGTGCTGGATGTCGCCCGGATGCTGGAAGGATCCAGGGTCAGTCCGTTCCCGGTGATCGTATCCGTAAGTACAACATTGCTGCTGGTTCCGTGAGATGAAACGGCGGCTGTATACAAGACCCTGTCATTGACAAGATCCACGGTACCGGTTTTGGACGTGGTCACGTTGCTGCTGGTATCTATTTCCAGATCCTTGACAATGGAATCCGTGAACCTGATCTGAGTCGCGTTCTCATCAAAGGTCCCGTCAAAGTTAAGAGAGAACTTCACATTGGCGGCTGCTTTCAGCTGGCTTAAATTGGGATCGTCCTGGTTCCATGCGACAGTCAGGACACCGTTTTCAATGGAATACGTATTTCCTGTAACGGGATACTTCTGGCCGCCCCGTTCAATAATGACCGTGAAGGTCCCGCTGTGCCCGTCTGCATTCAGCCCTGTCGGTATGGGATACGTCATGGTATCACTATTGCTGAACTGCTTATCGGGCTGCTCTTTGAAGGACAGACTGATGGTATAGGGCGTTCCCGGCTCGACTATGTACGCGCCGTCCTCATTCCTTGGCGCCACGATGACCGCGTCTGTCATAAGAGACGCAAGATCCGTCGTATAATGATCCGGGGAAGGCGGATCCGTCACTGTGATCTCAAACTTTACCCCGTCTTCCATGGTGACAGTCAGGATCTCCCCGCCTTCAAAAGAGGCAAGACTTGTAAGCAGCCAGTCTCCGTCTGCCTGCCTGCTGACCCGGATCAGATCATGGTCCGTGAATGTTACGGTACTGACATTTCCGATTTCAAAGTCTCTGTCATAATCCTTTTCGTAAAGCCCCAGTTCCCGGGCCAGGGCGCTCAGAAGGACACTGCCCCCGCCATCCATCCTGTAGGTGTATCCGCCGTAAGTGAAATCCACCGTATATACAACGCCGTAAACGGAAAAGCTTTCCGCGGTAAATCTGATATCCGTATCTTTTCTGACTCTGGCGGATACTGTCTCGTCGTCTTCGGGGTTTTCATCGTCGAAGTGAACGACCTGCACGTCGCTGACGTCTGCAGGGGCTTTATCCAGAACGATCCTTACGCTTATTCCAGAAGAAGGTTCCAGCGGTCTGCCCTTCTTGTCTTCAAAGCTGATATCGAAGAATCTGGCCTGTGCGATCCTGGCGCTGTCCACGTTCATGGCATCCGCAGAGCGGTCTTCATAGGCGCTGCTGGCAGGTCCGGTGATCTCCTTTACCAGAAGCACCGTGCCTTCCGGCAGGCCTGCCTCTTCGGTAAAAGTGACCGTAACGGTATAGCCTTTCCCCTTCTCTTTCAGCCTGCCTGCGACAGGAATGGATTCTTCCATGGACTCTTCCATGGGTTCTTCCGCGGGTTCTTCTGCCGTTTCCTCTTCCGCGGGGTCAGCTGTATTCTCTTCTTCTCCGGCGTCTGCATCCTCTGCAGGATCTGCCCCCTCTTCGGAGGGAGAGTCGGAGGCTTCCCCATCCTCTGTGATTTCAGAGGCAGGCTCCGCCTTATCCTCAGGCGCATCTGATGCCGCTTCCTCCGGCTTTTCCGGAGCGGCATCCGAAGCCTCCTCAGAATCAGTATTGTCAGCCGGCGCCGGTGCTTCCTCTTCAGCGCCTGAAGCGCTCTGCCCGCTGTCAGGCTGCACTTCCTCCGTCTTTTCCGGAGACGGGGCTTCGGCGGCAGGTTCGGAGACCAGCTCTTCTGCCTTTGCCGGAGCCTCTGCTTCCGCATTCACCGGTGCCTCGGCTTCTGCTTCTGTTTCTGCAGCGTTGACCACAGTGACAGCAGAGCTCAGCTGAAGATTAGCTGCCGTGACCGCCACGACACACATCATGGCAGTCATCTTTCTGAGCTGCCTTCCGGAAGAGTTCCGATGTTTATTCAAAGCCTGATTCAGCACATTTCTGAACGGATTCTTCATCAATTTATCCTCCTGAAAAAGAATTACAAGCGTTAAAAAGAAATTTCCCCTATTTATTATATTATTTCAGGTAAATAAAATACACATTTTTGTTAGGAATTACTGGAATTTCTCCGTTTTTCGGATCATCCCGCGCCCGTTCCCGGCGGCCTCTTTATTCGTGATTTCAGGTTTCCCATATCACTTTTCAGCTCAGGATTCATCCGTGTCGTCCGAATGAATGTCCCGGTAAATACGGTCCGGAGTTCCTGAATGTTTCTTTGAAAACACACAGAAAACTTCCGGCCGTGTCCTGACAATGTCCTGACAAAAGTCTCCTGTTTATCTGAAAGCAGGCTGCAGCTGCATGGATACTCAAGTTTTGAAGCAAAATGGCGCAAACCCTGATAAATACTAGGGTTTGCGCCATTTTGCTTCAAAACTTGAGATATATAGAATAACACAAAGTAGTACCTGCGTAAACAGTCAAACAGTGTATAACAGGACATACGCATCAAATAACGTCCATCATCTTATGCCACAGCTGCTTTTGCAGTTGTGGCTTGATTTTGGTCTTTTATTGTATTACATTTATTGTAATACATATTATTATAAGGTGGACTCTATGTCAAACAAAGCTTCAAATTATCCTGAATGGGTCCTGAAATTCAAAGAAAAAGGGACTTTTGTAAACAAAACCGTGTCGAAAGATGGTACGGTCTCCTATTACCTCTACCGTGGACATTCGGAACGGGACAAGGAAACAGGTAAAGTCAAAAGAATTGTTGACGGCTGCATTGGCAGGATCACCGAAGCAGACGGTCTGATTCCGGCCAGACACCGTCTCACAGAGAATCCCCGTATCCTGGAATTCGGAAGGTCCCGTATATGTGTCCATTTTACGGAATACATGCTTCCCGGACTTGGGAAAAACTATGGGGACGATGCTCAGAAAGTCTATACTGCCGCAGTCCTGACATGGATCTATGGGTACTGGACGTTTGACCTGTATAAAAGCAGCTGGCTGAGCCTGCGTTTTCCGGATGTCCTCTCACAGCAGGACGAATCCTCAATGGACCAGGCTGCACTGCAGCGTGTATTGTCTATGATCACATACATTGCGGAGACAAGGATCGGTACAGATCTTCCCATGATCATGGCCTGCTGTTCCCTGATCTGTCTTATCGTTACAAAAAGCAGTATGACATGTTCGTATATCCCCCCGACCGTATCAGATTTTTCCAGAAGGCAGGGTATCGAATGGAAGGAGGAACTATGGAAACAATAAAGACCGTACTGGATGACTATTCCAGGCATATGAAAAAGATCGACATACCTGACATCCCGCCTGAAACAATGGACAGGGGAGTAATCTGCGAGATCCGTTCATTGTTCTGTGACGTCACCGATTTCAGGCTCAGTGCACGGACGAAGTATCCTATCCGTGAGATCCTGCTTGTTGCCTTTACCGCTGTCCTCAGCGGATTTACAGATTATGAAGAAATCGAGGCTTTCGGAAATATGAAGCTCCGGTTCTTTCGAAGATTCTATCCTTTTTCCAACGGCATCTGCTCTCACGAGACCTTCCTGCGTGCCATATCCCTTATCAACACGGCAACGCTTCAGAAAGCCACTGTAGAAATTCTTGATGATCTGATGAGGTGTATCGAATCGGCACTCCAGCCTGCAGATAAAGGGGACGCTCCGGACAGCGAGGAAGAAGAATACCGGCAGATATGCGTTGACGGGAAAGCAAACAGAGGGACAAGCCGGTGCCTGGGTACAGAAAAAGAGAAACGGAATTTCCAGACCCTGAACATCTATGACCGCTCGACCGGGATCTGTCTGTCGTCTTCCTCTATTCCCGAGAAAACGAACGAGATACCTGAGAGCCAGAGGCTCCTGAATATAATGGATCTGAATAAGTGCATCGTTACATTTGATGCGCTGAACACGCAAAAGAATACATGCCGTATCATCATAAACAGAAAGGGGCATTACATCGGTGGGCTCAAGGGCAATCAGCCCGGACTTCTACAAGATGCGAAGGATTCTTTTACAAAGGAAGTTATCAATAAATGTGAGGCAGCTCCCGGAAAACTATATCTGGAGACCACAGAAAAGATGCACAGCCAGATAGAGACCCGCAGGTACTATTGTACAGAGGCATGGCATGCTCCATCAGACAAGGATGATGTGTGGCCCGGTCTGAAAAGATTTGTTATGGTAAAAAAAGAGTGTGAGAGCATGATCACTGGCGAGAAGTCCGAGGAAACCAGATACTATATAACAAGTGTCAAAGATATTAATCTGATAGCAGATGGGATCAGGGGACATTGGCAAATATTATCCGAAGACTTTTGTT
>DETN01000079.1 GCA_002362155.1 Lachnospiraceae bacterium UBA3287 | reverse complement strand
AGGGCAATGCCTGCCAGCAGCTGGTTGGCGGCGCCGAAGAGGCCCCAGATCTGGGACAGGGAAAGTCCGCCCAGGATGCAGCCGATGATGACCATGAAGGCCGTACCGAAAAGGGGATGGGCCAGGATCCTGCGGGAGCCCTGTGCATCTTTATAGGAAGCTTCTCCTTCCTTTAAGAAGAGCTCGCTGAACATAAATCTGGAAAGACGGGTGCCGGTATCCAGAGAGGTCAGTGCGAAAACGGATACGGCCAGGGTCAGCAGGGCGTAGATGGTGTTGTAGACGCCTGTGCCCTCTGCCGCGAACATAAGGCCGATGCCTCCTGCGAAGGCCGCGGAAGGAGAACCGTAGCCGCCGTCCACATACTTCTGGAAGACCATGCCCACGGCGATCAGGGAGATGATGCCCAGGGCGGATTCGATCAGCATGGAGCCGTAGCCGATGGGCTTGGCGTGGGCTTCATTGTCCAGCTGCTTGGAGGAGGTACCCGTGGCGATCAGGGAATGGAAGCCCGAGCAGGCGCCGCAGGCCACCGTGATGAACAGGGTAGGGAAAAGGGTATTTCCGTTGGCCAGCTTCCATCCCGTGAAGGCAGGGAGCTGGAAGGTAGCGGTCCCGGCAAAGGCGGAAAACAGAATGCCTGCCAGGGCCACGATCATCATGGCGTAAAGAAGGAAGCTGGACAGATAGTCTCTGGGCTGCAGCATGATCCATACGGGGATCAGGGAAGCCACTGTGATATAAAGGCCGATCAGAACGATCCATGCGGTCCTTGTCATGGCAAGGCCCACGTTCATGCCCAGGGCTACGATGACAACGATGCCCACGATGCCGCAGGCAGTAGCGGGACCGGTCTTGACGCCGAAGCGGTTGGTCATGACCCCGTAGGCGATGGCCAGGACGATAAAGAGCATGGAGATCATGGCTGTGGTCTGGTTGCCTGTGGGATCTGTCACGATGCCGAAGGTCACAGGGGCGTCGGCCGCGGTAAAGAAGGTGCCGGCTACCACGTTGACGAAGGAAGCGATGACCAGGATCAGGACCAGAAGGGCAAAGATGGTAAAGAGCCTCTGGGCCCTCTTGCCCATGGTGTCATGGATGAGTTCGCCTACTGTCTTGCCGCCGTGGCGGACGGATGCGAACAGGGAACCGAAGTCCTGCAGTCCGCCGAAGAAAATGCCGCCGATCACGCACCATAAAAAGACAGGGACCCAGCCGAAAACGGAGGCCTGGATGGGGCCGTTGATGGGGCCTGCGCCCGCGATGGATGAGAAATGGTGGCCCATCAGAACTGCGGGAGGGGCCGCCACATAGTCGACGCCGTCTTCCATGGTGCAGGCAGGTGTCCTGCGGTCAGGGTCAACGCCCCACTCTTTTGCCAGGTAGCTGCCGTAGGTCACATAGCCCACGATCAGCAGGGCGATGGCTGCTAAAATAATGAATAGTGCTGTCATGTTTCTTCTCCTTTTTCATTATATTTATGCCTGAAAGAGCTTTGACAGGTCTTCCCCGCGGCGGTTGCAGCAGGACCTTCCCGTCTGACACTCATAGACAATCATACGGCAGGTGCTCCAGCCCTTAAGGCCCAGGCGGTAGCTTTTGTAATGGTCGGTCTTTCTGACCTCTCTTGCGGCCTCCGGATCCACAGTGTCTGCGATGATCACAAGGCAGGCGTCCGTGCTCTTATGGCTGCCCGACAGGTCCACCCTGGAAAGAGTGGTCTCCCAGGCCTTTTTGTCCAGTTCCCGGAAGGCCTGGGGGTCCAGATGGTCCAGCAGGCGGAAAAAAACATACTCGCTGGAGTCCGACTGGGAAATACGGGCGCTTTTCATAAGAAAGTACTGCTCGTCGTGCATTCCGAAGGAGGCCTCAGCGTCGAAGGGCTCCGTGGGCGTCTCCCGGTCTATGTTGTAGTAGGCTTCGAAGGAGCGCAGGACTTTTTCAAGCAGCGCTTCCTTATCTGCAGTGTTTCTGTTCATGCTTCTTTGTTCTTCTCCGGCAGGGAAAAATCCCCGTCCGGCATACGCAGTTTCAGTTCCTTCATCAGCTCTCTGGCGGCTCTTGTCCCGGGCAGCTGGATCACGGCCAGCTCCTCGTCTCCGCTGCAGATCACCAGGTTCTCGATCTGCAGATCCCCCCGGCCGCAGCACATCCTGGCCGGAACCAGAAGCACCCTGCGGAAGCACCGGGTGATCCCGGCGTAGGGCATGTAGTAGTGCCTGAGCCGCAGGCGGAAAAAGAGAAATTCCTTTCCCGTCCTGATGACGCCGATCTCTCTTGCGCTCCTATAATCCTCCTCCAGGAGGGACGGGTCCTGGCAGACCTCCCTTAAGGGATAAAACTTCATGGTCTGTTTCCTTTCCTTTTTTCAGAGGCGGATTCCCTCCTGGCGCAGGGCGTGGAAGATCCAGATCTTTTTCAGAGAAAAGACCACCCTGTCATTACAGAAGAGGCGGTAGGGGGGAAAGAGGACCTGGCCCTGGTCCGTCCGGACGCCTCTGTAGCGCTTCTTCTGTATCAGGTAGGCGGCGAAATCGTCCGTCACCAGGCGCAGGTAAAGCTCCGTGATCTCAAAGTCGGAATGGTCCGAACTTGCCACCTCTACGGAAATATTCATTTTTCCCTTCCTTTTCATGTAGGCAAGGAGTTCCGGTGTATAGACTATCTCCAAGGCGTCCCCTTTTATGCGTTAAAGCTGAAAACCAAAAAACATTTTAGACCCTGATTTTCATTTTTCCATGATGTATTTTATTGTTTTTTTATGATTTATTTTGTCATTTTTTAAACTTATAAATTCATGTTTATTTTTTACTGCAAAAGAGCTTTCCTCCCCTAAATTTTACGGTCTTCAAAGAAAGCTCCTGCCGGGATCCACTAAACCGCCCTTTTCCCAGAACGCAAATTATTCCATATGATACGACAAATTGCTCTATGGAATCGCTCATAATTCCATGCTATTCTGAAAATCAGTCCGGGAAAAAAGCAGCCCGGAAACATTAATCCCGGCCCCCTTAAACCATGGCCGGTCCAGACTTTGAACAGTTTTTGAAAGGATTCTGCAATGGCTATACAGTACAATGAAAAGAAAAGAATCTTCTCTCTTCATACGGCACATACGACCTATCAGATGATGGCGGACAGCCATGACTATCTGCTGCATCTTTACTACGGAAAGCACGCCGTCGGCGAAATGGATTACCTTCTGCAATATATGGACAGGGGCTTCTCTCCCTGCCCCCACGAGACGGCCCCCGAGCGCATCTATTCCCTGGATGTGCTCCCCCAGGAGCTTCCCACTGTGGGGACCGGCGACTACCGCGTTCCCGCCCTTATGATCGAAAGCGAAGGAGGCATCATCTGGACAGACCTTCGCTATGCGGGATACAGCATCACAAGCGGTAAGTATTCCCTGCCCGGTCTTCCCGCTGTATACGCTTCGGCTAAGGAAGCCCAGACCCTGGAGATCTTTCTCCGGGACCAGGCCCTGGGACTGCAGGTGAGCCTCCTCTACGGCGTTCTTCCCGAGCTGGACATCATCACCCGCGCTATGATCCTGAAAAATACCGGCTCCGAAAAGCTCTATGTCCGCAAGGCCCAGTCCGCAGTACTGGACTTTGTTTCCGGCGAGTTCGATCTTCTCACCTTCCCCGGCCGGCATACCTTCGAGCGCAGCATGACAAGAAGCCATGTGAGCGGCAACTGCCAGACCATCGGGAGCCGCAGAGGCATGTCCTCCCACCAGTTCAACCCTCTGATGATCCTTTCCGACAGGACCACCAACGAGACCGAGGGCCGCTGCTGGGCCATGGAATTCGTCTACAGCGGGGGCTTCAAGGGCGAAGTCATGAAGGACCAGTTCGGCGGCTGCCGCATGCAGCTGGGTCTGTCGGACGAGCTTTTCCGCTATCCCCTTGCCCCGGGCGATCGCTTCGCTTCCCCGGAAGTCATTCTGTCCTACTCCCACAAGGGCTTTTCCGCCCTGTCCCAGAGCCTGCACCGCTGCATCCGCTCTCACGTCTGCCGCGGCCCCTGGAAAGACAAAGTGCGTCCCGTTCTGGTCAACAGCTGGGAAGCCGCTTACTTCCACTTTAACGGCGAGACCATCTACCAGCTGGCAAAGAGCGCAAAAGAACTGGGCATCGAAATGGTGGTCATGGATGACGGCTGGTTCACAAACCGCAGCGACGACTACAGCGGCCTGGGCGACTGGACCGTGGACGAGGAAAAACTGGGCGAGAGCCTGGGCAGCCTGATCTCCCGCATCAACGCCATCGGCATGAAATTCGGCATCTGGGTAGAGCCCGAAATGATCAGCGAGATCTCCGAGCTTTACAAAGCCCATCCCGACTGGGCCCTGTCCATTCCCGGAAGAGCCCCTGTCCTGGGCCGCAGCCAGCTGGTCCTGGATATGTCCAGAAAAGAAGTGGTGGACTATATTTTCGAAAGGCTCTGCTCCCTTCTGGACCAGGGCAACATCGAATATATCAAATGGGACTACAACCGCTGCATCGCGGAAGTTTACTCCCACTGTGCCGACGAGCAGGGCAGAGTCCTCTACGACTACATGCTGGGCCTCTACGATCTGCTGGAAAGACTGATCGTCCGCTACCCTGACCTTCTGATCGAAGGCTGCGCGGGCGGCGGCGGCCGCTTCGACGCCGGCATGCTCTACTATACGCCCCAGATCTGGTGCAGCGACAACACCGACGCCATCGACAGACTGCAGATCCAGTACGGCACCTCCTTCGGCTATCCCGCCGCGGCCATGGGCGCCCACGTTTCCGTCTGTCCCAACCACCAGAACGGCAGGATCACCCCCTTCCACACCAGGGCCGTGGTGGCCATGTCCGGCACCTTCGGCTATGAGCTGGATCCCGCAAAGCTGACGGAAGAAGAAAAGAACCAGGTGAAAGACCAGGTGGCCCTCTTCCACAAGCTGGCTCCTCTCATCCAAAACGGAAGATATTACCGCCTGACCAATCCCGCAGAAAACCTCTGCGCCGCCTGGGAGATCGTATCCGACGACAGGAGCCGGGTCCTTCTGAATGTGGTCATCCAGGATGTCCACGGCAACATGCCCATCCCCTATATCCGTCTGCAGGGTCTGGAGAGCGGCCGCATGTATCACGAAGAGACCCTGGGCATCACCTATTCCTCCGACGCCCTGATGGACGCCGGCATGCCCGTTCCCATCCAGGACGGCGTCTACCACGCCTTCCAGCTGATCTTTACAAGGCTGGAGTCATAAGATCCGAAAATCATAAAAAGGTCCGCTTCCCCTGTGCGGGGAGGCGGACCTTTATCAGTTGAAAAGTCTTCCGAACCATTGTCAAAAAGCTGTATATGAGGAAAGCGAAAGGCAGGATCTTAATTCAATTTTTAAGGGATGCTTCCTGTGCATCCCTCAGACTCAATCCTTCTTAAGTTCCTTTCCCTCCCGGAACTCTCTTTGGTAAAACGTAATGGACAGGACGGTGGCTATGGACCAGCCGATGGGCCAGGCACACCAGATGCCGGTATCCCCCAGTCCGGTTCCTGACAGAATAAAGGCAAGAACCACCCGAAGGATCAGATCCGTAAAAGTGGCCGTCATGAACTGCGCCATACGGCTGGCTCCCCGCAGGATCCCGTCTGCGATCAGCTTTGAAGAGATCACAAAGTAAAAAGGAGAAACGATGCGGAGGAACATAAGCCCCGAAGAGACCGCTGTCTCCGAGGGATCGTTCATGAATAAAAGAAGCAGGCTCTTCCCGGACAGGAAATAGAAAAATGCCAGGGGAAGGCAGAGCAGCCATACCATCTTCAGACCTGCCCGGAATCCTTCCGATACCCGCCGGAGCTTACCGGCGCCGATATTCTGGGCTGTGTAGTTGGATACCCCGTTCCCGATGGTGGTAAAGGATGTGATGACCAGGTTGTTGAGCTTGACGGCTGCAGAATAACCAGCCATGACGCCGGGGCCAAAGCCGTTGATCACGCTCTGGATCAGTATGTTGCCGACAGAAATAAAGCTCTGCTGCAGGATGCTGGGAACTGCGATGACAGCGATCTTTCCGCAGATGTTCCAGGAAAAGATCCGGAATTTTCCTTCCGTCCGCATCCCTTTCAGCCTTTTCAGCACTGCAGACAGGGCAAGGACACAGCTGACTCCCTGACAGATAAAGGTAGCCCAGGCCACACCGGCGACGCCCATATGAAAGCCCGCCACAAACCAGATATCCATCAGGATATTGGCAGTGGAGGAAGCCGCAAGGAAAATAAAGGGCGTCCTGGAATCTCCCATAGCGGAGAAGATCCCGGTGGAAATGTTGTAGAAGAACACAAAGGGAAGTCCCCATATATAGATAATGAGATAAAGCCTGGAATCCGCAAAGACCTCCGCAGGAGTCCGGATCAGATGCAGAAGGCTTCCGCAGAATATCAGCCCGGCCGCCATAAGGACCAGACAGACGGCCCCGCTGGCGATCATGGCAGTGGAGACCGCGCTTTTCAGTTCTTTATACTTCCTGGCACCGAACATGGCCGACACCACTACGGAACATCCTATATTGCAGCCAAAGCCAAAAGCTATGAAGATCAGAGTGATCTCGTAGCTGTTTCCTACTGCGGCAAGGGCCTTTTCTCCGATGAATCTGCCGGCCACCAGGGAGTCTGCGATGTTGTAAAGCTGCTGAAAGATAATGCTGCCGAAGAGAGGCAGACAGAACTGCCAGAGCACTTTTTCCGGTTTTCCTGTTGTCAAATCTCTGTTCATTTATGTTCTCCGAAATAATTAATGCCTGAATCTGTGAAGTCCGGCTTTCCACCGGTTATTATTTCAAAGGTAACACATTTTTTCAAATGTTATTTTTCCCGATATTTTGCCATAAATTCAATAGATTCAATAAAATTGTTAATTTAAAATCCCGATCTTTTTAAAAATTATGCTTGCAATGAATCCTGCTCTATGGTAATATAAGCAAGTCGACACAAGACATATGGCTCGTTGGTCAAGAGGTTAAGACGCTGCCCTCTCACGGCAGAATCATGGGTTCGATTCCCGTACGAGCTGCTGACTGTTTAACAGCCCAACCCTGAAGAAGATATGCAGAAATGCATGTCTTTTTTTGTGTCTGAAAAGCCGCATGTACCGGGAGATCGTCCCGGTACCTGCGGCTTTTTCTTTTTTCAGCTTTTTCTTTTTTCAGCCTTTTCTTTTTCAGCCTCTCCGGCTTATTTCTTTGTCACGCCCTCTCCGTAGATGGTGGTCCAGTCGTTTTTCATGGAAACGGGGACCCAGCCGAACTCCTCGCAGAGGCCGTACATCTTGTCGGCCTTCTCGACGTTTCCGTTCTCACGCTCGGTGTCGTCGCAGCAGAGCATGACGGCCAGGCAGGGATAGGGGTTGTCCGTGGTCACATATTCCGCCATGGAGGCGTCTCCGGTGCTGTTGCCGAAGGAAAGCACGGGCTGGACGCCGATCTCCTGGGCGATGACGGTGACCTTGTTCATCTTCAGGTTCTTGATCAGGAACTGGCCGCCCAGAACAAGCTTGTCGTTGTCGTCATAGACATAAGTCAGACCGTCCGTATCTCCCTGGTCGGGGGCCACAAGAGTCTCGTCGGAGCCGATGAGCTGGCGGGGAGGGACGTTCAGGGGAGAATCATAGACAATGCCGCGGACGATAAAACGGTCCGTGCCGCTGACCACGTAGACGGTGAAATCATTGGCCTGAAGGAACTCCACCACCTGCAGCATGGGCTTATACCAGCCGTCTCCCCGGTTCATGCCTTCATAGCTGGGCATGGGGAGCTTCTTGAATTCCTGAATGTAGGCGTTGAACTCATCCGGTGTCATGCCGGCAAAAGAGGTGGCGATGCAGGTCCCGTGGTCCACTTCCAGTCCGGAGAAGGATGCCCCTGTCTCGTTCTGCTCCACGATCTTGCCTGCGGTCTCCTTTTCATAAACGCTGGCTTTGTCGATGTAATCGGGGTCCTCCAGTACCCGGTGGACCAGCAGGGTATAGTCGAAGTAGTTGGGATCGGTCTCGCAGAAAAGGGTTCCGTCCAGATCGAAAACGGCAATGCGCCTATCCACCGGAATATAGCCTTTGCCGCCTTCCTTTACCGCTTCTTCAACGAAAGCGGTCAGAGCCCTCCTGGCCGGCGCGTCCTCCGTCCAGAGGGAGAGGGCCTCATCGGCTGAAGGAGCAGCCGTTTCCGGCTCGGCTTCCGCTGGAGCCTGTGCTGTTTCTTCCGGGCTTTCTTCTGCTGCGCCTTCTGCTGCGGCTTCTGCTGCGGCTTCTGCTGTTTCTTCGGTGCCCGCTTCTGCCGCTGCTTCGGGAGCTTCAGCCGACGGAGTACGGACCGCTTCCTGCGCGTACAGAAGGCCCAGGACCAGCGCGGCTATGATCGATACGATCGCAATGCTTTTCCATGTTTTCAGTGCTTTAGCCTGTTTTTCCATAGTCATTCCTTCCTTTTTTCATCACATGGTGATCAGTAGCCCCAGCTGACGATCTCAAAGCTGCCGTCCTCAGTGCGGCCCAGCCACCACTGATAGTCCGTGTATTCGTAATCCGCATTAAAGGCAGAATCCGCTGCGTCTCCTGTATGGAAATCCATCAGAAGTTCCATGACCTGGGTAAATTCTCCCTTCTCCAGAGAGTTCAGCCATGCCAGGTTCTCCTCCGAAGCACAGTCGTCGCCCGCATAACGGACGGCGTGCAGTTCGCATCCGGCCCAGGCCGCGAACTTACACTTGACTGCCAGCATGGCGTCCCGCAGCTCTTCGTCCGTATAGAGGGAGGATCCGGACAGGTCGATGGCCACATCCGGTGCGCTTTCTCCCGCCAGATACTCTTCCAGGGTCATGCCAGGCTCCGACATGATCTCCCGGGCGATCTCGGGATCGTCCACGTAGCGGATGTGCCAGGGCTCGTAGCGGTAGCCCGTGATGTGCTCTTCCCCTTCCAGATAACGGAGGATAAAGCCGTAATCCGCAAGCTTTGCATGGATGGCATCCCAGATGCCTTTATACTCGGGCTTTTCCATGTCTTCGTTGTAATAGACGTCCGTAAAGCTTCCGTCCTCCCCTTTGATCTTAAAATACAGATCCAGGGCAAGGCCTGTGTGGTGCTCGGAATAGCCGGGCTGGGCCACGGTCTTGGCCGCATAGTCGGCGCCGTATTTTTCGATGAAGCGGTCCATGATATCCTGCTGGGCGGCCACAGAGCGGCGGGCGGAGTCAAGCTCGGTATAAATGCCGTCGTTTTCCTCCAGATCGGCTCTGAGCATCTCGTAGGCTTCAAAGGCTTTTGCCTCCACCTCCACCTGGTCCCCCACGGAATTGGTGACAGTCACGGTCTCCAGGGCATCCTCCCAGCCCTCTGGCAGAGGATTCAGCTTATTGACCAGGGCAAGATAGTCGATGCCGGATTCCTCAAAGGCACCATCTTCTCCGCCGTCATATTCCCTGTCAAGTATGTCTCCTGCCGCATTGCCTGCTCCCTCACAGACGACGGATGTGACTGTCAGGGCGCCTGCCTGGCTCTCGTCGAAATTTTCCGGATCTTCCAGGCTGCCTTCACAGGTGAGCTGGAAGCTGTAGGGGCCGTGATTCATGCCGTATTCCCCGGCCTCCGGGTTCCAGTAGTAGAAGGTCCACCCCTGGTCCACCAGATCCTGCAGATTTGTGCCTGCCAGTTTGTCCAGCTCTTCCTGGGTGGGCATACCCTCCGTCAGGTTGTCAAGCTGTGTGATCTCCAGGGGGGAGACCAGATCCAGCACCTGCTGTTCCCTGGTCTCGTCCTCGAAATCGATGGCCCAGATGGCCTCGGAAACATCCGCGGGAAGCTCCGCCACCGCGCGGAAGACAGTTCCGTCGATTTCGAAGGCATAGACATAGTACCTGTCGTTGTAGCCTTCATTAGTGCTCTCATAGGCAAAGACGTCGCCCATGGTCTTGAAAGCGCCGGTGTCCACGGAAGCGGCAGGCTCCGTCTCTGTCCCCTGGCCTGTTCCCTGACCTGGTCCGCCGCAGGCTGTCAGAGCACAGATCATGCAGAGAACCAGCCAGAATGATGTGATTTTTCTCATACACTTCTTCCTCCTTTACTCATTTTTCAAACTTGTCAGGCCCCTGCCGCAGGGTCCCATGGGGGACGGTGGAAGGGGAAAAAGCTGCAGCCGCAGCTTTGGAAGTCTGAAATCATATATCATAGTATCACGAAATATGGCAAAAATAACATCTTATCGGCGGATGAAATCACATGAAATCACATATTCTGACGGAGAGAGGGAGGGGCAGAAAAAAGGCAGGACGCAGAAAAAGCCGGACGCCGCCATGGGCATCCGGCCGGATCAGGACTTATGAATACTGAGTCAGTATTGTCTTTTCAGCAGGTGAAAAGCCGCCATGCCGATCAGGATCTGCATCACCAGCAGGCCAAAAAGATAAGGCACGAAGATCCTGTAGTCTTTGACAAGGCCCATCTTCCCGAGAACGGCGAAGACAACTTCGGAAACGACAAGGATCAGAAGTCCTGCCATATAGGCGATCCTGCCCGACTTGTCCCGCAGCTTTTCATTCAGCTCGTCCCCGCGTTCTATATCCCTTCTTTCCTGCAGCTCCCGGAAACGGTTCTCCTTCCCCGGAGCGGACCAGTAAAAATACCGGACGGTCATGACAAGCCCCGGAGCCAGGGCAGCGCCTCCAAAGCCCCACAAAAGACTCTCCAGAGCGCTGTCCGTAAGAAGGGCAGCCAGTATAAAAGCAGCGCCCAGAAGGGCAAGGCCTGTGCCCTCCATCAGAAATCCTTTTTTCATTCTTTATTTCCTCCGTAGATAAAGATCTCCTCAATGGGTCTCCCGAAGAATGCCGCTATGACAAATGCCAGTTCCAGAGAAGGATTGTATTTTCCTGTTTCAATGGAACTCACCGTCTGTCTGGAGACCCGGATGGCCCTGGCAAATTCTTCCTGACTCAGGCCCCGCTCCCTGCGGAGCTCTTCCACATGATTCTTCAAGACACCGCCTCCTTCCTGCAGGGAGCCGACAAGCTTCCTTTACAAAATCAGCACTGCTTTTTCTGTATGTAAAGGTTCCTTTACAACAAGAATAACGTCTCCGGCCCGGATTGTCAAGGTTCCTTTACATAAAACTCCAAAAAACGGCGGCCCAAAAGGCCGCCGCCGGTATCAGCCGTCTCGCAGCGTCAATAAAGGAGCCGGGGCTGCAGACTGTGACGTTTTTATTCGGCCGGTCCCACTTCGATCACGATAGAGCCGGTAGCCTTTTCAAGGCAGGTGGCCTGCACCATGTAGGTCCCCGGGTTCACAGTGCCGGACATGCTGTCCGTTCCCTGGAGATTGGCGCTGAGAGCGGGCTCTTCCTCCAGCTGAGGCATCTGGTCCTTGCTCTGCTCACCCGACTCCAGGAAGATTTCAACTCTGATCCGCCCTTTGGAAAGGTCTGCGGAAGCAGTGATCTCCTCCCCTTCTTCCACTGTAAGGGAACCGGACATGAAATAAGAATCCTTTCCGGCTTTCTGGGCCGAGATCAGCATGCTCTTATCGGTGTTTTCGTCAACTTTGAAATAGGACTGCCCGCAAGCCGAAAGGGTCAGCATGAGGATCGCAAGGACCGTGATCAGGGCGAATCTGTTTCTTCTTTTCATCTTGTCTTCACTGCAGCTCCTTTCCCTCAGGGGGAAGGAACTGCCCCGCCGGGGCGGGTCTCCTTTCTGTCATAAAGATCCGGAACAGGCCCTTCCCTGTTCCGTACATTAAAATAGCATACAGACAGCAAAAGGAAAAGATGATTTTCCTCATTCCATCTGCCCTGCCGGCCTGTCATGGATCGTTTCCGCCTCCGGTCCTGCCTGGCGGATCCCGATGATCAGGCCTCCGATCCTGTCCGCCCCGCAGTCCGCGATAAAGGCGGCATGAGGATGCTTCCCTTCCGCATCCTTATAGTGAAAAAGGCTCCTTCGCCGGCAGGAGCCTTTTTCAGAATTCCATGATCAGATAATCACTGTTTTTCCTGCCGGAGTTCCGGAAAGAGCCTCAGAGCAGGGACTCCCTGCCGTAGTCCGTGAGGTCCGAGCCCAGCTTTTCATAGATTTCCGTGACAGACGCTCTGTCTGACAGGGTCTTCAGCTCCGCGTCGGTCATGCCGATCAGTTCCAGGAATTCCACGCGGCCGTTGGGCGTATCGATGGCATTGACGGAAGGGTCTGCCACTGTGATAAAGCCTGTCAGCTTCGATATCTGCCTGGCGTCGATGCCTTCCTTCTGCCCTGTATAGATAAACTCGCCGGGCCGGAAGATCTCTCCTTTGGTAAAGGTCAGCCTGGCGATCATCTGCAGGATGCCGCAGATATTCTTAAGCTCCGCTTCCTCATCCTCATACCAGTTTTTCTTCAGCTTCAGCGTCAGCTCATAGCCGTAGCCGCTGACTTCCTTATCCTCGGTCTCCTTGTCGTAGATCTCGGTCAGGCCGTAGGAAACGAAATGCCAGAAGTCCCCTCCGTCATAGACAGAGATCCCGTCAAGGGGATCCTTTCCCCCCACGATCCATTTGATGATGGTGGCGTAGTGCTTTGGCTTCGTCTGTCCGGGATAGATCCTTTCGAACTCCTCTGTAATGGCGTCCCAGCCGTCGGTGCAGACTTCTTCCTCTGCCGGCGCGGGCTCTTCTTTTTTCTTAAACAGCTTGTCAAACAGTCCCATACATACCTCCCATAAGACGGAAATACTCCGGCAGAATCTGAAAACGCGGGCAGGATCATGATCCCTTTGCCCTGCTTCCCTCATTTTTTCCCGCGGGCAGCACCCTTTTGATAAAGCTTCACGCTGACCGCGCCTGATGCCGCGTTCACGGCAGCCAGAAGGATCAGCAGAAGCGGGATATCGTCACCGATCTGAACCATTCCGTCCACGAGCTTTATAAGAAGCACGGAAAGGACCAGCATGAAAAGCGCTGTCAATCCCATCCACAGGACTTTTCTTTTCATCAGTTTTCCTCTTCGCCGTCCCGGTCCAGAAGGCCGTACTGCCTGTATCTGTCCAGGATCATCTTATAGAGCATGCGGTTGCTGAAATACTGTCTGTAGGTGGCGGATTTTTCTCTTCCGGCCGCCTTCAGCTCCGCCATCTTTCTGTTTTCCTCATCCGCCTGCTTTTTTATGTCTGCAAGCATCCTTTCAAAGGCTTCCAGCCTGTCCATAAGCCACCTCAGTGAAAAGTGCTGATCATCTGTTTCTAAAAAGGTCCTCCGTCCTCTTTACCAGGCACCGGTCAGGTCCCTGATCACCTCCGAAGCGATCAGAAGCCCCGCCGACGGAGGCACGAAGGCGTTGGATGCGGGGATGGATCTTCTTGAAGGCGCTTCCGCTGCCCGGACCTCTTCCAGCCTTTCTGCCTCCCCGCTCCTTACGGGCTCTTCCCTGGAATAGACCACCTTGAGCTTCTTAACGCCCCTCTTTTTCAGTTCCCTGCGCATGACTCTGGCCAGGGGATCCACCGAAGTCTTATAGATGTCCGAAACTTCAAACATGGCAGGATTGAGCTTGTTGCCCGTTCCCATGGAAGAAATAATGGGGGTCCCCGCCGCTCCTGCGCTCATGACCAGATCGATCTTGGCCGTCACGGTATCCACCGCGTCCACCACGTAGTCGTAAGCCGAAAAATCAAAGCGGTCCCTTGTTTCCGGCAGGTAGAAGCAGTTGTGGATCTCCACTCTGCAGTCCGGGTTGATGGAAAGGATCCTCTCCTTCATGACCTGGGTCTTTTCTCTTCCCACGCTGTCCATGGTGGCAATGATCTGGCGGTTTAAGTTGGACAGGGCCACCTTGTCGTTGTCGATCAGATCCAGGGCGCCCACGCCGCATCTGGCCAGGGCTTCCACCACATAGCCGCCCACGCCGCCGATCCCGAAGACCGCCACTCTGGAGGCGGCCAGCTTTTCCATGGCTTCCCGGCCAAAGAGCAGCCGGGTCCTTTCAAACTGTTGGTACATAGTCTTCCTTTCCGGACATCCCTGTGATTCTACATGCCAAGATCGAAGATGGAGATCTGGCTGGTCTCGGGCAGATCGCCCAGAAGGCCCATCTCGTTCATCTTGTCCACCACGGTCCTGGGGACCTTGGTCCTGTTGTAGAAATCCTCCCTGGACAGGAAGGGGCCGTCCTTGGCAGCTTCCACCACAGCGTCCGCCGCCTTTTCGCCCATGCCGTCGATACTGGTCAGGCAGGGCATGATCTTGCCGTCCACGATCTTACAGGTCCTGGAACCGGCCTGGAAGATGTCGATGGGGGTAAAGGAAAATCCCCTGGCATAGAATTCCCGGACCAGGATCATGTCGTCGATCATAGCCAGATCCTTGGGCGCGGGCTTTTCCAGGGCCTGGAGCTCCGCCAGGGTGGCAAGGAGCTTTTCCTTTCCCTGACACATCAGTTCATAGTTGAAGGTATCCAGACGGATACTGAAATAGGCCGCGTAGTAGGCCAGTGGTTCATGGACCTTGCAGTAGGCGATGCGGAGGGCCATCATGACATAGGCCGCCGCATGGGCCCTGGGGAACATGTACTTGATCTTGAGGCAGGAGTCGATGTACCAGTCCGGCACATCCGCGGCCAGCATGGCCTCCTTCATCTCGGGCTTCAGGCCCTTGCCTTTACGGACGGATTCCATGGTCTTGAAGGCCATGGACTTTTCCACACCCTTGCCGATCAGGTAGGACATGATATCGTCGCGGGTGCAGATGCAGGTGGACAGAACTGCCTTTCCCTCCTGGATCAGGCTCTGGGCGTTGCCCAGCCACACGTCCGTGCCGTGGGACAGGCCGGATATGCGGACCAGCTCCGACATGGTGGTGGGACGGGTGTCGTCCAGCATGCCCATGACGAACTTGGTGCCGAACTCGGGAATTCCCAGGGATCCCACGTCGATGCCACCGTTCTCCTCCGTGGTGATGCCCAGGGCTTTGGTGGAGGAAAAGAGACTCATGACATCCGGATCGTCCAGAGGAATGGTCAGGGGATCGATGCCGGTCAGATCCTGCAGCATGCGGACCATGGTGGGATCGTCGTGTCCCAGAATATCCAGCTTTAAGAGGTTGTGGTCAATGGAGTGGTAGTCAAAGTGGGTGGTGGTGATGTCCGTGGTCATGTCGTTGGCCGGCCTCTGCACGGGAGTGAAGGAGTTGATGTCCTCTCCCAGAGGCAGGACCACGATGCCGCCCGGATGCTGGCCGGTGGACCGGCGGATGCCGGTACAGCCCTGGAGCAGGCGCTCGATCTCGCTGTTCCGTTTATGAATGCCCTGCTTCTCGAAGTACTTTCTGACATAGCCGTAGGCTGTCTTTTCGGCCACCGTGGAGATGGTGCCGGCCTTGAAGGTCTGGCCGTGGCCGAAGATGACCTCGGTATACTTATGGGCCTTGGCCTGGTATTCGCCCGAGAAGTTCAGGTCGATATCCGGCTCCTTGTCTCCCTTGAAACCCAGGAAGGTCTCGAAGGGGATGTCGAATCCGTCTTTTTTCAGCTGTTTTCCGCAGCGGGGACAGATCCTGGGAGGCATGTCGATGCCGGACTTTCCGGCGTAGGCAAGGACCTCGGGGGAGCTGAAATCCGAAAAGTGGCAGGAAGGACAGTAATAGTGGGGCGGCAGGGGATTGACCTCCGTAATGCCCGCCATGGTGGCTACGAAGGAAGATCCTACCGACCCTCTGGAGCCCACCAGGTAGCCGTCCTCCACGGATTTCCACACCAGCTTCTGGGCGATGATGTACATGACCGAATATCCGTTGCTGATGATGGAGTTGAGCTCCCTGTCCAGCCGCTCCTCCACGATGGAAGGCAGGGGATCTCCGTACATGCTGTGGGCCTTGTCGTAGCAGATCCTGCGCAGGGTCTCGTCGGAATGGGGAATGACGGGGGCGCACTTGTCCGGCCGCACGGGGGAGATCACGTCGATCATGTCGGCGATCTTCCTGGAGTTGGTCACCACCACCTCCCGGCACTTGTCGGCGCCCAGGTAGGCAAACTCCTCCAGCATCTCGTCGGTGGTCCGCAGATAGAGATCGGCGGGGTCCTCGTCGGTCATGCCCATGCTGTCCTGGATGATGGTCCTGTAGATCTTGTCCTCCGGGTCCATGAAGTGGACGTCGCAGGTGGCCACCACCGGCTTGTTCCAGGCTTCGCCCAGGCGGACGATCTGGCTGTTCAAATCCAGCAGATCCTCCTCCGTCTGGATCTCCGGATATCTGCTCCGGTTCTTTTCCTCCAGAAGGAAGGCGTTGTTGTCCCTGGGCTGGATCTCCAGGTAATCGTAGAATTCCACGATCCTTGCGATCTGCTCGGGGGACCTCTGCTCCAGAAGGGCCTGGAAGAGCTCTCCGGCCACGCAGGCGCTGCCTACGATCAGGCCTTCCCTGTACTTCATCAGCTCGCTCTTGGGGATCCTGGGCTTCTTCTGGAAATATTTGATATGGGAGTCCGATACCAGCTTGTAAAGGTTGACCCTGCCGGTATTGTTCTTAGCCAGAAGGATGCAGTGGTAGGGATGCAGGCGCTTGATGACGTCTGGATTGGAATCGCTGATGGCGTTCACGTCTCCGTAGCTTACCGCGTCTCTCTTTTCCAGCAGCTTCCACTCCTTAAGGAAGATACCCGCGGTGCATTCCGCGTCGTCCACGGCCCTGTGGTGGAAGCCCAGATCCACGTCCAGGAGCTTGGCCACAGCGTCCAGGGTATATTTGTTGTGGCCGGGCAGAAGGAATCTGGCCATCATCATGGTATCGATGGTGGTGAAATCGCACGCAAGGCCCATGCGTCTGGCATTTTCCGCAATAAAGCCTATGTCGAAGGCCACGTTGTGGCCCACCAGGACGCAGCCCCTGCAGAAGTCCAGAAAACGGGGCAGGGTCTCCTCGATCACGGGAGAATCGATGACCATGTCGTCCCGGATGCTGGTCAGCTCCGTGATCCTGAAGGGTATGGGCACCTTAGGATTTACGAAGTGGGAGAAACGGTCCGTGATCTTTCCGTTTTCGATCTTGACCGCTCCGATCTCGATGATCCTGTTTTTGACGGGCGAAAAGCCGGTGGTCTCCAGGTCGAAGACCACATAGGGCCGGTCTTCGAAACGGGTCTCATCCCCTTCGCCGCTTCCCAGCACGATGCTCTTTTTCAGGTCGTCCACCAGGTAGCATTCCACTCCGTAGATGACCTTGAAGAACTCCTGGGTATCCAGGGGAGGTTCTCCCGCATCCTTCCGCCTCTTGTTCTCCGCCTTGAAGAGGTCTTCTCTCAAGTGGTTGGCGTCGGGATAGGCCTGCAGGACCCCGTGGTCCGTGATGGCGATGGCAGGCATGCCCCACTGATAGGCTCTTTTCACCAGGTCCTTGCATTCGGAGACCCCGTCCATGTCGCTCATCTTGGTATGGCAGTGCAGCTCCACCCGCTTTTCGGCGGCCCTGTCTTCCCTTACGGTCACAAAGGAAGGGATCTTTATGATGCCCGCCACGGCGCCCACGGTCACCTCGTGCTCAAAGGTATCCATCTGGGTCTGTCCCTTGACCTTGAGGAAGGCGCCGGGCTTTATGCCCTCCAGGGCCTTGTCCAGGTACTCGTTGGACACGAAGATCTTGCAGTAGATGGAGTCCGTAAAGTCTGTCAGGGAGAACTTGACGATGGTCCTCTCTCCCTTGATGGGCCTGGTATCCACCGCCATGACCTTGCCCCGGATGACTACGTCCTCCATGTCGCCCATGATGTCGGCGATGGGGGAGGCATTCTCCGCCACCTCTCTTCCGTAGACCACGTTGGGGCTGTCCGACTGGCGGATGCCTCTGGAAGCGCCCTTCCGGCCTTTCCAGTCGCCTCCCTTCTTTCCGTTTCCCCAGCCTTTCTTCTCCCCGGAGGGAGCAGCCTTTTCCGGAGCCTTGGCTTTGGGAGAAGCCTCCGAAGGCGCCACATAGGTCACAAGCTCCGGCTTTTCCACGGCCTTCTTATCCTTTTTGCTCAGTTTTATGGTAAAGCGGACCGGTACGCCGCAGCGGTCCCGGAAAATCCTCTCCAGGGCTTCCTCCAGCTTGCCGGACAGGCTCTGGCTGAGGCAGGAATCCTCCATATCCACCAGGATCCGGTCCTCCTCCGGAAAGCTGATGTCGGCTTCCCGGAAAAAGATCCCCATGACAGGGGAAAAGCTGCCGATCTCATAGACCAGGGAATCGAAGTAATACTTCATCAGCTGCCTGGGGGTGAACTGGGCAGACAGCTCGAACCGTTCCACCAGATATACGGTGACGGACCGGGCCGCAAAGATCTGCTTTTCCAGTTCCTCCTGCATGGCGTCCACCATCTTTCTGTCGATCAGGTGATCGGAAAAGAAGCAGACCTTGATCCTGGTATGCTCTCTGTTGGTGGCGATGCGCTCCACCTGGGTATCCTTAAAATAGCTCTGGAGGTCCTTTTTGACCTTTAAGGCCGGAAATACATCAAAAAAAGCTTTGGACAATGTAAATACTCCTTATGACTGGGCGGGCCAGCTGTCCAGCTCCTCCTTCAGCACGGCAAGAAGCTGGTCTTCCGGCACTTTGCGGACGATCTGCCCTTTTTTGATGAGCAGGCCTTCGCCGATGCCGCCGGCGATGCCGATATCGGCCTCCCTGGCTTCACCGGGACCGTTGACCGCGCAGCCCATGACTGCAACACGAATATTCAGGGGATAAGACTGTACCATTTTTTCCACCTGGTTTGCAAGGCCGATCAGGTCGATTTTTGTACGGCCGCAGGTAGGGCAGGATACCACGTCGATGCCGCCCTTCCGAAGGCCCAGGGACCGGAGGATCAGCTTCGCGGACCGGATCTCTTCCACCGGGTCGCCTGTCAGGGATACGCGGATGGTATCGCCGATGCCCTGATAGAGAATGTTTCCGATGCCCACGGCGGACTTGATGTTGCCGGACGTAAGGGTGCCGGCTTCGGTAATGCCTACGTGAAGGGGATAGTGGGTCTCTTCTGCCAGGATCTCATGGGCTTTAATGCACATGATGACGTCCGAGGACTTGATGGAGATGACGATGTTGTCATAGCCGCACTCTTCCACCATGCGGACCTTGTCCAGGGCGCTTTCCACGATGCCCCTGGCCGTTACGCCCCCGTATTTTTCCACCAGGTTCTTCTCCAGGGATCCGCTGTTGACCCCCACCCGGATGGGAATATTCCGCTCTCTGGCGCAGCGGACCACTTCTTCGATCCTGTCCCTGCCGCCTATGTTGCCGGGATTGATGCGGATCTTGTCCGCTCCGTTCTCCATGGCCGCGATGGCCATGCGGTAGTCGAAATGGATATCCGCCACAAGGGGGATATGGATCCGCTTCTTGATCTCTCCGATGGCCCTGGCCGCTTCGGGGGTAGGGCAGGTGCAGCGGATGATCTCGCACCCTGCCTCCTCCAGGCGGAGGATCTGGGATACCGTTGCCTCCACGTCTTCGGTGGGGGTATTGGTCATGGACTGGATGGCAATGGGATTTCCGCCGCCGATCTTCACGCTGCCGATCTGTACAACTTTTGTATGCTCTCTGTAAGTCATGATTTTCCGTTCCTTTTCTTATAATGCAATCGGCCCGCGCAGAATGCTCCGCGCGGGCATGGTCAGCCGTTCCTTATCTGAAAAATCTGGATATGTCGTTGAAGAGGACCAGGACCATCACCACCAGCAGGAAGATGATGCCCGCTGCCGTGATGTAGCCTTCCTTTTCCGCCGGGACCTTCTTTCCCCGGACCGCCTCGATCAGAAGAAAGAGGAGCCTGCCGCCGTCCAGAGCCGGTATGGGCAGGAGGTTGATGACTCCCAGGTTGACTGTCAGCAGAGTGGCAAAGCTCATAAAGCTCAGGATCACTGCAGACAGGCCGTAGGGATTGACGGCTTCGTAGGTGTCGTCCACTGCCTTGACGATGCCCACAGGTCCGGACACGTCGTCCTTGTCAAAGTGGCCGCTCACCATGGAGCCCAGGGACTTGACCGTGGACTTGAGCCAGTAGAAAGTCTCGTACCAGGCGTATTTAAAAACCTCCGGGGCACTGCAGGTATGATACTCTCCGCTGCCCAGAAGACCGATATAATAGCGGCCCGCCTCTTCGCTGTATCTGGGGACCAGGTCCACGGTATTCAGGGCCCCGTCTCTTTCATAGGTGATCTTCAGGGGCTCGCCGTAGTTCATCATGGAAATGATGCTGACTTCCCGGTAGATATGGATGTTCTCCCCGTTGATCTTTTTAATGACATCCCCTTCCTGAATGCCGGCCTCCATGGCAGCGGAATCCTCCATGATTCCCTGGACCACGGGCAGGTCCGTGCCGGAAAAGGCCACCACGATCAGGGACAGGATAAAGCCCAGGATAAAGTTGGCCGCAGGTCCTCCCAGGACCGTGGCGATCCTGGCGTAGACCCCCGCATTGGGGAAGGAATGCTCGTCCAGGATGGTCTCTTCCTCTTCCAGGCCGCTCATGCCGTCAAAAATACAGGCTCCGCCCACAGGCAGAAGCCTGATACAGAAATCCGTTTCGCCCATCCTTCTGTGGGCGATGAGGGGACCCATGCCGATGTCGAATTCATTGACCCGGATCCCGTTCCTTCTGGCAATGGCGTAGTGGCCGAATTCGTGGGAAATGACCACGACGCTGAAAATGATCAGAAAAATGATAATGCTGATAATCATATCTCTCCTATCAGAAGAACCGCCAGGAAATAGATCATCGGTGCAGTAAAGATAATACTGTCGAAGCGGTCCATGATGCCGCCGTGCCCGGGAATCAGCTTCCCATAGTCCTTGATGTTATGATTTCGTTTGATGGCGGAGGCGGCCAGATCGCCGATCATGCTGATCAGGGCCCCGCAGACGCCCAGGACGGTAAACTCCAGCTGCAGGTGGATATCCGGATAGAGATATTCCATCAGCAGGGACAGGAGGAAGCAGACCAGGACGGATCCGGCCACGCCTCCCACGGCGCCCTCTACGGTCTTCTTGGGAGAGAGGACCGGGGCCATCTTGTGGCGCCCCAGCATCATGCCCACCGCGTAGGCACAGGTATCGCATACGGAAGAGCAGATGAAGATCAGGGCATAGACAAAAATTCCGAACCGCCCCATGGTCCTGGCTCTGTAGACGAAGCTCAGCATGACAGGACAGTAGAGGAAGCCGAAGACCGAGATCATGATCTGATTCCCCTCATATTTGGGGAAGGCAAAGACATAGCCCGCCATGCTGATCATGAAAAAGGCCGTGACGATGCACAGGGTCCAGAAATCGGACTTCTGCAAAAGCTCGGACCCCGTATACATGCCTGCACAGACCTGCAGCATAAAGTAAAGGGCCGCGGTGGAGGCGAAGCCGATGACGGAGATCATGTTGAACTGTTCCTGCCGTTTTCTCACCAGCTTCAGAACGCCGCAGGCCTTCATCAGCTCGTAGTAGCCGATCAGGGAACAGATCAGCAGGACATTGGCCAGAGGATAGCCTCCCACCAGGCCCAGCACGATAATGGCCGCTGCGATAATGGTACCGCTGATTATACGCTCTTTCATAGTTTCGTACCTGTTGATTCAGCGCATGGAAAGGGGACTGGTCCTCAGACCAGTCCTCCGTATCTGCGTTCTCTGTGATTATAGACTTCTATGGCCCTTTCCAGCTCGGCTTTGTCGAAGTCAGGCCAGGCCACGGGGGTGAAGTAAAGCTCTGCGTAGGCGATCTGCCACATGAGGAAGTTGGAGATCCTCTCCTCTCCGCAGGTGCGGATCAGAAGGTCGGGATCGGGGATCCCGGCGGTATCCAGGCTGTCAGCCACGGTCTCCTCCGTAATGGAGGCAGGGTCCAGCTGCCCGGCAGCCGCCTTTTCGGCGATCTTCCGGATGCCCCGGACCATCTCGTCCCTGGCCCCGTAGTTGATGGCGATCTGGAAGTGGATGCCCGTATTGTTCTTCGTGGATTCCTCCAGGTCCCGGATGGCTTCCTGCAGATCGGGGGCAAGACCTGTCTTATCCCCGATGATGCGGACGCAGACATTGTTTCTGGCGCACTTGACCATGGCTGTCTTCATGTAACCGCGCAGCTGATTCATCAGAGCGCTGACTTCGGCAGCCGGTCTGGACCAGTTCTCGGTGGAAAAGGCATAGACGGTCAGATAGGAAATGCCCAGGGCGTCGGCGTCTTCCAGGATCTGTTCCACCACCTTGCCGCCCTGAATATGTCCCATGGTACGGGGCAGGCCGCGCTTTTTGGCCCACCTGCCGTTGCCGTCCATGATAATGGCCACATGGGTCGGAATTTTTCTATCGCTTGCCAACTTCCCGCCTCCGATCAGACTGTCAGGATTTCCTTGGTCTTGTCTTCGATGATCTTGTCGATCTCCTTGCCGTATTTGTCGGTCAGCTTGGTGATCTCGTCCTGCAGTTCGTTGACCACGTCCTCGGAGACATCTTCACTCTTTTTCAGCTTCTTGAAAGCGTCCACGCCGTCGCGGCGGATGTTGCGGACTGCCACCTTGGCATCCTCACCGTACTTCTTGACGTCCTTGCCCAGCTGTTTGCGGCGCTCGCCGGTCAGCTCGGGGAATACCAGGCGGATGACCTGGCCGTCGCTCTGGGGGTTGATGCCGATCTCAGCCACCTGGATGGCTCTGGAGATCTCCTTGATCATCTTCTTCTCCCAGGGAGCGATCTGGATGATCCTGGCTTCCGGTACGGAAATGTTGGCCACGGACTGCAGGGGGGTAGGTGTTCCGTAATAGTCCACCCTGACCTTATCCAGAAGGTGGGGGTTGGCACGGCCCGCGCGGATGCCGTTCAGGTCATTTTTCAGGTGCTCGATGGTCTTGAGCATTTTTTCTTCGTAAGGTTTTACTCTTTCACTTGTAGCCATAATGTTCCCCTTTTCTTATAAGTTTATGGTGCACAGGTCCCGGGCAGGGCCCGGGCCTGTCATGGTCTGTAACCTAAAGCCTTATACGGTAATGGTGGTGCCGTTGAAGTTTCCGGAAGCCGCCTTCACGATGCTGCCCTCTTCCTTGAGGTCGAAGACCCGCATGGGCATGCGGTAATCCCTGGCCAGGATGGATGCCGTCATATCTACGGCCTGGAGGTTCTTATCGATCACGTCCTGGATAGGCAGGATATCGTAGCGGATTGCGTCCGGATTTTTGACGGGATCGCTGTCATAGACGCCGTCCACGTTCTTGGCCATCAGGATGACCTCGGCCCCTACCTCAATGGCTCTCAGGACTACGCCGGTATCCGTGGAGAAGAAGGGATGTCCCGTTCCGCCCGCAAAGAACACCACGGCGCCCTTTGCAAAGTACTCGTTGGCCAGATCCCTGGAGAAGAGCTTTGTAAAGGACCCCACCTGGAAGGGCGTCATGACCACGGTCTCCATGCCTTCATTACGGAACATCTCGGAGACGTAGATGCAGTTCATGACGGTGGCCAGCATGCCGATGGAATCGGCCTTGGTCCTTTCGATCTCCTTTGTGGAACGGCCTCTGATAAAGTTGCCGCCGCCGATGACGATTCCCACTTCATATTTCTGCTCTGTCAGTGCTTTTACCTGGGAAGCCACGCCGCGGATCCTCTCCGGGCCGAAACCGGTCCCGTCGTCGCCCGCCAGTGCTTCGCCGCTCAGTTTAAGTATAATTCTGCTCATAATCACAGTCCTTTCCGACATCAGTGTCTGAATGTATTTTACCCTGTTCGGGTCTCATTATCAAGAATAGAGTAAAGACCGCGGGCATCCCCGAAGTCCGGATCCTCCCTTCTGCCGTCCGTCCCCCGGCCTGTGCTTCCAATTTCACGGATCACAGGTTGCTGAGTACGATGGCCGAAAGGACCAGGCCGATCCCCAGGACGTT
>DETN01000103.1:871-3696 GCA_002362155.1 Lachnospiraceae bacterium UBA3287 | reverse complement strand
GAAAATCAGAAGGAGAAATTTGACTTTCTGCATAAACAGGTCTAGAATCTTAATCGAAAACCTGGCATTATGCCAAAAGTGTCAGGAAACAGAAAGCTTAAAGTTTTTTTTAACTGGAGGTGATATGTCATGTTAAGTTTTCTGATCTGTCTGGCGCTGCTCGTGGCCAGTTATTTTACTTACGGCAGGATCGTAGATAATACCTTCGCGCCGGATGACCGCGAGACACCGGCTGTAGCTATCAACGACGGCGTTGATTACGTTGTTCTTCCGGCATGGAAGCTGTTCCTGGTACAGCTTCTGAATATTGCCGGCCTCGGACCGATCTTCGGTGCGATGCAGGGAGCCCTGTGGGGACCGATCGTTTTCCTCTGGATCACTTTCGGAACGATCTTTGCAGGCGCTGTACACGATTATTTCTCCGGCATGCTTTCCGAGAGAAATAACGGCGCATCCATTTCCGAGGTCATCGGCATCTATCTGGGACCGGTCATGAAGACCATCATGCGTGTATTCGCAGTCGTTCTTCTGATCATGGTAGGCACTGTATTTGCAGTCGGACCGGCAGGCCTGATCGTAAAGCTGCTTACAGAGAAGGGCGTGAGCGGTCCTTTCGCCCAGACCACCGTATGGCTTGGCATTATCCTGGTCTATTACTTCATTGCCACATTTATTTCCATCGACAAGATCATCGGAAAGATCTATCCCGTTTTCGGTATCTGTCTGATCGTCATGGCCATCGGCGTTGCCGTCGGCATTCCCGTCAACGGATACGCCATTCCCGAGATCTTTACCCACTTTGGCAGCATGCATCCGCAGGGAACTCCCGTGTGGAGCTTCATGTTCATCACGGTCGCCTGCGGCGCGATTTCCGGCTTCCATTCGACCCAGTCTCCCCTGATGGCCCGCTGCCTCAAGTCTGAACGTCAGGGACATTTCGTATTCTACGGCGCCATGGTAGCGGAAGGCTGCATCGCTCTGATCTGGGCCGCGGCAGGCTGCTCCCTGTATGCGGTCACGGACGGACTGAACACAGGCCTTGCCGAGATCCTTGCCGACGGCCAGTCCGCAGCCATCTATGATGTCTGCATCAAGACCATGGGCCCTGTGGGCGTGATCCTGGCCATGCTGGGCGTTGTCGCCTGCCCCATCACTTCCGGTGATACGGCATTCCGTTCCGCAAGACTGACGCTCTCCGACTGGCTTAAGATCGATCAGGAGTCCTACGCCAACCGCCTCAAGCTCTGCATTCCTGTCCTGGGCATCGGTGCATTCCTGGGATTCGGCAATACCCTGGGCCTTCTGAGCTACACTGTCATCTGGAGATACTTCAGCTGGACCAACCAGACCCTGGCTATGATCGTCCTCTGGGCAGGTGCCATGTACCTGGCAAAGGAAGGAAAGAATTACCTGATCTGCGCAGTCCCGGCAGTATTTATGAGCGCTGTATCCATTACCTACTTCTTCATGGCACCGGAATGTCTGGGCATGATCCCGGCACTGAAGAACAATACCATGGTGGCCTATCCGGCCGGCATCATTGCAGCAGTCCTGTTCCTGGCGATCTTCCTGAAAAGCGCAAAGAAGGCAAAAGCTGCATAACAAAGCGTATTAAGACATGTTTCGGGGCGGAGAGATTCTCCGCCCCTTTTTATCTCAAAGGCGCCCCGGACCGCAGGCAGGACTGCCGGCGGATCTTTCCGGGGACCAGGACCGGGCGGAAAGGACAGAGTATGCTTCCTCAGAAGTTTGGAAAGACAGAACTTACGGAAAAGGAACTGAAAAACGACAGGAAAACATGTATCAAGGCAGGCCCCTGCGGCCTGGGCAGAAGGGCATTGTATCTCAACACCTTTTTCCTGGACCGCAGACTCTACGTATGCTATGAGGACATAGAGCGCATCTACAAGCGGATCGCCATGAGCGCGGGAGGATTTTCGGGCCGGGGCCTCTTTGCGGCGGTCCCTTATCTGGTGGTGGAACTGAAGGATAAAAGGTCCCGCCAGTGCAATTTCAGGTCGGAAGAGGACGTGGATTCCCTGATGCGGTGGATCGGGGAAAACCATCCGGAGATCCATCTGTATACAAAAGAGGGGCAGGAAAGGATGGAGGCCCGGGCCAGGGAGGAAAAAGAAAGGGAGAAAAAGGTCCTTTCTGCTTCTGTAGATGCAGCGGTAAGATCCCTGGAGGCGGATCTGGCCTTTCTGGAAGAGCACCCGGAGATATGGGAGAGGCTCAGAAGGACTGTCCGGGAGAAACGAAGGATCGATCATATCCCGGCATCTTCCCGGGCGGTCATGGGAACGGTCGCCCTGACGGGGGCTGCAGGGGCTTTCTGGGGGCTTTATAATCTCTTTTCCGGAAGAGACTACGGACTCTGGGGCATCCTGTTCGGAGCCGCATTTCTTTTCTATGCGGCATCGTCCCGGATCCTACCCCTGGGGGCGGACAGGCCCTCTGCCGCAGGAGCTGCCTGGAAAGAGGCGGTCTGCTCTGCCCGGGAAGGACTTTCGGCAAAGGAGGATTTCTTCCTCCCCGCCCAGTATGCGGATCCCGTGGTGATCCGCAGGATGCTGAGAGTCCTCAGGGAGGGAAGGGCTGAGAGCATGGAAGAAGCCCTGAAGGCAGTCAAGGAAGACCTCAGGGCCCTTAACGCTTCCGTCACCGTCTCAAAGGAGGAGCATGACGAAGTGGCGGCGGTCAAGCCGCTTTTTATGGAGTGCGGATATATGGATGAACTTTCCTGGTAAGAGTAGGAGAAAGAGTATGGCAGAACTGACTGAGTTACTGGAAAAAGAAGGCATTGACAAAGAACTGCTGGCAGG
>DETN01000103.1:0-732 GCA_002362155.1 Lachnospiraceae bacterium UBA3287 | reverse complement strand
CTGTGCGAGAACCTGGCCGCCCTTTTCGGACGTCCCGTATGGAATGTATCCTTCCACATAGGGACGGACGCCGCGGGCCTGATCGGCACCGACACCTTCGACGGAGAAAAAGTGTCCTTCCGGAAGGGACCGGTATGCATGAGCGCGGAAAAAGGCGGATTCTGCATCCTGGACGAGATCAACATGGCCAGGAACGAGTCTCTGGCCGTCCTTCATGCGGCACTGGACCACCGGAGGATCATTGACGTGCCGGGCTATGATCTGATCCGGGTAGACAGGGCGGCCCGCTTCATCGCCACCATGAACTACGGCTACGCCGGGACCCGGGACCTGAATGAGGCTCTGAGCTCCCGCTTTGCCATTATTACCATGCCTCAGATCACGGAGGAGAACATGCTCCGTCTGCTGAAAAGGAACTTCCCGGATATCAGCGAAAGAATAGCAGGACAGTTCGTAAAGCTTTTCGGAGAGCTTGCCAGAAAGGCGGAAAAGTCGGAGATCTCGGACAGGGCAGTGGATATGAGAGGCATGCTGGACGCCCTGGACCTGATCCGCCAGGGACTCAGCTCCGGACAGGCCCTGGAGCTGACCGTTGTCAGCAAGACCTTTGACCATTATGAGCAGACCCTGATCCGGGACTGCATAGGCAGCAGGATCCCCGGGGATCTGGACAGGAGCGTTGTTTTCACAGGCTGATAAAGAGGCGGCCGGAGCATGATCAAAAGACAGTAT
>DETN01000172.1:2113-18670 GCA_002362155.1 Lachnospiraceae bacterium UBA3287 | reverse complement strand
GCCGGCGCGGATGTGGACATGATCCAGGCGGCAGATTTCACGGATCCGGCCCCCTATGACGGCATCGCTTTCGGATGCCCCGCCATGGGAGCGGAGGTCCTGGAGGAAACCGAATTCCAGCCCATGTGGGATGCGGTCAAGGGCAGCCTTGGCGGCAAAAAGGTCGGCCTGTTCGGCTCCTACGGCTGGGGCGGCGGCGAATGGATGCAGTCCTGGGCAGATGACGCCAGAGAAAACGGCGTAGATCTGGTAAACGACGGCGTCATCGCCAACAACGACCCCGATGACGACGCGCTCTCCCAGTGCGCAGACCTTGGCCGCGCCATCGCATAATTTTACTTTCGGCCCCTTTATTAAATTTTCTCATATTCGTTTGTCTTTGGCAGGGATCTCCGCAGGCTTAGGCCGGCGGAGATTTCTGTCTTTACAGGTCTTTTTTCCCGGATCCTTCCCTTCTCTTTCCCCCTCTTCCCTTTCCGGATCTTCCTTTTCTCTCCTCCCGCGGCTCTGTGCAGGGGCCCTCTTCTGTGGTATACTATGCTCGCCGAAAATATATTCGAACAGGGAGGCACCTATGATCAACATCATCCACTGCGCAGACCTGCACCTGGATTCCAGTATGGAAACCGTGCTTTCGCCGGGGCAGGCAGCCGAAAGGCGGCAGGAGCTTTTGGCCAACTTCATAAGAATGACGCAGTTTGCCAGACAAAACGATGTCTCCCTGATCCTGATCGCCGGAGATCTTTTTGATACGGACCAGGTATCCCCCGCATCCGCATCCGCCCTGTGCAGGGCCATGCAGGACAATCCGGACATTCTCTTTGCCTACCTTCAGGGCAACCACGACCGGGGATCCTTTCTGTCCCTGATCAAAGAACAGCCCTCCAACCTTCTGCTCTTTGACGGCCACTGGACCTCCTGGCGGATCAGCCCCCAGATAAGACTCTGGGGCGCCGAGCTGAGCGCCTACGCCGGCCATCCGGAGGACCGGGAGGAAAGCGCCGCCTTCTGGGACGCCCTGCGGCCCGATCCCGCCTGCATCAACCTGGTCATGCTCCACGGCACCGCCGTCTCCTCTTCGGAAGCGCTGCTGTCCCGGGAAGAGATCCCCCTGCCGCTTTTAACGGACCGGGGCATCGACTACCTGGCCCTGGGCCATATCCACCGCCATCAGAGCGGCAGCCTGGACCAGAGAGGGGACTGGTGCTATGCCGGCTGTCTGGAAGGACGGGGCTTTGACGAATGCGGTCCCCACGGCTTCGAACTGATCTCGGCAGATGAAGAGGCCAGGACCCTGAGCCACCGCTTCGTTCCCTTTGCCGGCAGGATCTTTTATGAGCTTCCCGTGGACCTCACCGGCTGCAGGTCCTCTATGGACGCTCTGGACCTGATCCGGGTCCGGGCCTCCGAAGAAGGCTGCCGGCCCCAGGACATCGTCCATGTCATTCTGGAAGGGGACCTGCCTCCGGAAACAGATCTTTTCCTTTCTCTTCTGGGCAGGGAGCTGGACGGGGCCTTTTACGCCCTGCGCATCAGCGACTGCACCGGCATCCGGGTGGACTACGAAGCTTATGAGGACGACCCGTCCTTCCGGGGGACCTTTGTCCGCCTGGTGCGGGAAGATCCTTCCCTGGACCCCGATCTGAAAGCAGAAATCATCCGCTGCGGGCTCCAGGCCCTTTCGGGCCGGGTCGATACCCTCAGCTGATCATCTTTTAAAGGTTGTAAGCATGAAACTTCTGACATGTCATATCGATAATTTCGGAAAACTCCACAATTTTGACTGCTGCTTCGAAGACCATCTCATGGTCATAGCCGAGGACAACGGATGGGGCAAGTCTACCTTCGCCGCCTTTCTCCGGGTCATGTTCTACGGTTTCGCCGGCAGCAGCCGAAGGGGCGCCGAAGACAACGAACGGGCCCGTCTGCGTCCCTGGCAGTCCGGGATCTACGGAGGCACGCTGACCTTCGAGACCCAGGGCAGAGTATACCGGATCGAGCGGACCTTCGGGGAAAGGCCCAGAGAGGACACCTTTCTGCTCTATGACGAGACCACCGGCCTTCTGTCGGAGGATTTCGGAGAAAAGATCGGAGAGGCCCTATTCGGCATCGATCAGGAGTCCTTCTGCAGGACCCTGTATATAGGCCAGCTGGACTGTCCCTCCTCTTCCACGGCGGGCATCCAGGCCATCATGGGGGGAAAAGAAGCCGCGGACGATCTGGTCCGCTATGAATCCGTCCGGGGCCGCCTGCAGAGAGAGGCAGACAGGCTCTCTCCCGACCGTCCCGCCGGCCGCATCAGCCGCAGGAAGGGGGATCTGGCAGCCCTCCGTTCCAGACAGGCCTCCGTGGAGGACCTGGAGGAGGCCTGCAGGGCCACTCAGACAAGGCTGAAAAGAGAGCAGGACGCCCTCCGTCAGCTGGAGGAATCCGGAAAGGACATCCAGGCCGCTCTGGAGAAAAAAGCCTCGGCCCACTCTCCGGGGGGCATTCTGGACCAGTATTCCCTGCTTCTGGGGGCCCAGGAGGCCGCCGCGGCCGAAGAGGAACGCCTCCTGGCCTTTTTCCCGGAAAAGATTCCTTCCGCTGACGATCCTCTCCTGGATGAACTGATCCGGTCCCGCACGGAAAAGGAAATGACCTCCGCCAGACTTACGGAGGTCCGCAGCGCCCTGCATCAGAGGCAGGATGCTCTTAAAGAGCTGGATTTAGCGGTCGCATCTCTGGAACAGGCCTACCCGGACCTTCTGCCCCAGGAACAGATCGGCACCGAGGAAGTGCCGGAAGGGACCTCCGGCCCCGGGATCTGGCTACTGGTGGCGGGCATGGCCATGCTGGCAGCCTCCTTTATCTTTCTGGGCCAGATCAAACGCAATTACCTGATCGCTCTGGCCGTGGCCGGCCTTGTCATTTCCGCCGTCGGCTCCCTCATGATGGTCCGCCTTCTGCAGATCCGCAGAAGGATCCGCAGAAGCGACGAGGAAATACAGGCAATGGAAAAGCACAGTCTTCTTCTGGACCGCCGGGAGATCCTGGAAGAGCACCTCCGGGATCTGACCCTCCAGGAGGAGCGGCTGACGGACTATCTGGCCGAGTACGGCCGCAAGGCACAGGCTTTTGTAACGGATCTTGGCATGGAGGTGGAGGACGATCTTGCCTCCCAGCTGATCCGGATCCGGTCCCAGGCCGGGGCTGCGGCCCGGGCAGGCGCCAGGACCCGGAAATGCCAGGAGGAGCGGGAAGCCTTTGAGAAGGAAAAGGACATGAGCGACGAGATGATCCGGAAAGCGCTTGCGGAAAGGCAGGGGCCTTCCCTTTCGGATCTGACCATGCAGCTGAGTCAGGTCACCGCCGATCTGGAAAAGACAAGGGCCGAGGCCGAAAAAGACGCCCATTCCCTGCAGGCCCTTCAGGGCAAGCTCTCCCAGGCCAGGGAAGCCGCTGTCGAATATGAAAAAGGCTGCAGAGAACTGGAGTCTCTGCAGCACCGCTATCAGGTCCTGGACAGGACCCTCTTCTATCTGGAACAGGCCCGCAACGCCTTCCACGCCAGGCACAAGGATACCTTCCTGGAGGCTTTCCGGATCTATTATGAATATCTTTCGGGAGAAAAGGCCGACGCCTTCGAAACCGACGCGGCCCTGAACGTCCTGGTAAGGACACAGGGGCGTCTGAGAGCGCCTTCTCTTTTCAGCACCGGCTGTCAGGATCTGATCGGCCTGTGCCGCCGCCTTTCCATGATCGACGCCATGTACCGGTCGGAAAAGCCCTTCCTGATCATGGACGATCCCTTCGTCAGCCTGGACGAGGAACGTCTTCAGGCAGGCCTGCGTCTGGTCCGGGGGCTGTCAGCGGACCGACAGGTCATCTATTTTACCTGTCACGGGGGCAGAATCCCGTAGCAGGCCCGGAAGAGCGGCCGCCTGGTCCGCCAGATATCTGGCCAGGGCCGGACGGTTGGTAATGATCCCCTCCACGCCCATCTGCAGAAGAAGCTTGATATAGAGCTCTTCATCCACGGTCCATACTCTGGTGGCAAGCCCCAGGGCATGGGCCTTTTTTACATACTCCATGTCCTGCATATGGTAAAGAGCCGGATGCAGGGCATCCGCTCCCACCACGTTCCTTGCGTAGGCATGGACCCCGATGGCCTCGTCCGAATACAGAAGTCCGGTCTTTACGGAAGGATTCTTTTTCTTCAGCTCCACCAGGGTATGATGGTTGAAGGAGGAATAGATCACTCTGTCCTCCATGCCCTCCGCCGCGGTCAGCTCCAGCACCCCGTCCACCATGCCGTCATAGTGGAAGATCCCTGTCTTGAGCTCCACGTTAACCTGCAGGCCGGTGGGCTTTACCAGGCGGTAGACCTCCTGCAGGGTAGGGATCCGGGCATGGGCATACTCGGGGTGGGTCTTATTGAATTCCAGGGCTTTCAGCTCTGCCAGGGTGTGGTCCTTCAGATTCCCGCTGCCGTTGCTGACCCGCTCCAGAGTCTCGTCGTGGGCCACCACGATCTGTCCGTCTCTGGTCATCTGGATATCCAGTTCAATGCCGTCCGCTCCCTGGTCCGCTGCCAGGGCAAATGCTTCCAGTGTATTTTCGGGGGCGCAGGATGCTGCTCCGCGGTGCCCCCAGATCAGTGTCTTCATAGGTCTTATCCCTTCTTTCTGTTTTTGGCGCCCCGGGGCGCCTTATGGCATTATTATACTGCGCAGGCATCATTTTTACACCCTGTCCATTTGACCCGGTATAGTGTAAAATGATTAGGAAATTGTAAAAAAATCTCATGCGCAGGGAGGAAATGCCTGATGCCTGCAACATACGCCCATCTCCGGTTCGGAAGGGAAGTATTCTCCCTTCTTCCGGACAAGTTCCAGTCTGTCATCCTTAAGGAGCCGTCGCTTTACGCCATAGGCCTTCACGGACCGGACATCTTCTTCTACTACATGCCCTTTAAGTCCAATCCGGTCAGCAGACTGGGGAGCGAACTGCACCGTAAGAGAGGGCGCTTTTTCTTTGAGCGGGCGGGAAGGATCCTGGAGAGCCGGGGAGAAAAAGAGGAGGATCTCTCCTACGTCCTCGGATATCTGTGCCACTTTACCCTGGACGTTTACTGCCACGCCTATATCAATCAGCGTGTCGAAGAGACCGGGGCCAGCCACACGGCCATAGAGAGCGACTTCGACAGGGACCTGCTCCTGCGGGACGGCTATGAACCCACGGCCAGGGACCTGACGGCCCATATTCATCCCCGGAAGGACTACGCCCGGGTCATCGCAGCCTATCATCCCGAGACAAAGCCTGCCACCGTCTACCGGAGCCTTAAGGATTTCGTCTTCTACAACGACCTGCTCCTGGCCCCGGACCCGGCCAAAAGAAAGCTTCTGACCTCTCTTTTCAGAGTCTTTGATCCAAAGGGAAAGCTTATGGAGCACATGATCATGGAGGAGGCGGATCCCAGATGCGAAGAAACACGGGCCGTTCTGCTTGAAAAATACACTGCGGCGGTGCCTGCCGCCGCGGACCTGATCGGCCGCTTTCACGATATGGCAGGAGGGATCCTTGAATGGGACGACCTCTTCGGCCTGACCTTTGATTCCGTAAAAATCTGATATAAATAAGGGGGATTTTATCATGGACAGCAAATTCAAACTCACGAAACTGGAGAGGAACTGGATCTTTTACGACGTGGCCAATTCCGCCTTCACCCTGATGGTCTCTACTCTGATTCCCATCTTCTTCAACTCCCTGGCGGAGTCGGAAGGCGTCTCCTCTGTGGATTACCTTGCCTACTGGGGCTATTCCATTTCTCTTTCCACTCTGGCCGTAGCCATCATGGGTCCCATCCTGGGCGGCATCTGCGACCGCAGGGGCCGTAAAAAACCCGTTTTCATGGGCGTGATCGCACTGGGCGCCGCCTGCTGCCTGGCCATGGGCCTGGCAAAAAGCTGGGTCGCCTTCCTGGTCATCTTCATCATCGCCCGCATCGGCTACCAGCTCAGCCTGGTCATCTACGACTCCATGCTGGGAGACGTCACCAGTGAAGAGCGGATGGATTCCGTCTCCTCCAGCGGCTATGCCTGGGGCTACATCGGCAGCTGCGCCCCCTTTATCGTCTGCCTGGTCCTGGTCCTTCAGGCCGGAAAGATCGGCATGACCCAGGGACAGGCCATGACCATCGCCTTCATTATCGTAGCCCTCTGGTGGGTCCTGATGAGCATGCCCCTGCTCCGGTCCTACAAGCAGGTCCATTTCCTGGAAGGCGCCGCCCATGAGGAAAATCTTTTCGCCACCCTGGGCCATACCCTGAAGGAAATGATCCGGGACAAACAGATCCTCTTCTTCCTTCTGGCCTTCTTTTTCTATATCGACGGCGTATATACCATCATCGACATGTCCACTGCCTACGGAACGGCCCTGGGCCTCAACTCCACGGACCTGCTTCTGGCCCTCCTGGTCACCCAGTTCGTAGCCTTCCCCAGCGCCCTGATCATGGGCCGCCTGTCCAGAAAACTGCCTTCCGAGAGGCTGATCACCGTCTGTATCACCGCCTACTTCTGCATCGCCTGCTTCGCCTTCTTCCTGGCAAGCGAGTGGCAGTTCTGGGTCCTGGCCATCGGCGTAGGCATGTTCCAGGGCGGTATCCAGGCTCTGTCCAGATCCTATTTCACAAAGATCATTCCCGCCGAAAAGTCCGGCGAATACTTCGGTTTCCTGGACATCTGCGGCAAGGGCGCTTCCATCATGGGCACCACCGTCATGAGCATGGTCTCCCAGCTGACCGGACATCTGAATTACGGCGTGGCCTCCATCGCCATCTTCTTCGTCTTCGGCATGCTCTTCTTCCGCATGTCGGTCTCTTCCGGGAAGAAATAAAAAGGCCGCAGGGCCCTGGGCAAAAATGCAGCTGCACTGATAAAGAGATATGATCAGCAGGGTCCATACAGTTATAAGAAAAGCGATGATTCATAATCAAAGCGCCCCGGTCAGGAATCTCCTGTCCGGGGCGCTTTATTTCGGGTCTCTTTACTTGTCTCTTCTCAGATGCCGCCCGATCTATGATCATCCTATGATCAGATACATGGCCACGGCCACCACTGTGCTGGTAAGACCGATCACTGCTTCATAGGGGATCAGTTTCATTCTGTCGCCGATGGTAAGGTTCACCGCGCCGCCTGTGGCATGGAAGAAGGAGCCGTGGGGCAGGGAATCCAGAACGGTAGCGCCGGCATGGATCATGGCTGCGGATGCAAGTCCGGATACGCCGCCCGAAAGAAGAGCGGGAGCAAAGGTCTGGCCCGCTACGGTGGCGCCGGCTGTGGTGGAAGCGGTGGCTGCCGCCATCAGGATGCCGGCCAGAGGAGCCAGTACGAAGGCAGGCATGTGCATGGCTTCCAGAAGAGTGGTAACGTCTGCCTGAAGGGCGGAAGCCTTGATGATGCCGGCGATGGTGCCGGTTCCAATCAGCAGAACGGAAACGCCGATGACCTTGCTGAGGCCGTATTCCATATATTCCACACAGTTTCTGATCTTACCGGTGGCTGCCATGCTGACGAAGCCGCCCACAGGCAGAGCGATCAGGGGATCGATGGCGATGCCGGCGATGGGACGCAGGGCCAGCATGATGATCACTACCACAGGGCCCAGGACTGCGGCGCCGAAGGCAGGAAGCTTCTTCTCTCCCGCGGATTCCATATCTGCTTCTGAGATTTTATCCTTTCCCTTAGTGCAGAGACGGGAAGCCAGAAGGATGGCGACCGCCAGGGCAAAGAGGGCGGGAACGAAGTTGCGCATCATGACAGCGGTCAGGTCCTGGGAGAAGGACTCCGAAACCGAAATCGTGTTGGGGTTGGGGGAGATGATATTGCCGGCCTTGCCGCCTCCGATCATGGCTACCAGAATGCCGCTCTTGGAAAGGCCGGCCCTTCTGCCGATGGCCAGGGCGATGGGGGCTACCGTGATGACGGAAATGTCAATGAAAACGCCGACTGCGCAGATGATCATGGTGGCGATGGCTATGGCCGCTACGGCTCTTTTTTCACCCAGCTTTTCCACGATGGTCTCCGCGATCTTTTCCGCAGATCCAGTTCTGATCAGGGCGCCTGCCAGAATGCCGCTGGTCAGGATCCGCAGGATCGATGACATCATGGAGCCTGCTCCGCTCACCATGGTGGAAACTGTGACGTCCAGGCCGCCTCCGCCAATCAGACCGCCGATCAGGGCGCCCAGGATCAGGCTGTAAGCCGGCTGTACCTTCCTGATGATCAGTACGATCGCCACCGCAAGACCTGCCAGGGCTCCGATTGTAGTAAACTGTGCATCCATTCCTTTGTCCTCCTTTTTGTGTTCCTGAATGAATTAATTTTTTGTCTTTTTACAGTCCTAAGCCTTCATTTTTGCTGTTTTTTCTTCTCTTCTCTTTTCTAAGGCCATTATAGAGGACTCTTACATATTTCCACAGGTTGTAAGACAATAAAAAGAACACGAAATTTTGTGTTTATAACACAAAACTCGTGTTCTATTTCATCTTTTCTTTCTTTTTTTACTGCCTCTGTCTGATCAGGTAATTGTAAAGGAGCTCCACAAATTTCCGGTCCTCGGGACTGGTCATGGGATCGATGCCCAGGATATCCTTCATCCGGTTGTATCGGTAGACCAGGGTGTTCTTATGAAGAAACAGCCTTGCGGATGCCTCCGTCAGGTTGTAGTTGGTATCCTCCAGGGCCCCGGCGATCTCCGCAAGCTGCTTTCTGTCGCTCTCGCCCAGCATGTCTTCATAGATATGGAAGATCCGCTGCAGTTCCTGGCGGGGGACCAGGATCCGGAAGTATTCCCGGATATGGTCCCGGAAAAAGACGATTTTTTCCGGCCTGTCCACATGGGATTCCAGCCATCTGCAGTGGCGGTAGGCATAGTAGTACTGGGAGAAGGAATCCTGTAGGGTCCCCACATAGAAGACCGCGTCGATCCCTTTCTGCTCTGTCCAGGACAGGATATATTCCAGGTAGTCCCGGATCTCCTCCCGGCATTCCATAAAGCTGCGTCTCTTATCCGTCTTGATCGTCTTGAAGACCAGGAGATGGGTCTCATCCATGACATAGGAGAAGTCCTGGGCCCAGTGGCCCCTGCCTCTGCGGAGGGCTTCCAGGGCCTCCTCTGCCGAAGGACCGCCGGCCTTTCCCCCGGCCCCCGCCTTCAGCCTGCAAAGCACCGGGACCCTGGCCAGGGACTCCTGCAGGTCCAGCTGCCTGGCTATGCCCCGGATCTCCGAGGGAGAAGCGAACTCCACCTGGGTCAGAAGGCCCAGGAAATGCTCCTTGCGGTTCCTGCGCAGGCGGATCTCTTCCTGCTGCTTCTCATACCGCAGCATGGCTTCCATAGCCATACGGGTGATCATGGCCACGTCCCGGATCCGGTCCGGATCCCCGGTCACGCCCACGACGCCTTCTTTGCGGCCGTCCAGCATGATGGCCATGTTGATGCCCGGCAGGACGCCGGGGAACATCTTGTCGTCCCGGATCACCAGCACGTCCTTTGTACCGTGGATGATGCGGTCAGCTACTTCGTGATAGGTGCCGACTCTGGCCGGATCCCGGCTGGCAATGATCACGCCCCTCTGGTCCATGATGTTGATGTTGTATTCCGTGTACTGAGTGACCTGTTCGATAAACCTCCTGGCCATTTCCGGTTCGATCATATCTGTTCTGCCTCCGATCTGTGTTTCCGGGATGTCTTTCCATAGGGCGGCGTCAAAAAAGAAGGGGGCAGCTCCCCTTAAAAAGAGGATGCTGCCCCCGGCAGGACTCCCGGGGATCAGCCCTTGCGGAGCCTGTGAATGGTATTGTGAAGGACTCTGATATCCAGAGGCTTGGTGATATGGGCGTTCATGCCGGCGCTGAAGGATTTCTCCACGTCCTCCGCGAAGGTATTGGCCGTCATGGCCAGGATGGGAATGGTCTTGGCGTCCTCTCTTGCCAGGGCCCGCAGCTGCCTGGTGGCCTCGTAACCGTCCATGATGGGCATGGACAGATCCATGAGGATCATATCGTAATAGCCCTCTCTGGAATTCCGGAACATGGCCAGAGCGGCCAGGCCGTTGCCGGCGATCTCGCACTTGGCCCCCTCCATCTCCAGAAGCTCCTTGAGGATATCGGCATTGATGATGTTGTCTTCCGCCGCCAAAAAACGCATGCCGGACAGGGTGCTCTCCTCCTCCGACTGGCCGTTTTCCTGGTCCCGGGTAAAGACCAGGCCCGCATCGGTCACCGCCCTGCGAAGGCCGGAAATAAAGAAGGGCTTGGGCAGAACGGCCGCTACGCCGGCATTCTCCGCCTGACTGCGGATCATGTCCGGATGGTCGCACATCAGCAGGATGGGCGGAATGGTGCCCCAGGAAATGTTCTTAAGGCTCTTTGCTGTTTCCAGGCCGTTCATGCCTTCGACATTCATATCCATCAGGATCATATCGTAAGGTCTGTCGTCCACTCTGGCCTGCTCGATCAGCTGCATGCCGCCGTAGCTGGAGCTGGCGCATACCGTCTCCAGTCCGCAGCTTTCCAGAAGATCCTGGATCCTTGCATACTCGGCGGGGTTGGAATCGATCAGGAGGATCCTGTGAAGGCCTTTTTCCTTCCAGAAATCGTCGTTGCCGGGCTCCACTGCCTGCAGGCGCAATGTCACGGTAAAGACCGTCCCCACGCCGGGCGTGCTCTCCACGGAAATATGCCCGTTCATCAGATCGATCAGTTTCTTGGTAATGGCCAGGCCCAGCCCGGCTCCTCTGGCATCCATGCCTCCTGCATGGACCATGTGGAAGGGCTCATATAGGTTGCTGATCAGCTGGGGCTCAATGCCCATGCCGTCATCGGATATCTCAAAGACCACATCCATGAATTCCCGGTCCGAAGTCTCTACCGCGGATACATTCATGCGGATGTGGCCCTCGTCCGCCGTAAAGTTCACGGAGTTTGTCAGAAGGTTCATCAGGACCTCGGCGATCCTCTCCTGGTCGCCCAGGAAGATATCGTGGGAGACCGCCGTCATATCCAGGACGAACTGCTGGTTCTTGCGTCTTGCCTGCTCGTCCACCGCGGCCGCCAGGCCCCTGCACATGATATCCAGGCTGAACTCTCCCACATCCAGGGAAGTGCCTCCGTTGCCGGCTCTGCTCATATCCACCACATGGTTGACCAGGGACAGAAGGGACTGGAGGGAAATGCTGATGTTGTTGGCGTATTCCTGGATCTTTTCGGGATTTGCGGCGTTCTTGCGAAGCAGCGTCACATAGCCGGCGATGGAGTTCATGGGAGTACGGAAGTCATGGGACATATGGGCAAGGAAATCGCTCTTGGCCCGGTTGGAGCCTTCCACCACATCCAGGATCTCCTGCACCCTGCGGTTCATATGGCTGCTGGTGGTGATATCCTGCATGATGATCACGAACTTGGTGATATTCTGAAAATCACAGCGTCTGATCACGACCCTGTACCAGACCGTCTGGGTCCTGCCCCTGGGCTTGAACTCTGTGGTGAATTCCACACTGCCTCCTGGCGAGAGCCGGGACAGATCGTCCCGGGTGATGTTTCGGGTCGTCTGCTTGGCCAGGGCAAAGAGGCGGCGGTAATTTTCGCACATCTCCTCGTGGGGGATGCCGAAAGCCTTTTCCACGTTGGAAGTGACAAAATCCGGCTGCTCCGACTCCGTGCCGATCACGATGATCACATCTCCCGATCCGGTGACCATGGTGTCGAACAGCGACAGCTGCAGACTGACTCTGTCCTCACTGTCAGCCAGTGCCTTCTTCAATTTCTGATTTTCATGAACTAGAGCTCTAACTTCATGTTCTGAATACTTCATCCTGATCCTCTGCTCTTTCCAAAGCGCCATGAAAGCCCACCGCTATCCCGGAAAGCTCCGGCCTTATCAGCTGTGGGTCGCTTCTTTATGTCCGTTCCCGGGCAGTCTGAAAAATGCCAGCCTGATCGCGGCAGCCCGGGCGCAGCCTGGCTGCTTCCGGGCTGCGGGTCTTCCGCTGCCATGCCCTTATTATATTACCTTATATACGATTAGGCAAATACAAAGGCTGGCAGCGGGATGAGGCAAATGTGTCGAAATGTTACCCGCAGTCCTGTCATTTGTGGCCGCAGCTGCCTTACACATTTTTTACGCGCAGGCAGCGGATGGCGTTGAGGACGCACAGGACCATGACGCCCACATCCGCAAAGATGGCCAGCCACATGTTGGCAATGCCCAGGGCTCCCAGGATCAGGCAGGCTGCCTTGACGCCTATGGCAAAATAAATGTTTTCATAGACGATCCGGATGCATTTGCGGGCGATCCGGATGGCCTTGCCGATCTTTCGGGGATCGTCGTCCATAAGAACGATGTCCGCGGCCTCGATGGCCGCATCGGACCCCAGGGCACCCATGGCAATGCCGATATCCGCTCTGGAAAGGACCGGCGCGTCGTTGATGCCGTCGCCGGCAAAGGCCAGCTTTTCTCCGGGAGCCGCCCCGGAGAGCATCTCCTCCACGATCCGCACCTTATCCGCGGGCAGAAGCTCCGCATAGACCCTGTCTATGCCCACTTCCGATGCCACTGCCTCGGCCGCCGCCTTCAGATCTCCTGTCAGCATGACGGTGGTATGGACGCCGGATCTCTTCAGTTCCGCTACCGCTTCCTTTGCTCCGTCCTTGACAGAGTCGGCTATGACCATGTGTCCGGCATAAGTCCCGTCCACCGCTGTATGGATAATGGTCCCGGGAGAGTGGCATTCTATGCCCTCAACGCCCTGGTGCTCCATCAGCCTGAGGTTCCCCACGGCCACCTTTTTCCCGTCCACCAGAGCTGTCACGCCCCGGCCGCTGAGCTCTTCCACCTGGTCCACCCGGTCCAGGTCTACCCTGCCTCTGTAGGCTCTCTGGATGCTCTGGCTGATGGGATGGGAGGAGTGGCCCTCCGCGTGGGCCGCCATTTCCAGCAGTTCATTTTCCGGGATGGTGTTGTGATGGACCCCCACCACTTCAAAGTCTCCTCTGGTAATGGTGCCCGTCTTGTCAAAGACCACCGTCCTTACTTTGGACAGGGTCTCCATGTAGTTGGATCCCTTGATCAGGATGCCCTGGCTGCTGGCGCCGCCGATGCCTCCGAAAAAGCTTAAGGGAATGGAAACGACGATGGCGCAGGGACAGGAGATGACCAGGAAAGTCAGGGCTCTGTAGATCCAGTCTCCCCACAGGGGCGCCATGCCCAGGAGCAGACGGATAAAGGGCGGCAGAAAGGCCAGGGCCAGGGCCCCGTAACAGACCGCCGGTGTATAGACTCTTGCAAATTTGGTAATGAACTGCTCCGATCTGGACTTGCGGGAGCTGGCATTCTCCACCAGGTCCAGGATCTTGGACGCTGTGGATTCATCGAATTCCTTTGTGGTCTCAATCTTTAAAACGCCGGACATGTTGATGCAGCCGCTGAGGACTTCGTCCCCTGCCCGGGCCGTTCTGGGCACGCTCTCGCCGGTCAGGGCAGCGGTATTGAGGACCGACTCCCCTTCTCTTACGATGCCGTCCAGAGGGATCTTCTCTCCGGGATTGACCACAATGATACTGCCCACTTCCACATCGTCAGGATCGACCTTCTCGATCTGTCCGTCTTCTTCAATGTTGGCATAGTCGGGACGGATATCCATCAGGTCCGTAATGCTCTTGCGGCTCTTTCCCACGGCAATGCCCTGGAAAAGCTCGCCGATCTGGTAGAACCACATGACGGCCACGCCCTCGGTATATTCGCCCAGGATCATGGCGCCTATGGTGGCCACCGCCATCAGAAAGCATTCGTCGAAGACCTGTCTGTTCTTTACCCCCTTGAAAGCCTTGCGCAGGATGTCGTGGCCCACTGTCAGATAGGGCGCCATAAAAAGCCCAAAGCGAAGGACCGGATAGTTCTTCAGGGGAAGAAAAACAAGGACCAGCATCATGACCCCGGCCGCGATCACCCTGTATAAAAGATTTTTCTGTTTCTTAGTCATAACAATTACCACCGGAAAATAAAATATCCTGCTGCGTAAAACTGCCGCCGGAGCCGTCTCCAGGGACTCTCCGGCGGCAGAAGTAAATATCGGAATTTAATTATTTAAGAAAGATCTGGCAGTCGTCCTCCACGACTTTGCAGTTCTTAATAACTTCCTGCATAACGGCGTCCACGTCCGCACCGTCTTCGAATTCCACCTTCATCTTCAGGGCCATGAAATTCACAACGGCATCCTTTACGCCCGGGGTCTTCTTCGTCGCTTCCTCCATCTTTGCCGCACAGTTGGCACAGTCCACTTCGATCTTATAAGTCTTTTTCATTGCTTTACCCTTTCATATATGAAACTGATTTTCATTTTCAAACATATGAATAATTGTTCATATGTTGATTACTATTTTACGCCTCTCTGCCCCTATGTCAAGCAGCAGGAGGCGTTTTTATAACTTATTCGGACAGATGCTCGAAGCCCTGTCCGATGATGGTCCTGACGTGGTCGTCCGCCAGGAAATAGATCACGGATTTTCCTTCTCTTCTGCTCTTTACCAGTCTGGCCTGCTTGAGGATCTTGAGCTGGTGGGATACCGCGGACTGGGTCATGCTTAAGGTCTCAGCCAGGTCGCAGACACAGATCTCCGCCTCGAAAAGAGCAAAGAGGATCCGGATCCTGGTGGAATCCCCGAAGACCTTGAAAAGCTCCGCCAGGTCGCAGAGCTGGTCTTCCGAGGGCATCTGATGAAGGATGTTCTCGACCCTGTCCTTATGTACTTCCGTGTGTTCGCAGACTTCTACATCGCCGATCGCCATGTTTTTTTGCCTCGTATACTTTTCTCTTAAACATATGAATGATTGTTCATATGTTTAAATTACCACTTCTCTTTCCGAAGCGCAAGTCCTTTTTTCAAATTTTCTGTCCCGGCGTTCCCGGTCCGCAGACCTGTTTTAAGCCTGCCGCAGGATCCTGTATCCATGCTCCGAAAGCAGGGCAAGAGCCCTTTCAAAGTCTTTCTCCCGGACCAGGATATAGTCGGTCAGATAAGTGGAAAGGGCAAAGATGCTGATGCCCCCTTCCGAAAGAAGGCCCGAGATCCTGGCCAGGATGCCGATCAGGGAAAAATCCAGGACCCCCCGGATGCGAAAGCCCTTCCATCCGTCCTCCCTGCGCGTTGTATGCTCCGGAACATCCTCCCTCCTGCAGACCAGGGAGATCTCTTTGTCTGTTTTTCCCATAAAGAAGAAATCCACTGCAGGGTCAAAGTCACCCACAGAGGCCAGGGTGCATACCGTCAGATCCATATCCAGTACTTCAAGCTCCATATCTTCCTTTGTTCCTTTCCGGTAAAAAAGGTCCCGTTCCGGAATCCGGAACAGGACCTTCTGAATGTCAGGCTTTGTATTATTCAGCCTTTGCTTCCGCCTTCTGGGCAGGAGCCTTTCTTACTCGCTCGTAACGCTGTGTGATGATGTGGGCAGGGCACTTCTGAGCGCACAGTCCGCAGCTCTTGCACTTGTCATAGTCGATCTGTGCAATGTTGTTTGTCACTGTGATGGCTTCAAAGTGGCACTGGCGTGTGCACAGGCCGCAGCCCAGGCAGCCGGCGTCGCACATCTGCTTGACCAGAACGCCCTTTTCTGTGTTGCGGCACTGGACCGCATACATGGACTTGTCGGGGATGATCTCGATCAGGTGCTGAGGGCAGGCCTTTGCGCACTTGCCGCAGCCTACGCACTTGTCGCGGTCCACTACGGCGATGCCGTTTACGATGTGGATGGCGTCGAAGTCACACTGGGCAACGCATTCGCCAAAGCCAAGGCATCCCTGCTGGCAGGCCTTGCCGCCGTTGCCGGGGACGGCCTGAGCGCCGGAGCAGGTCTCGATGCCCACATAGTTTCCGGTCCTCTTTGCCAGATCGCAGGTACCTGCGCAGCGGACAAAGGCCACCTTTTTGTCAGCAGCAGCGCCGGCTTCCACGCCCATGATGGCGGAGATCTTCTCAGCCACAGGAGCGCCGCCTACAGGGCAGGCGTTTGTGGGAGCTTCTCCCTTGGCGATGGCAGCAGCGCAGCCGTCGCATCCGGGATAACCGCAGGCGCCGCAGTTGTTGCCGGGAAGGGCTTCCCTGACTTCGGCTTCCCTGGGGTCTACTTCTACTTTAAATTTGTTTCCGGCAAATACAAGCATGATACCGATCAGGATACCGACGATTGCCAGAAGGACGATGGTGATGATTACTATTGTCATATTCGTTCCCCTCCTGCTTTAGCCCAGTGTCAGGGTTGAGAATCCAAAGAAGGCCATACCCATCAGAGCAGCCGCGAACAGTACCAGGGGCGCTCCCTGTACAGGTCCGGGCACGTCATTATCGACCATGGACTCACGGATGCCGGCCAGAAGGACGATGGCGATCGTATAACCCACTGCGGTACCGAAACCGTTGATGACGGACTCGATGAAATTGTAGCCGTCGGTCACGTTGTTCAGGGCAACGCCCAGAACAGCGCAGTTGGTGGTGATCAGGGGCAGGAAGATACCCA
>DETN01000172.1:0-2002 GCA_002362155.1 Lachnospiraceae bacterium UBA3287 | reverse complement strand
TGAATACGATGGTCTGCAGATAGCCCAGTCCGAAAGGCTCCAGAATAAGGGTATACAGAAGATTCGCTACTGCGGAGGCGATGGTCAGGACGAAGATAACAGCCATACCAAGGCTGAAAGACGTCTTGATCTTGTTGGAAACGCCTACGAAGGAGCAGATACCGAGGAACTGACTCAGGACTACGTTGTTGACCAGAGCAGCCGTAATGATGATCATAAAAAGACTCATGCCTTAACCTCCTCCTTCTTATCACAGTTTTCCGTACCGGGTGTGCCGCAGCCTGCGCAGGATGCGCATCCTTCTTCCACCATCTTGTTGGCTCTGGTGGAGATGCCCCATGCGTTCATGACCATGATGATGCAGCCCAGGACCAGGAAAGCGCCGGGCGCCTTTACGAGGACCGCGATGGGCTCGTAGAAGGAAGGAGCGATCTGAATGCCGAATACGGTGCCGGCACCCAGCAGCTCACGGAAGGCACCCAGAAGGAAGAGTCCCAGCGTGAAGCCAAGGCCCATGCCCAGACCATCGAAGATGGAAGGAACGGGATCGTTCTTGGAAGCATAGGCTTCCGCACGGCCCAGGATGATGCAGTTAACGACGATCAGGGGGATATATACGCCGAGGGACTTGTTGATCTCAACGAAATATGCCTGCATGATCAGCTGAACTACGGTAACGAAGGATGCAACGATAACGATGTAAGCGGGAAGTCTGACCTCATCGGGGATCAGCTTCCGGAACAGAGAGATAACAAAGTTCGAAATAATCAGGACGACCATGGTGGACAGTCCCATACCGATCGCATTGGTTGCGGATGTGGTGACAGCCAGCGTAGGACACATACCCAGCATCAGAATGAAGGTGGGATTTTCCTTGACTATGCCGTTATAAAGACGCTCTACATTTTTATTCACGACCTATCCCCTCCTTTACTGAATATAGTTGTGATAGAAATCAAGACCTGTGTTGACCGCGTTGACGACCGCGCCGGATGTAATGGATGCGCCGGATACGGAATCGATCTCGTTGTCAGCCGTGGAGCCGCCGGACTTGTTGAGGGTGAAGGAATCCACCTTTACGCCTTCGAACTGGGCCTTCCACTCAGGCTCGTCGGCCTTCATGCCCATGCCGGCCGTCTCGTTGATCACGGTAAAGGAGATGCCGTTGACTGTGCCGTCTGCAGCAATACCAAGCGCCAGTGTGATCTCGCCGTCAAAGCCTTCCATGGAAGTAACGGAGAGGCCGTAACCAACGATATTTCCGGAAGCATCGGTACCGGCCACGACTTCGTTGACCCTGGTCTTGCCGTAAGCGCCGTCAGCATAATAGTCGCCGGCCATGGCTTCCTCCAGAGATGCGGAAATGGCTTCGTCATAGGCGAAGTTCTCGGCACCGGGGACCACTGCCTGATAGGCCGCCAGGTTGGCTGCCATCTGGTTGGCTTCGATGGTATCCTTGGTCAGAGAGTAGACACCGCCCAGGGCTACGCCGGCGATGGCTGTGATCAGGCAGAGGACCAGAGCGGACCTGGGAATGGCAATGCCAGGCTTCTTATTGGCCATTTCTTCCTCGGAAGGAAGGACCTGGCCGGGCTTTCCGACGCCCCAGGGCTCTTCGATGATGTACTTGTCAAGGAGCGGAACGATCAGGTTGGCGGTGATGATGGCATAGGACATGCCGTCTGCCATACCGGATTTCAGTCTGAACAGGGCTGCCAGGCCGCCGATCAGACCGCCGTAGATCAGCTGACCGAGGCCGGTCATGGGGCTGGTAACGGGATCGGTCGCCATAAAGAAGGCGCCCAGGATCAGGCCGCCGCCTGCCAGCTCGGCCCCGATGTAAAGGGGAGCAAAGTGGCCGGGACCCGCGATGCCCATGATGATCACGAAAACGACCAGGGTAGCTGCGGGAACTTTCCACTTAATGGTATCGGTATAGATCAGATAGGCCGCGCCAAGGCACAGACCTGCGACGCAGACGCCGATGTGGCCGCTGGCAAAG
>DETN01000137.1:26737-29956 GCA_002362155.1 Lachnospiraceae bacterium UBA3287 | reverse complement strand
CCGGACGGTATATTTTCCCGGATGGATGTCAGAAAGGCAGTTTTTTCCCTGCAGAAGGCAGGGATCCCGGCAGAACTGTCCTTTTCTGCAGGGACTTTCGTGTGCAACGAAGTCATGTACCGCCTGCTGGAAACGGATCTGCCGGGAGGCTTCGTCCATGTTCCCTGCGCAGAGGAGTTTCCTCAAAGAAAAGAAACCTTTGCCCTGCCCATAAAGATGATCACAGAAGGACTGGAGATCTGCATCCGGGAGCTTTCGCATGCCTGCTTCTGAATCGAGGCTGCTTTTTTGTGACTTGGTAGAACCGGAAAAAGAACAGAGGCCGGCGGCATCGGCTTTTCAGAAATGGCAGGAGAAAGAACCTGTCTGTAAAAAAGAGCAGCGCTTCGTGCTATACTGTTACCATATATGGACAACAGGAGGATATACACCATGGGTTCCCTGATCTTTACCGGCGGTTTTGCTTTTGTCTGCTGGGGCATATTTCAGTGGTTCTTCCATAGGGACAGGAGCCGCTACCGCAACTGCTACCTGCTCTTTATCGCCCTCTGTTCTCTGATCCCCCTGGCCCTGGATCTGGCCGGCCCCCGGGGGAATCAGATGGCGGTCATGATCATGCAGACCACCCTGGTGGTCCTTCTGATCGTACCATTTTTCCTGATCCATAACGGGATCGTCATGATCAGGAAGGAAGGCCTGCACCCGGCCCATATGCTCTCTCTTTTCCTGGGCATCCTTGTATTTGCCGGCGAAGCGGCCATGGCGGCGGTCCTGATCGCCTTTACCATTTCACCTGATTATGAGACCTACTGGCAGATCTACCATTCCCTTCCTTCCATGGCAGGAGTCATGTTCAGCGTGACCGTGATCTATTTCTCCATTTCCTTCGTCATCTTTATGATCTATACTGTCTTTCTGCAGATCATTCCCAGGAGAAAGGATTTTGACTTTGTCATTATCAACGGAGCAGGACTCCTTCGGGGAGATCAGCTTTCCAGACTCCTTAAGGACCGGTTGGACAAGGCAGTCAGCGTATACAGAAAGGACCCCACGCCCCCAAAGCTGATCCCTTCCGGTGGAAAGGGAGACGACGAGACTGTTTCCGAGGCGGAAGCCATGAAACAGTATCTGGTGGAGCAGGGGATCCCGGAGGAAGATATCCTAATCGAGGACCGGTCAAAGACCACCTACGAGAACCTGGCTTATTCCAAGGCCATCCTGGACGCCAGGGAGGGAAGAAAATATACGGCCCTTGTGACCAGCAACTATCACGTTTACAGAGCCCTGCGCTACAGCCATAAGGTGGGCCTTGCCTGTACTGGCATCGGCAGCCGGGTGGCCTTCTACTACTGGCCCAGCGCCCTGATCCGGGAATACATCGCCATCCATGCGGAGCCCAAGCATGCCTTGATCTTTTTTTCGGGCTGGCTTCCCCTCATGGGCCTCATCTATCTGCTCATGAGAGGCTAGGTGACCTGGGAGAGGGGCCGGAAAAGGAAAGAAAGGGCGCAGAGATGCCATGCACTCTGCATTCAGATGACAGAATAAAGAAGATAGGATAAAGAAAGGCGGGATAAGAAATGCTGCCCAGATATATAAAGATTTGCCGCATAGGTACAATCATACTGGAAATTTTCCTGGCATCCTGCACCCTGCTGACGGCCGCTCTCATATGGCTTTTAATGGACCCCCACGGCAGGAGCGTGTTCAGGATCCCTGGCTTTTATATAATGGCCATTCTGGTGGCACTGGGGGAATTTCTAGTTTTCTGGGCCGGGATCATTCTGGTCTATGCGTCCTCCCTCCAGCTGGGCATTAAGAAGCGCGTGATCGGGGCCCTCTGCGGCTGGATCCCTCTGGTCAACCTCTTTGCCCTTCTTATGATCATACGGACCTGCAGGGCGGAAGTGGCCTTCGAAAAGCAGCTGGCCCAAAGGGACGATAAGAGAAAGGGAGAGATGGTCTGCAGGACCAGATATCCCCTGCTGCTGGTCCACGGCGTCTTTTTCCGGGACTTCGAGCACCTGAACTACTGGGGCAGGATCCCGGAGGAACTGAAAAAGAACGGGGCCGAAATATACTACGGTGAGCACAACAGCGCATCCCCCGTAACGGGCAGCGCCCGGGAACTGGAAAAGAAGATCCTGGACATCGTCCGTCGGAGCGGATGCGGCAAAGTCAACATCATAGCCCACTCCAAGGGGGGACTGGACGCCAGGGCCGCCATAGCCCTGACAGAAGCAGGTAAGCATGTGGCTTCCCTGACCACGATCAATACCCCCCACAGAGGCTGCGAATTTGCCGATTATCTGCTGGGTGAGATCCCTGAAGCCGGACAGAAGGCTGTGGCGGATACCTACAACAAAGCGGCCGCAAAGCTGGGAGACCATGATCCTGACTTCCTCTCCGCGGTAAAGGATCTGACCGCAGAGAAATGCCGGGAAAGGAACGAAGTCATAAAGGATGCTCCGGATGTGTATTATCAGTCTGTGGGATCCGTCCTCAGGGGGGCTTCCTCAGGCCAGTTCCCCCTGAATTACACCTATCATCTGGTGAAATATTTCGACGGGGAAAACGACGGCCTTGTGGGCGCAGGGTCCTTTGCATGGGGAGAATCCTTCCGCATGGTCCCTCCCGCAAGCGGGAAAAGAGGCATCTCCCACGGAGATGTGATCGATTTAAGCCGTGAGAACATTCCGGGCTTCGACGTCCGGGAGTTTTACGTGCAGCTGGTAAAAGACCTGAAGGAGAGAGGCTTTTAAGGCCCCTGACCTGAAAGGAGGGGATGAGCCATGAAGCGCAGGATCACTGTGACGGTGGAAGTCGAAAAGAAGGGGCTTTTCGGTATAAAGCGGAAAGTCCCGGAGAAGCGGACCATCGAAGTGGACGAAAAGACTTACAGAAAGCTGAAAAAGAAGACGAAACCATTCAGTTTTGAGGAGCTGATGTTTTTTGAGTTTATTGCAGGGGATGAGTAAAGGAAAGATCTATGGAAAACAGACAGTCAGGAAATGCGGCGGCCATATATGAAGAAAGAAAAGCCTGGTGGAAGGAAGCGGTGGTCTATCAGATCTATCCCAGAAGCTTTGCCGACAGCGACGGCGACGGGATCGGCGACCTGAACGGGATCACGGCCCATCTCCCCTATCTTAAGGAGCTGGGGATCGACGTCATATGGCTCTCCCCGGTCTATCAGTCCCCCAATGACGACAACGGCTA
>DETN01000137.1:0-26646 GCA_002362155.1 Lachnospiraceae bacterium UBA3287 | reverse complement strand
GAGTTCGGGACCATGGAGGATTTTGACGCCATGCTGGATAGGGCCCATGGCCTGGGGATCCGGATCGTCATGGACCTGGTGGTCAACCATACCTCCGACGAACACAGGTGGTTCGCCGAGTCCCGCAGTTCAAAGGACAACCCTTTCCGGGACTACTATATCTGGAAGGAGCCCAGAGACGGGAAAGAGCCCAATAACTGGGAATCCTGCTTTTCCGGCTCTGCCTGGCAGTACGACGAGCGGACCGGCACTATCTCCACTGCTTTTCGAAGAAGCAGCCGGACCTCAACTGGGAGAATCCGAAAGTCCGGGAGGAGGTCTTTGACCTGATGGACTTCTGGTGCAGGAAGGGCATCGACGGCTTCCGCATGGACGTCATCAGCATGATCTCCAAAAATCAGGATTTCCCGGACGGTCCCATCAAGGACAACGGGGTATACGGAGACATGTTCCCCTACGTCTGCAACGGCCCCAGGGTCCATGAGTATTTAAAGGAGATGAACCGCAGGGTCCTTTCCCGCTATGATCTTATGACTGTGGGAGAGGCGGCCGGTGTGACCCTGGAGGAAGCCGCAAAGTATGCCTGCGCCGACGGGTCGGAGCTGAACATGGTCTTTCAGTTCGAGCATACGGACACAGTCCAGGGGAAAGGTTCCGTCATCGGCAAGTGGACCACCAGAAAGCCCCGGATGAGCGAGATCAGAAAAGTGCTCAACAAGTGGCAGCTCGGTCTGGAGGGCAGGGCATGGAATTCCCTTTACTGGGACAATCACGACCAGCCCAGGGCCGTATCCCGCTTCGGGAACGACTCGGAAAAGTGGAGAGTGGTCTCCGCAAAGATGCTGGCCGTCTGCCTCCACATGATGAAAGGGACCCCCTACATCTATCAGGGAGAAGAGATCGGTATGACAAATACGCGTTTCACTTCCCTTGAGGACTGCCGTGACATCGAAGAGATCAATGCCTACAGGCAGTATGTGACGGAGCTGAAGATCACGGACGATCAGACCATGCTTCGCTGCTTTGATACGGTAGCCAGGGACAATGCCCGCACCCCCATGCAGTGGGACGATTCAGAAAACGCGGGCTTTACCACCGGCACCCCCTGGATTAGAGTCAATCCGAACTTCAAAACCATTAACGCAGAGGCTGCTCTGGAAGATCCCGATTCTGTCTTCTGGTTCTACCGTGACCTGATCCGTCTCCGTCATACATATCCCGTGATCGTATACGGCTCCTTTGAGCCTCTGATGAAGGAGAGCGAAGCGGTCTATGCCTACCGCAGAAGACTGGGAGACCAGGTGCTGACCGTCGCCTGCAACTGGACGGAGCAGGATCAGGCATGCAGTCTGTTTGAAGAGGAAGGGATGGATCTGATCTCCAACTATAAGACCCATAGAGAGGGAATCCTCGGGCCCTACGAAGCCAGGGTCATGCTGAGAAAAGGCTGACGACAGGGAAAAAAGACATCCTGTGAAAGAGAGACAGTTGTTATGACAGAAGACGAAAGGTGGGACAGGCTGTTAAAAATCAGGACCACGGGAAGGGACGATTCCAATGCCGACCAGTACCGCTATCCCTATGAGCCCACGCCCTATCCGGTCCTGGAGCGCCTTGCCGGCCAGGGCCTGATCACCAGAAAAAACACCCTTCTGGACTACGGATGCGGCAAGGGGAGAGTATCCTTTTTCCTTTCCTTCCAGACCAGATGCCGGTCCGTCGGGATCGAGTACGACGAGCGGATCTTCGGGTCGGCCCAGGCTAACCGGGAGAGCGCCGCAGGGGGAGGGAGAACGACCTTTTTCCATGGCCGGGCGGAGGACTTTAAAGTGCCTGCGGAGGCGGACAGGATTTTTTTCTTCAATCCCTTCTCGGAAGAGATCCTGAAGAAAGTCATGGGGCGGATCCGGGATTCCTGGTACGAAAATCCCAGAGAGATCCTTCTCTTTTTTTATTATCCGTCGGATGAGTATGTGTCTTTTCTGATGACCGATCCGGACCTCATGTTTGAGGACGAGATCGACTGCAGAGACCTTTTTGACGGGAAGGATCCCAGAGAGCGGATCCTGATCTTTTCCATGGAGGGAATTGACTGACCATCTGTTATTTCTTTATATCGCCTTTGGTCCGGCCACTATGCGGGCCGGAAAAACTGTGCAGCAGGGTCCCTGACGGAGGGCCCTGCTTTTTTCATGCAGAGGTCCCTGCCGGGCGGCCATGCTTTCATCCTTCTTTTTGTCCGGCAGGAGATTTAAGCGGAGCATCGGTATCATGCAGCTGACAAAAAAAGCAAAACGCATGTTCAAAACATATGTTTACAAACATGGGTTTGGTGTAATATAATAAAGGCAGGAGTCAGTATGCTGCTTTTTCCCACAGAATACCGCAGACTTAGGAGGTAGACAGATTTGGGTGAAAAAGACATAATTTCCAAAACCCTGGAAGCGTTTGACGATGTTTTTGCGGACATTGTAAACGGTCTGCTCTTTAAGGGAGAGCAGGTAGTGCAGGAACAGTCCCTTGTGGATGCGCAGCCTGTTTCCATGTATAAGGCAGATGGTAAAGTGCATGAGCAGGAAAGGGATGTATCCAAGTACTTGGTGGATCAGTCAGGGGAGCAGATCAATATCAGAGTTGCGCTTCTGGGAATTGAGAACCAGAGCACTTACGATGAGGACATGCCGCTTCGCGTGATTGGCTACGACGGTGCCGCCTATCGGGCAGAACTGGGACAGAAGACCAGATATCCGGTTGTAACACTGGTCCTGTATTTTGGAGAAAAGCCCTGGGGAAAGAACAGGACCCTATATGATGCAGTCAGAGTACCTGACATGTACAGGCCTTTTGTGAACGACTACAGAATCAATCTTTTTGAAATCTCCCATCTTCCCAGGGAGGCTATTGAGTATTTTCACAGTGATTTTAAAGTCGTTGTTGATTATTTTGTGAACAGAAGAGATAATCCAGAGTATAGACCGAAAAATCCGCAGAAGTTTAAACATGTCGACGAATTGCTGAAAATGCTTGCGGTTTTTTCTCATGACAACCGTTTTTCAGATTTGCTTGTACAGGAAGGAGGCAGACCGACAGATATGTGTGAAGTACTCGACAGAGTTGAAAACAAAGGGAAAGAAGAAGGAAGAATCGAAGGGAGACTCGAAGGAATCAGAACTCTTATGAAAAACTTTGATCTGACAGCGCAGCAGGCAATGGAAATGATGGAGATCCCGGAAGAGGAGCGGCCCAAATACGAAGCCAGACTGTAATCATCAGCGGCCCGGCTGTAATGCCTCCTGCACTCAGATCATAAGCAGTATGCATTTCCCTTTTCAGGCATAAGATTTTTTGCGTAAGAAACAGTGCTGCCGCCCGGAGCGATTTCATTCGCCCGGACGGCAGCATTTATTATGACTGACGATTAGTATCATGGAAAGTCTGTATGCCGCGGAAATGCATGTCTTCCTGAGGAAAGGAATTCAAAAAAGAAAGCGTCAGGACGTCACCGGTTCATGCTGCGGGCAAGGCGTCTGGTCAGGAATCTGGGGGCAATACGGGATCCGACGGATGCCAGCTTTGTAAAGGCGCCTTCATAAACAAGGACCCTGCCCTTTTCCATGGCCCGGATTCCGTCTTCAGCTACTTTGGAGGGAGAAGCGGCCCTCCTGAACATGCGGGAGCCCATTCCCATATCCGCAGCCTTTTCAAAGCCGGTGGCAGTGGGTCCGGGACAGAGGGCCGTTACGGTCACGCCAGTCCCTTTTACCTCTTCGGCGAGAGCTTCCGAGAAGCTCATGACGAAGGCCTTGGAGGCGTAATAGACGGACATGTCCGGTCCCGCACTGAAGGCGGCGACAGAGGAAAGATTCAGCACCTTTCCGTATCCACGCTCCGTCATGGGCTTTAAATAGAGGTGAGTCAGCTGCATGAGGGCCGCGATATTGACCTGGACCATTTCATACTGCTTCTGCCAGGGCCTGTCCATAAAGGGACCGGCGTCGCCGAAGCCCGCGTTGTTGATCAGGACATCCACGGACAGGCCTCTTTCCTCTGTAAAGACATAGAGTTCCAGAGCCGCGTCCTTTACGGACAGGTCGCAGGGGCAGGCCCAGGTCCTGATCCCATATGCATCTTCCAGATCTTTTCCGATGGAAAGGAGTTTTTCTTTATTCCTGGCCACAAGGACCAGGTCGCAGCCCTTCCGGGCACATATACGGGCAAATTCCAGGCCCAGGCCGCCGGGCGGGAGCTTTGCCGCAGCGGCATGGATGAGGCGGAGGCGGCGTATCTTGTCAGCTTTTTTGCCAACGGCTTATTTACGCCATCTACGAATGGCTGATGCGCCGGGACATGACCCCCAGGGAGATGGCCGCGCTTCTTCTGGAAATGATAAGGCGCATGCAGCCCTGAAGGAGAGCTGCCCGGAAAAGTCTTATCAGGAATCGGAGAGCCCTGCCTTTTTTCTGTACTGGCGGGGCGTCATGCCGCGGAGCCTTTTAAATACATTTTCGAAGTAGGTCCCGCCGGAAAAGCCGCAGGCTCTGGCAATCTCCGTCACGGAATCATCTGTATCCTTTAAGAGCCGGCAGGCGTTCCGGATCCTGACTACAGTCAGATACTGGACCAGGGTCACGCCGGTGACGGCCCTGAAGGACCTGGTCAGATAGGCCCTGCTGACAAAGAAGCGCCCGGACAGATCATCAAGGGATATGTCTTCCATGTAGTGTTCGCTTAAGTAGGCGATTACATCTTCCGTAAAGCCGTGGATTCCCGGAGAGCTGCCGGGGGATGCGGGAGCCGCGCCCTGAAGGGATCCTTCCTCTTCCTGCCGGTCCTTCTGGCCGGCGAAGATAAGGAGGAGTTCGTGGGCCAGGAGCCTTGCCATGGGCAGGTCGGGAGAATCTCCTCCGAAAGCACTTTTGATCCGGTCCATAAGATCCAGGACCCGGGGCCAGGTCTGACTGTCAAAGGCGGCGCATCCCTGGTATTTCTGGCAGAAGGCTTCGAAATCCATCCCTGTCAGAGACCGGATGATTCCCTCCGAGCCCTTTTCGGACAGCTGCAGAAGGAACCTGCGGTGGCAGGGATCGTCCCCGAAGGTGGAGGTCTTATGGATCCTTCCCGGCGGGATCAGGACGGCCTCTCCCGCTTTCAGGGAAAGGACCCGTCGGTCCGCGAAAAGATAGCGCTTTCCTTCCATGAGGATGTAAAGCTCGGCCGTATCATGGAAGTGGCGGGCCTTCATGTCGGTCTTTTTCCGGACCAGCAGCTCGCTGACCTTGAGGGTTTCCGTGTCCTTCCGGAAGACCACCGTATTTTCCTGGTCTGCCATGGTTTTTACGTTTCCTTTCTGCTGTGATTTCGGATATAGTATATAAAAATGTATCCGATTTCATAGGTTCTGAGGATATTAAAGCATTTTTTTATGTTTTTGACTACTGCTTCTTCCTATAATGAAACTGCAGCCGGCAAAGATTCAGGAGCTGCAGAAAAGGAATGAGATGAATAAAGTTCGAAGCAGATCAAAAACAAAACTGGATATGACCCGGGGACCCATCATGAAGCTGATCGTCCTCTTCGCCATACCCATGGTCATAGGAAATATCCTTCAGCAGCTGTATTCCACGGCGGATACCTTTATTATCGGCAACTTCAGCGGCCCTGCCTCCATAGCAGCGGTAGGGACCAGCTCCCAGCCCCTGGAGATCTTCCTGTGCGTCTTTATGGGCATCGGAACCGGCATTTCCGTCCTTGTCTCCGTCTATACGGGAGCGGAGGACGACGAGAGCCTGGGGCGGCTGGTCCGGACGGCGGTCTCCTTTACCTATATGGCGGCCCTTCCCTTAAGCGTCCTGGGCATTGTCCTGACCCCCTTTATTCTGAAGAGCATGCATGTGCCGGCAGATACCTGGGACCTGGCCCTTTCCTATATCCGGATCGTCTTTGTGGGACTTATTGCCAACATGGGCTACAACATGAATGCAGGGATCCTGCGGGGACTGGGAGATTCCGCATCCTCCCTGGTCTTCCTGTTTATATCCACCATAGTCAACGTTGTGCTGGACATCGTCTTTGTGGCAGGCTTTTCCATGGACGCTGCCGGCGCGGCCCTGGCCACGGTCATCGCCATGTTCATGTCCTGGGCTGCCTCCATTGTCTATATCAGAAAGAAATATCCCTCCCTGCCCTTCAGTATTCTTCCGGGCAGGCCGGATATGGACATGCTGAAGGAGATCCTGCGGATCGGCCTTCCTCTGGGCTTCAACAACTCGGTCTACACGATGGGCCACATCGTCATGCAGTCTCTGATCAATACCCAGGGATCGGCCTTTATGGCGGCCGCCTCCGTGACCGGAAAGATCATGGGCATTTCCAGCGTGGCCATTACCTCCTTCTCGGGAGCCATGTCCACCTTCGCCGGCCAGAACTTCGGTGCCGGAAACTACAGAAGGCTCCGGGAGGGCGGACGGATCGTTCCCCTCTACTCCGGACTGACCACGGCTTTTCTGGGCCTTTGCATGTATATGTTCGCAGAGCCCCTGATCCGCCTCTTTACGGGGGATGAGCAGACCATAGCCTTTGCCCTGGTCTGCATAGGCCTCCAGCTCCCCTTCCAGTGGTGCTACTGCGTACTGAACACCATTCTGAACCTTGCAAACGGCGTGGGAGCCGTGAAATTTTCGACTCTCGTCAATCTTCTGATGCTCTGGGCGGTGAGGATCCCTGCTGCTTTCCTGATCTCCCGCTTTTATGACGGCCACTATGTGACCTTCGGCGTATCCATCAGCTTCATGTTCGGGCTTACGGCATCTCTGACCTTCTACCGTTCAAAGAGGTGGAAGGAGATCGTAAGCAGGTCCGGGGAAGAAGACGGCAGAGTTTTCACAAAAAGAAAGGAAGGAAGAAATGCTGCCTGTAACACTGCACTGCGACAAGCTTTATAAGGGAAACCTGGACTTTGAGTATGCCCAGGCGGCCCTGCCCTTCGAAAGAGGGGACATGAAGAAAGAGAATCTTTGCCGTCTGGAGCTTTCCGACGGAGAAAGAAGCTATCCTCTGCAGACTCTGCCCACCGCCTTCTGGCCGGACGGAAGCATCCGCTTCCTGCTGGTGCGTTTCCTGGGCTTTTTCCCGGGCAACAAAAAGAAGGTCATCGTACTGGATTACAAGGGCGCAAGGCTGCCTCTGCCCGCCGGAGAAGTCCCTGTTCTTTCTGTCAGGAAAGAAGAGAAGGGCTTTGCTGTTTCCACAGGCCCTCTTGAGGCCCGCCTGGAAAACGGGACGGAAGCAGTTTTTGCCTCTCTGACCGCTAAAGGGAGAAGCTACGGCAGGGACCAGTTCGCAGGCCCCGTGCTCGTTCTTGAGGGCAGAGAATATCTGCCTTTGATCGAGAGATGGACAGTGGTGGAGGAAGGTCCTGTCATGGCCATCCTGGAAGGGCAGGGAAGCTACCGGAAGGTCTTTGGAGAAGCGCCCACCAGGGTCACGGTCCGTCTTACCTTTACGGCCGGAAAGCCCTGGATCGATATGGCCGCCCGCCTCTTCAACGATTCCATGGGAGACCTGGTACCGGATGCATGGCGCTTCCATATCCTGCCGGATGAAGGCATGGAGCCTCTGGTCCGCCTTCAGGGCATGGAAGGAGAGGGAAAGCCGGATTCCACCGGCTGCGGGGACCTGGCAGGGACCATGGAGACGGAAGACCTGTTTATGACCTCCGGCACCGGAGAACTGCCTTGCATCGAGGAGAAAATCCGCAGGGAGGAAGGCTATTTCAGGACCCTGTCCGGGATCTCCAACTATAAGACCCGCTTCAGCATCTCGGGCCGGGGAAAAGAAGTGTCTCTTAAGGTGGGTGCAAAGGACCTGGTGGCAGAAGCCAACGAGCACTTCGCCGAGGTCCTCTACGGAACCTTCATGGCAGACTTCTGCGACAGGAACGGCGGCGTCTGCGCCACGGTCTATCAGGCCCAGCAGAACTTCCCCAAGGCCATCGCTGCCGGAAAGAACGGCCTTTCCGTCTTCCTGATCCCGGAAGGCGAGGAGAAGGTGGTCTTTTCCTCCGGCATGGCCAGAGAGCAGAGGATGCTCCTCCATTTCCATACAGGAGAAGAAAGCATAGAAGAACTGGACAACAGGAGCCTGATCTATCAGATGCCCGTCCAGCCCTGGGTGGATCCCGAACACTTTGACAGGGCCGGCTTCATGCCGGGCATCGTCACGGATCCCGCAAAGGCCGATCCCGAAACGGAGCTGCTTTTCATGGATATGGCGGACAATCACGGCAGAGCCTACGGCATGATGAACTGGGGAGACTTCCCGGATTCCAACTATACGGCCCAGGGAAGAGGCGGCGGAAAGCTGGTCTGGACCAACAATGAGTACGACTTCCCCCATGCCATGTTTGCCCTCTATGCCAGGACCGGCGTCAGACGCTTCCTGGACTATGCCAGAACGGCGGCCCTCCACTGGATGGACGTGGATATCTGCCACTACAGCACAGACCCCCTTCGGCAGGACGGCCAGTGGGAGCATACCAGGAGCCATAACGGAGGCTCCGAAGACGGAAAGGGCCCCGGCGGCGTCATGGTCTGCAGCCACGAATGGGTGGAAGGCCTTCTGGACCTGTGGCACTTTACCGGAGACAGAAGAGCCCTGGAGTCGGCTCTGGGAATCGGAGAGAATGTCCTGCGTCTTCTGGAGACGCCCATGTACTTAAAGCCCGGCGAAGCCAGCGCCAGAGAGACCGGCTGGGCCCTCAGGACCCTGACGGCACTTTACCTGGAGACGGGGGAAGACAAGTGGCTTGCCAAGTCCAGGTTTATTATAAGCCAGTTCAGAGAGTGGAACGACCGCTACGGGACATGGCTTGCTCCCTATACGGACAATACCGTGATCCGGGTGGGCTTTATGATCTCCGTGGCCGCGGGGAGCCTGATGCGCATTTACAGGGTCTTCCCCGATCCCGATCTGAAGGATCTGATCCTGGGCGCCATAGATGACCTGACCGAGAACTTCATGAACCCCTACGGACTCTTTTACTATAAGGAACTGCCCAGCCTTATGCGCAACGGCAACAATACCCTGCTTCTGGAAGCCATGGCCATAGGCTATGAACTGACGGGATTCAGACATTACCTGGACTGCGGCATCAGGACCTTCCGCCTCCAGGCTTCCAGGAAGCCCGGCCTCAGCATGACCAAGAGGATCGCCGAGGACGCTGTCCTGGTGGGATCCGCTCCCACCAAGAGCTTTGCCCAGGCCTTCCTTCCCATGGTCACCTATTACAACGCCCTGCTGAAGGAAGGCATGGATCCGGGGATCCGTTACTGATCCCGGATGGGCGTGATCTTTTGAGAATGCCCTCATTCCCATTTGCCCGCCCGCTTCCGGAATGGTATACTCTTTACCGGCAGGGCAGGAAGAAGACGCCCTGAACTGCCGCGCTAAAAAGACTGACACGGAAAGAAAGAGGGTGCCTGCAATGCTTTTTACCATCGATATCGGAAATACAAACATGGTCCTGGGCGGCTTTGAGGGAGAGGAGATCCGCTTTCTGGAGCGGCTGTCCACCGACCAGGGAAAGACCTCCATGGAGTATGCCCTGATCCTGAAAAACATCTTTGAGATCGAGGGGGTGGATCCTTCGGAGGTCACGGGAGCTGTCATCGCTTCCGTCGTTCCGCCCCTGACCGCCAGTATCAGAAAGGCCCTGGAAAAGATCCTTTCCTGCAGGGTCCTGGTGGTGGGCCCCGGCCTTCAGACCGGCATGGGCTTTGACGTGGACGACCCGGCAACCGTGGGCACCGATCTGATCGTGGCAGGCGCCGCGGGCATCAGGGACTATGAGTGCCCCCTGATCCTGATCGACATGGGGACCGCCACCACCATTTCCGTCATCGATGAGAACCATAACTTTACCGGCTGCATGATCCTGCCGGGCCTTAAGGTCTCTCTGAACTCCCTGACCACGAAGACCTCCCAGCTGCCTGCCATCGACCTGGATCCGCCCCGGTGCCTGATCGGGAAAAACACCGTGGACTGCATGAAGAGCGGCATCCTTTACGGCAGCGCCTCCATGCTGGACGGCATGATCGGGCGGATCGAGGAGGAATGCGGCAGAAAGATGACCGTAGTAGCTACGGGCGGCCTCTCCGGCAGCATCGTTCCCCTGTGCAGGCATAAAGGCATCATTCAGGACGACCAGCTTCTGCTCAGAGGCCTCCGCTATATCTATGAGGCAAATGCCTGAAAATATTTGGACGCAGAATGAAAGCGGCGGGACAGGAAAGACCTGTTCCGCCGTTTTTTGCAGTACTTTTATGAGGCTTCTTCCTTTTACAGGAAAACCCTTTAAAGATCCTGTATGTTCATCTTTTCCAGATCCTTTTTCCTGCGGTTCCCGCTCCTGCAGGCAGCGTAGACTGCCATGAGGATGAAGGTGGGAATATTGAGGGGGATAAGGATGGAAAGGGCCGTAAAAAGGATTTCCTTCCATGTGCCGCCATCATAGATGATGGCGCCGAAGAGGGCCAGCAGAGACCAGGCAAAAGAGACTGCGGGGAGGACCAGGCCCGGCCAGGGACTTTCTTTTTTCGAAAGAAATAACTGAAGCCAGACAAAGGCGGCACATATCAGAGCAAGTACGACAAAAGTTAAAACACTTATTTTCATGAGTCATTCTCCTTTTTTGCTTTCCGGTATTCGGAAATCAGTATTTTTGCAGTGTCAAAGTCTATCTTTTCGTTCACGGCCAGTCTCTTGATCAGGGCGATATAGGAATCGCCCTCCCTTTCTTCACTGATCCGAATTTTCTGGATCAGCCTGTCCAGTCTGAGACGGACGGTGGGATAGGTGACCTGGTACTGACGGGCGATCTCTTTGAGAGAGCCGGAGGAGAGGAGAAATTTTTTAATGAACACAAGATCCTCGTCTTCCAGACCGGTCATCCATTCGGGTACGGTTTCAATGGCCATAACAATCACCTGCCTTTCATATAATTAAAGATAATATTTAATAATATTAAAGTCAATATAAAAGAACACTTTTAAAAATTAAAAGACCATAAAATCGGGAAGGAACGGAAAAAGGGCTCTGAGCAGCCGGATCCGTCCGGATAAAGACCACCTGTCCTGGCTCTGCCGCTCTCCCTTTAAATATTTCCTTTCCGGTTTTGGCTGGACTTACTTCTTTTGCATAGAATATTTCTATGGGAAGCATACGATTACAGGTATTTTACTCTATGAAAAGAATGCCTTAAAATATAATCAGAAAGCAGGAAGAAAAACTGCCGCAGGAAAAGGAAAGACAGATGCCCGGGCGGAAGGCTGCCGCCGGAAAGGATAAAGATCATGACGGAGACAAGGAAGATGAGAAACAGAAGACCTGAAAACATCTACAGGAACATTTTCGGCAGAAGCGTCACCCAGAGGCAGTATGTACCCGGAAGAGAGGTCTATGACGAGGGTCTTGAGAAGAAAAGAGAAAGAGCCGAATTCCAGGTGATCGACGATTATATCGAACAGGCATAATACAGAAAGATAAAGAGCAGAGCGCTGCAGCGGAGGCAAAATCTCCGTGCAGCGCTTTTTATGCTAGAATAAATGAAGACGCAGAGGACCGCTTTTTCAGCCCGTCTGCATGGTCCCGGAGGATATCATTATGGATTTTCGCGAACTGACTTATATTACGGCAGTGGCTGAGGAGAGAAGCGTGACAGAGGCGGCCAAAAGGCTCTATATTTCCCAGCCCTCCCTCTCCTATATCATTTCCAAGGTGGAGCAGGACCTGGGCGTCAGGCTCTTTGACAGGAAGACAAATCCTCTGTCCCTGACCTATGCGGGAGAGATCTATGTGGAACATGCCAGGGAGATCCTCAGGATCCGTGACAACATGCGAAGGGAACTGACGGACATAGGCCACGGGAAGAAGGGCCGGATCAATATCGGTATTCCCAACGAAAGGGCCGGCTACATGCTCTCCAGGGTCATGCCCCTGTTCAGACAGCAGTACCCCAACATGGAGATCCGCCTCCAGGAATCCCGGTCCTCCGAGATCATAAGGAATCTTCTGATCGACAAGATCGGCTTTGCCGTACTGCCGGGAGACAAATCGGACCTGCCGCCCGGACTGAAGGCGGAGCGGATCTACCGGGAAAATCTGTATGTGGTAGCCGGAGACGGCGTGGTCCGGGAAGAGGACCTTGTGCAGGAAGAGACCGGGGAAGGCAGAAAGCCCCTGAAGGCCATGTCGGCTGCCGGCATCCCCATGCCGGTCGTACGTCTGCAGAACCTGAAGGACAGGCCATTTATCATAGTCAAGGAAGGCACCTTTATCAGGAGGCGCATGGAAGACATCTTCCGTGAGGCTGGCTTCTTCCCCAAAGAGATCATGGAAGTGGCCAACTGTATTTCGGCAGTTCAGCTGGCCAGGGCCGGCCTGGGCTATACCATTACCCCCGAGAGGGCCGTCATTGTTCTGGGAGGCTACGACAGTTTCAACTGCTTCCTTTACGGAGAAAGCCAGGACTCCTGGGACGTCAGCGCCGTCTACAGGGAGGATGTCTACCTGGACCAGGCGGAAAGGGCCCTGATCGGCACCATGAAACAGGTCTTCGGAAAGGAAGAAAGAAGGGAAGAAACTTAAGGACAAGCCGTAAAGAATGCGGGGTGGCAGCAGCGTACCGGATCAATAAGACAGACGGAAGGAAGCCGGAGCGGGATCAGACAGATCCGCTCCGGCTTCCTTTTTGAGTAGAGAAATATTGAAGAAGCTTTCGCTCTTTCTCCTTATAAGATCACAGCTGCGAAAGAAGAATGCGTGCCTTTTCTTCGCTTGCCAGAGAATACTCTGTACTTAGAAGATCCTCCAGCAGGGGACGGGCTTTTTCTGCTTCGCCCCGCCCCATAAAGAAGGCGGCCAGCTCAAGCTGGATCTCCTTTCTGTGAATGGCATTGGCAGAGACCCGGATCTCTTCTTCCAGATAGGCTGTATCCGTCTCCGGAAGGAGCTTTAAGGCATCTGTCCTGGCTTTCTGAAGGCGGATGCATTCCTTCAGGTTCCCGGCAAGCATGGGAGCTCTTTTTTCGGCCGCGTTCCTTAGAAGCTCCAGGTCTTTCAGAAAGCTTCCGGCCTTTTCCGCATCCTTCTGCAGAAGGGCCAGGCCTGCCTTCTGGCTGACGATCCTGGACGTTACGGTCAGGGCGTGGAGCTTCAGGTCCCCGGGACGCAGGCCTTCCACGGCTTTCCATGCACTGTCCAGGTCTCCCAGAGCCTGGTAGGCAAAGGAAAGATGGCAGCATCCGTCCATGTATTCGGCCAGGTTCCGGGGAACCCCTTCCAGGAGAGGACCGAAAACGGAGATGAACCTGCGGGGATCGTTCTCCTTATAGAGGATGGAATAAATGGCTCTGAGCCTTCTGGTGGAAAGGCGCGCCGAAATGAGGCGCCCGGCCACTATGCCAGCCGCAATGAAGAGGGCAAAGATAAAGATGCCTGCCATGTTCTTTCTGTTCAGGATCTGCCCCTTCAGGGCAAGGAAGCCGAAAGCTGCGCCGCCGGCGCCTCCAAGGACCATCAGCAGAATATTCATTCTGCGAAAATATGCGACCATCAGGAATCTCCGTTCTGTGAAAGTGCTTACCGTCCCATTCATACCGGGACCCGCCCAAAGCAGGGATGCGGGCCCCGGTGAAATGCGGGGAGGCATGTTTATGCATCGGCCCCGGGGGGCGTCTTATTACAGCATGAAGCTGAAGAGGAAGGAAGCGACGATCAGTACGATGCCGCCGCCAAGTCTGGAAGACAGCTGGGCATAAGCGATCAGATCCATACGGTCTGCAGCACCCAGGCATGCCAGGTCGCCGTTGCCGCCGCGGTTTGCCATGCAGAGGCCGGCGGTAATGGCAGAGTCGATGGGATAGAAGCCTACCAGATAGCCCACAGCGCCGGAACCGATGATGGCGCCGATGACGATCATAAGAGCGATGACGATGTTGCCGGGAGCGATGGCTGCAAAGAGCTCGCCCAGGTCAAAGTCTGCGCCCATGCCGACCATGATGACGATTCCCATGTAGCCGGAAAAGAAGTTCTGGAGGCGCTTAGCGCCTGCGCGGACTCTGGCGGGGATAATGCCGGTGGCGGCCAGGATCACGACGAAGATGATCATGTAGGCATACTGATGGATGGGAGCTCCTGCGATTTTGGGCAGGATCACCTTGCTCATCAGACGGCCCACGGAGAAGCAGGCCATAGCCAGCAGAAGAGCGCCGAAGAGATCGTCGTTGTCGGTCTTGATCTTGGCGTCGTCTCTTGCAAGGTTGGTGCCGGCACGGAGCAGGGTCTTCTTATCGCCTGTCAGGGAAGGTACCTTTTCGCCCAGCGCGTTGAGGGCTGCGGAGGCAACGATACAGAAGAGGTTCGCAATGGTCAGAATAATGATTGCAAAGGAGTAATAGGTGGCTGCGGGGTCTCCCGTGATCTGTTCATAAATCTGGGAAAGAGGCACGGCGCCTGCACCGTTTCCGCCGCCCATGATGGGAAGCACGTACTTGATGATGGCGTCAGCGGGCTTTACACCGAAGATGAAGCCCGTGCCCACGCCCATGATCATGGCACAGACAAGGCCGCCCAGGATGGCGGGAATGTAGCCGGCGAAGGACTTTAAGAGGATGTCTCTGTCCAGAGACAGAACGGAGCCGATGATCAGCATGATGATGAAGAATTCAAGGAAGTTGGCGTCATCGGATACATAGGAGTTGATGGCGTCCAGAGCCAGCTGAGGGATCAGACCGAACTGGCGCATGATAGCGACACCGAAGAAGCTCAGCAGCAGACCGCCGCCGATATACTTGTTCCAGATGGGAATACGTTCGCCCAGCTCATTAAATACTACGCCCAGAGCAAGGCACATGGCCATGGAGCCTGCCATACTTGTGGCCTGAACCATGGAAGCGTCCTCTCCGGATCCCTGGATGATATATACGGGGATCATGCAGAGCAGGACTGCAGCCACGGTAAGCCACCAGGGCATGCCGCCAAGCCAGAGACCTGTACGTTCATTGTTTTTTTCGTTCATGTTTCTCCTCCTGATTGGTTAATAAAGCAGATGCATCTGTAAATACCTTAGCACCCCGGTTATTTCAGGGCCAATAAAGAAACAGGAGAGCGATATTCCAAAAAAGAATGCAGACAGAGAGGATTTCCGAAGCAGGAGGGCAGGGGGAGGCGGCGGAAAAAAGCAGGGAGGGCGCGCAAATTTTTTTGCTTTCACGCATGAATTCAGTATTCCCGAAATGAATGGCGAAAAACCTTTATGAATATCACAAATGTGATTTAAATGCTAAAATGTGATAAAGTAAGTCTGAGAGAAATCCGATCATGCATTTCGAAACCGGGAAAGAGGAAAGAAAGGAGAAAGAGATGGATATAGACAGACTTACGGGCGTGGAGAGAGAGGACCTTCTGGCGGAGATCGCGGGCCAGTACTATTACCTGGGCAGGAACCAGTCCGAGATCGCAGAGGCCTTTGAGACCAACCGCTTCAAGGTGGCAAAGCTTCTGCAGGAGGCCAGAGAGAAACAGATCGTCGAGATCCGGATCCGGGGCGGACGGGCCACGGCTTCGGCCATGGAGGAGCAGCTGAGGGACACTCTGGGCCTGAAGGATGCCCTGGTGGTGGATACCCAGTACCTGCCTTATATTGAGGCCCTGTCCCAGATCGGAGAGCTGGGAGCCAGATACCTGGACCGGATCCTGAAGCCGGATTCCGTTTTGGGCGTGACCTGGGGCAAGACCCTTTACTCGGTCATTTCCAGGATCCAGCCCTCCATGAAGAAAAAGATCACGGCCATACAGATGGCAGGAAATTTCCCCATGTCCAATCCGGGTGCCGATTCCAGATCTCTGACGGCTCTGGCCGCTTCCGCCTACAGCGGAGATTATTATTTTCTGGATGCCCCTCTTTACATGAAGGATCCGGACCTGAAAAGCGCACTGGAGGCCGAACCCTTTATCGCCCAGACGTTTTCACGCTTTCAGAGACCGGACGCTGTCATCACGGGCATAGGAGGGACTTCCTCCCTTCCCCTGACAAATCCCCTGTTCTCGCCCTATCTGACGCCCGAAGACAGGCTGGGAAGCGGGGAATGCTGCGGCAGCATTTACGGCTATGTACTGGATAAGAACGGATCAGTGGCGGACATCCCCCTGAACAGAAAGGTCATGGTCATGCCTCTTGACAGGATCCTTGAAGCCGAACACCGCCTGGCCGTTGTCTGCGGCCGCCATAAGGCCCATGTCACGGAGCTGGCCATCCGCAGGGGCTATATCAACGGGCTGATCACGGATACGGATACTGCCCGCAGGATCCTGCAGATCTGAAGAAAGGAAGAAAGATGAACAGTACCGAAAAAGAACTGATCGAAAAACTGAGAGGTTTTACCACTCCCGAGCTCTGCGACGGCATGGGGCTTTACAGGTCCATGGACTATCAGATCGGGCCCAGGGCAGGCAGAGAGAAGATCTGCGGAAGAGCCTTTACCGTGGACGTTCCTTCCGGAGAGGGCGGCATCATAGCCGATGCCATAGAGCAGCTGGAAGAAGGAGACGTCCTTGTGATCGCAGGCAGAGGAAACTGCGCCTGCTCCTACTGGGGAGACCACAGAAGCATCTGTGCCTCCATGATGAAGGCGGAAGCCGTGGTGATCGACGGCTGCTGCAGGGATATCGAAGGCCTGGAGGAAGCGGGATTTCCCGTTTTTGCCAGAGGGATCACCCCCGGGACGGCCGGCAAGAGCGGAGCGGGCAGGATCGGCACTCCCGTGGTCTGCGGAGGGGCTCCGGTCAGTCCCGGGGATCTGATCATAGGTGACCGCAACGGCGTCGTGGTCATCCGCCCCGGGGAGGCGGAAGAAGTCATGGAAAGGGCCCTGGACAAAAGAAGGCGGCAGGAGGAGACCATCCGGCGCATGAAGGAGACCGGAAAGGTCATGCCCCGGATCCTGAAGTCGTTGTAACCACCATAAATATTTCTTTTAATCTGTGGAATCAATTCGGCATACGGGCAGAAGGCCCTGAAGGAGGCAAAAATGATCAGACTGACAGCACATCCCGTTTACCTGGACGGGAGGGGAAACATCCTTCCGGAGGAGGGAAAGGACACTTATGCCGGCAGGGCCGGCACCATGGCTTACAGGATCCTGAAAGCCCACAACCATTCCGGCGACATGGAGCATCTGAAGATCCGCTTCGACGCCATGGTCTCCCCGGACAACAACTATGTCAGCATCCTGCAGAGCGCCAGGGCGGCAGGTCTTGAGGCCTTTCCCCTCCCCTATGTCCTTTCCAACTGCCACAATACCCTGTGCGCGGTGGGAGGAACCACGTCTGAGGACGACCATGCCTTCGGCCTCTCTGCCGTAAAGCGCTACGGAGGTATCTTTCTGCCTCCCTACAGAGGGGTCCTCCACCAGTATATGCGGGAGCGGATGGCCGGCGGCGGAAAGATGATCCTGGGGTCCGACTCCCATACCCGTTACGGAGCCCTGGGGACCATGGGCATAGGGGAAGGGGGCGGAGAACTGGTCAAGCAGCTTCTGGGCCATACCTATGACATGTCCTGTCCCCCTGTGATCGCCGTGAAGCTGACGGGAGCGCCAAAGCCCGGGGTAGGGCCCATGGACGCGGCTCTTGCCATGGCGGCAGAGACTTTTCCCATCGGCTTCAACAAAAACAAGATCCTGGAGTTCGTGGGAGAGGGCATCGGAAACCTGTCCATGGAATACCGCATGGGGATCGACGTCATGACCACGGAAACGGCGGCCCTTTCCAGTATCTGGTGCACGGATGAAAAGACCAGAGCATATTTGAGAGACCACGGAAGGGAAGAGGACTATGTGCAGCTCTCTCCCGAAAACGGTGCCCTCTACGACGGCCTGATCGAGATCGACCTCTCCCTGGTGGAGCCTATGATCGCTCTGCCCTTCCATCCTTCCAACGCCCTGCCCATCCGGGTCTTTAAGGAAGATATGGAAAGATACCTTTCGCAGGTGGAGGAAGCAGGAAGAAAGATCAAGGGAAATAGAGGAAAGCCCTTTTCCATCATGCACCACCTGAGAGAGGGAGGCTTTTATCCCGACCAGGCCCTGGTATCCGGCTGCGCGGGCGGCATGACGGAAAACATAACCGCCATAGCGGATATCCTTAAGGGGGCGGATCTGAAGGCGGAGGGCCTTTCCCTGCACGTCAATCCCTCCAGCCTCCCTGTCATGGAGGACCTGATCAGATCCGGCACAGCTTCCGAGCTGGCCATGGCCGGGGTGACCCTGCGGCCCGCCATCTGCGGTCCCTGCTTCGGCGTCACCGATGCCCCTGCCAACGACCAGCTCAGCATCCGTCATGTGACCAGGAACTATCCCTGCCGTGAGGGATCCAGCCCAGGGCAGGGCCAGATGGCGGCGGTCTGCCTCATGGACGCCAGATCCATTGCGGCTACTGTCCGAAACGGAGGCTCTCTTACGGCCGCCACGGAACTGGACGTGGAATACAGAGATTTTTCTCCTTCCTATGAGGGAGGCATCTATGAAAGGCAGGTCCTGGACAGATACGGGAGGCCTGACCCAAAGGAGAAGCTGGTCATGGGCCCCGGCATCGCGGACTGGCCCCGCATGGCCTCCATGAAAAAGAACCTGCTCCTTGTGACGGCAGGGTCTTATCAGGGGTCTGTGACCACGGACGAGCTGATCCCTTCGGGAGAAGCCTCTTCCTACCGGTCCAATCCCGAAAAGATCTCCGGATTTACCCTGATCAGCCGGGACCCCGCCTATGTGGCCAGGGTAAAAAAGGTCAGAGAGGAGGCAGCCAGGATCAACTTCTCAAAGGAAGGAGACATCACTCTGGGGACCCTTCTGGCCGGGGACCGGATCGGAGACGGATCCTCCAGAGAGCAGGCTGCCAGCTGCCAGAAGGTTCTGGGAGGCTTTGCCAATCTGGCGGGAGAGTATTCCACGAAACGCTACAGGTCCAACTGCATCAACTGGGGCCTGGTGCCCCTGAGAACAGAGGAAAGTCCGCAGATTCCTCTGGGAAGCTTTGTTTATATCGAGGATATGGCGGGCATCCTGGAAAGAGGAGAAGAGAAGGTGACGGCCCTTTTGCTGGACGGACAGGGAAGAGATGTAAGGGCCCTTATGGAAGTTCTTGAGAAAGAGGGACCGGAGGCTCTGACAGTCAGGAAGATCCCCTGCACCCTGGACAGCCTGACAGAGGACGAGCGGACCATCCTGAGGGCCGGGTGCCTGATCAATTACTACAGGGAAGGACATTAAGGCGTGTTTATGGAAGAAATGAAAACGGAAAAGGATGATTTTACGGGCAGGAGGATCTGCGTGGCAGGCGTCGGCGCCATAGGGACCGTCATGGCTGCCATGATCGGACAAAGGTATGCTTCCTCTTTAAGCCTTATTGCAAGGGGGAAGAGAGCACAGGCCCTTAAGGAAGAGGGCCTTGTCCTCCACAGCCAGTTCTACGGGGAAAGAAGCGCCTTCCCCGCCGCAGTTTCGGACAGGGCAGAGGATCTGGGCATGCAGGACTTTGTCCTGATCTGTGTCAAGAACTACAGCCTGGAAAAGATGGCCGAAGGGCTCAGGCCCTGTATAGGGCCGGATACGGTGATCGTCCCCGTCATGAACGGGATCGAGGCTTCGGGAAGGCTCAGGGAAATGTTCCCGGAAAGTATTATTGCCGATGCGGTCATCTACTGCGCCACGGGCATAAACGATGACTTCTCCGCTGTCCAGAGGGGAAACTACGCCCATATATTCATAGGATCCGAAGATCCTGACAGAAGGCAGCAGGAGGGGGCCCTGTCCCTTCACCGCATGCTTGAATCGGCAGGCTTCGACAGCCGCTTTACCGAAAGGATCATCAGCGAGAAGTGGCAGAAATTTGTCCACAACTGTGCCTTCAATACCATTACCGCCAGGTACGGGATCACATCCGGGCAGCTCAGAAGAGATGAGACCTGCAGAAGAGATCTGCGAAGGATCCTGACAGAAGGCTATAGAACAGCCCTTGCCTGCGGAATAGAAATGCCGGAGGACTTCGTGGACAGAAAGTTTGACTTTACCACCAGGGTCCAGGCAGAGTCCGCTACCAGTTCCATGAAGCAGGACGTGGACGCCGGAAGGCCCACGGAGCTGGACGCCTTCCTGGGAGCCCTGATCCGGAAAGCGGATCTGTGCGGCCTGGAGGTGCCTGCGGCCAGGGAATACTACAGGGCCCTGGGCGGGAAATCATAAGGACAGGAACTGAAAAAGAAGGGAAACAGGTAACCAGACAGACCGGCCGGAGGAAGATGCTCCGGCCGGTCTGTCTTTCCCTGCGGGAATGGAAAAAGAAAAGGGAGCATTTTCTTACGCAGGTTATTCCCGCTTCATACAGTCTGAGCCCCCTTCCATGATATGTTTGAATGCCTTAGCCATGAAAAGGAATATCCCCGGGGGAATGTCCGGATTTAAAATAAGAAGCAGGATAAAAGAATTGACCGGCGCAGAGGATCAGGGATGCACATAGAAAATATCTATATTTAGCATTATCAGATATGTATTTTACTCTATGTTAAGACCGGGGTATCATGGAATCAGAAAGAAACAGAAACACAAAAAAAGCAGCAGCAGACAAAACCCGGAGACATTCTGAAAGGAGAAAAACAAATGGTCAGACTTTATGACAGCGGCGTTTACCTTGTAAACGGCACAGAGATCGTTCCCGAGGCTGAGGCAGCCAGAGTGGAACAGATGACTGGAAAGAGCGTTGCCCCTGCAGAGGCTAAGAAGGGCACCATCGCCTATTCCATCATGAAGGCCCACAACACAGCGGAGTCCATGGACAACCTCCGCATCCGCTTCGATGCCATGACATCCCACGACATTACCTTCGTAGGTATTATCCAGACAGCCAGGGCTTCCGGCATGGAAGAGTTCCCTCTGCCCTATGTCCTGACCAACTGCCACAACTCCCTGTGCGCCGTTGGCGGCACCATCAATGAAGATGACCACATGTTCGGCCTTTCCGCCGCTAAAAAATACGGCGGAATCTATGTTCCTCCCCACATCGGCGTAATCCATCAGTACATGCGCGAGACCATGGCCGGCTGCGGAAAGATGATCCTGGGCTCCGACTCCCACACCCGTTACGGCGCTCTGGGCACCATGGCCATCGGCGAAGGCGGCGGCGAGCTGGGCAAGCAGCTGCTGAGGGATACCTATGACGTGGCTTATCCCGGCGTTGTAGCTGTCTACCTGGACGGAAAGCCTGCTCCTTACGTGGGACCTCAGGACATCGCCCTGGCCATCATCGGCGCTGTCTTCAAAAAAGGCTATGTCAAGAATAAGGTCATGGAATTCGTTGGCCCCGGCATCTCCGAGATGACCACCGATTACCGCAACGGCATCGACGTTATGACCACAGAGACTACCTGCCTGTCCTCCATCTGGAGAACCGACGAGGATACCCAGAAGTTCCTGGTAAGCCACGGCAGACCTCAGGATTACAGGAAGCTGGATCCCGCGGATGTAGCCTACTACGACGGCTGCGTCTACGTAGACCTGTCCACCGTAAAGCCCATGATCGCTCTGCCTTTCCATCCCTCCAACACCTATGAGATCGACGAACTGAACGCCAACCTGGCAGATATCCTTCATACCGTAGAGGTGGAAGCCGCCCGTATCGCAGACGGAAGAGCAAAATTCACTCTTCTTGACAAGATCAGGGACGGAAAGCTCCAGGTCCAGCAGGGCATCATCGCAGGCTGCGCAGGCGGCAACTACACCAACGTGGTGGAAGCAGCCAACATGCTCCGCGGAAGAAGCTGCGGCGCCGGCGAATTCTCCCTTGACGTTTATCCTTCTTCCCAGCCCGTATTCATCGACCTGGCAAGAAAGGGCTACATCGCAGATCTGATGACGGCAGGCGCCATCGTCAAGACAGCCTTCTGCGGCCCCTGCTTCGGTGCCGGCGACACGCCCATGCACAACGGCCTGTCCATCCGCCACACTACCAGGAACTTCCCCAACAGAGAAGGTTCCAAGCCCGGCAACGGCCAGATGGCGGCAGCGGCCCTTATGGACGCCCGTTCCATCGCGGCTACCGCAGCAAACGGCGGCCTTCTTACCTCCGCGGCCGAGTACGACGTATGGGGCAATGTGCCTGAGCACGACTATGACGATACCGTTTACAGGGCCCGCGTCTACCAGGGATTCGGCAAGGCCCAGCCTGAGGTCTCTCTCTTTGACGGTCCCAACATCAAGCCCTGGCCCGAACTGGAGCCCCTGGCCGACAACATCCTCTTAAAGGTCTGCTCCAAGATCCTGGATGAAGTCACCACCACAGACGAGCTGATTCCTTCCGGTGAGACTTCCTCTTACAGATCCAACCCTCTGGGTCTGGCAGAGTTCACTCTGTCCAGAAGAGATCCCCAGTATGTAGGCCGTTCCAAGGCTGTGGACCAGACTGAGAGAGTCCGCGTATCCGGCGGCAGCGCAGTGGAAAAGGATCCCGCCCTTGCGGATGTCTACAGGGTGATCAACACCATTCCCGGCTCCGAGGATGTCAATGTGCAGGACATCGAGATCGGCTCCATGGTCTATGCCAACAAGCCCGGCGACGGTTCCGCCCGCGAGCAGGCAGCTTCCTGCCAGAGAGTGATCGGCGGTCTGGCCAACATCACAAAGGAGTATGCCACCAAGCGCTACCGCTCCAACGTCATGAACTGGGGCATGATCCCCTTCCATCTCAAAGGCGAGCCCGATGCCTTCGAAGTAGGCGACTACATCTATGTGCCCGGCATCAGAAAGGCCCTGGACGGCGATCTGTCCGATATCAAGGCCTATGTGGTAAAGGATGGAAAGGCTGTGCAGATCGATCTCTACATCATGGATATGACAAAGAATGAGAGAGAGATCGTAAAGGCCGGGTGCCTGATCAACTTTAACCGGAACAAAAGGAAGAAATAAGATCCGGCAGGCAGAACGGAATTGTTAAAAAGAAGCTCCTCCTCACATATGAGCTGACTGTATAAACTTCCGTCTCAGGGCGGGCAAAAGAGGACTGCATTCCGGGGCAGTCCTCTTTTTGTATACTTCCTGACGGCATAATGCAGGCCGGCTATGCAAAAAGGTTATGGCTCAGTCACAAATGTTATATTTACAAACAAATGAGACAGAACTATAATGAACAAGGAAAGCAGAATTTGGGCAGCAGGGCCGCGAAGCAGGCTGATCAGCTGACAGGATCAGAAGAGGAGCATACTATGAGAAAGTTCAGAACAGTATTCATGAGAGGCGGCACCAGCAAGGGCTGCATGTTTTTAAAAGAGGATCTTCCCGCTGACAGAGCTGAGTGGGATTCCATTTTTCTTCAGGTCATGGGAAGCCCCGATCCCAAGCAGATCGACGGCATGGGCGGCACCGTATCCTCCAACAACAAGATCGTCATCGTCTGGAAGAGCGACATGGCAGGCGTGGACGTAGAGTACCTGGTAGGCCAGGTCATCGTGGGCAAGGAGCAGATCGACTACAAGTCCAACTGCGGCAACATGACCGCCGCGGTCGGTCCCTTCGCCGTAGAGAGCGGCCTGGTGGACATCAAAGAGCCTGTTACCAATGTTCACCTTTTCAACCGCAATACCGACAAGTACATCGACGTGACTGTTCCCATCGACCATGAGACCGGCACCTTTGCCCAGGAGGGCGACTGCCATATCGCCGGCGTGGACGGCACGGCAGCCGAGCTTAAGGTCAATTTCCTGAACCCCGCAGGCTCCAAGACAGGAAAGCTCCTTCCTACGGGAAATACGCTGGATCTTCTGGACATTCCCGGCCACGGCCCCATCGAAGCCACCATCCTGGACGTATCCAATCCCATTGTCCTGGTCAGGGCGGAGGATATAGGCATGAAGGGCACGGAGCTTCCCGAAGAGATCAACGGAAATAAAGAGGTCTGCGACCTGCTGGAGAAGATCCGGGGAACGGCCTGCGTGAAGATGGGCTTTGCCTCTGATCTGAAGGATGCCACAGACAACCAGCCCGCAGTTCCCAAGGTGGGCTTCTTTACAAAGCCTGCCTCCTACAGGGATATCGAAGGCGGAGAAACAAAAGCGGAAGACATGGACGTATGCGCCCGCGTCATATCCGTATTCAAGTGCCATAAGGCCTGTCCTCTGACATCCGCCAGTTCCATTTCCGTAGCGGCTTTCCTGGAAGGCTCTCTTCTTCAGAAGGTCCTGGGCGCGCCCGCACCTGGCAAAGAGACCGTCAGGATCGGACACCCCAGCGGCGTCATGACCATGGTCCCCACCATCGTGAAAGAGGGAGAGGAAGTGAAGGTCCCCGGCGTTGCCGTGCAGAGGACCGCCAGAAGGATCATGGAAGGCACCATCTACGTCCGCAGATAATTAAGGGAAGACCGTGCCAAAAAAAAAGGCCGGCCGCCTGCGTGATCCGTAAATGATCTAAATACAAAAAAATAAAGGTGACCCTATTGTGACAAAACTGTCATAATAGGGTCACTTTTATTTCATTCCGGTCACTTATCCTTATAGTAACAGCTGACAGACAGCAGAAAAAAACACTTCAAGGAAAGAGGAGGAAGAAAAATGGTTGCAGCAGTAGGCTTTATCATGATCATCGTGATCGTGGCGCTTCTTCTCAAGGGAAAGATGTCGCCCATCGTCGTTCTCGTAGTCGTACCCGCCATCGCGGCCCTGATCCTGGGGCACGGTCCCGTGGAGGTGGCCGGCATGATCAAGGAGGGCGTCACCACCACCACCAGCAACGGTATACTGTTTATCTTTTCGGTCATCTATTTCGGCGTCCTGTCCGATACGGGCCTGTTCGACATCATCGTGGACTGGCTGGTCAAAAAGGCAGGCAGCAATGTCATCGCCGTGACCGTGGCCACCGCCATCATCGCTACCATCGCCCACCTGGACGGCACCACAGCCACCACCGTCCTGATCACCATCCCCGCTCTTTATCCCGTTTATAAGAGAATGAAGATCGATCCAAAGATCCTGCTTTGCATCACCGGTGCCTGCATGGGCGTCATGAACCTGCTCCCCTGGGGCGGCCCCACAGCCAGAGCGGCCACCGTTCTGGGAATGGACGCCAACGATCTCTGGCACATCCTCATTCCCGTTCAGATCATGGGCCTTGTCCTGGACATCGTCCTGGCAGTCATCCTGGGCATGATGGCCGTTAAGGCCGGCGCAGGCAAGGGTGCAGGCGAAGAAGTGGAAGTCGACCAGAAGGCAGCCGCCGAAGCGGACGCCCTCAGAAAGCACGGTCCTCTGCTTGCATTCGACCTGATCCTTACCGTCGCAGTCATCGCCATCCTGTCCGCGGGCCTGGCTCCCAGCTACGTGGTATTCATGGCCGCCCTCTGCATCCTTCTGGCAGTCAACTATCCCGACCAGAAGCTTCAGGACAAGCTGATCAAGAAGCACGCCCCCGCAGCCCTGATCATTTCCGCCACCCTCTTTGCCGCAGGCGCCATGGTGGGCGTCTTTGACGGAACCGGCATGCTGACAGAAATGGCAAACGCCATCATGGGCATCATCCCCGCCGCCCTGGGCAAGTTCATCCACGTCATCTTCGGCATCCTGGCCCTGCCTCTGGGTCTCTGCGTAGGAACCGACGCTTACTTCTACGGCATCATGCCTCTGGTCATGCAGGTAGGCGAGACCTACGGCGTGGCTTCCCTTAGCACAGCAGTGGCCATGATCATCGGCAAGAACCTGGCCCTGATGGTCAGCCCTCTGGTTCCCGCTACCTTCCTGGCCATCGGTCTGACCGGTACAGAGCTCAAGGACCACATGAAGTTCAGCATCCCGCCCTACTTCCTGATCAGCGTGATCACTGTGATCCTCTGCGTCATCGTAGGAATCATTCCGGTATAAGAAATACAGGCAGCTGAAATAAGACAGACAACCTGATGATATTTTCAGGAAAACAAAATATCGGAAAGAAGCACTGACAAAATTGCGGCATGCCTACGGCAGGCCGCAGTTTTGTGATACTATAACAGAAGTTTTTAAAATGTAAAACGGAGGAAGCCCCATGTCTATGAATGAGATCCTGATCGTGGATGACGAAGCGCCCATACGCATGGCCCTGAAGACGGCCTTCCGCAGGGAAAACATGGAAACAGCGGAGGCATCGGACGGAAATGAGGCACTTAAGATGCTGCGGCGGGACAGATATCAGCTGGTCATTCTGGACGTCATGATGCCCGGAAAGGGCGGCTATGAAGTCCTGCAGGAAATGCGGCGCTCCGGCGACAATACTCCTGTCCTCATGCTTTCCGGCAAGGACGATGAGATGAATCAGGTCCTGGGTCTGGGCTACGGAGCGGACTCCTATCTGACCAAGCCCTTCCATACTTCTGTCCTGATCCAGACGGCCAGAGCCCTGATCAGAAGAAGCCAGGTCTATTCCAGGGACAGGGACACGGAGCTTATGGCGGGGCCCTTCCGCATGGACCTTCTGAAGATGGAATGCTATAAGAACGGAGAGCCCCTGGCCTTTACGGGAAGGGAACTGAACCTTTTCCGTTTTCTTCTGGAGAACCCCGGCAGGGTCTTTTCCAAGGAGC
>DETN01000020.1 GCA_002362155.1 Lachnospiraceae bacterium UBA3287 | reverse complement strand
AGGATCTTCTTGCCCACGTTGGCCGGCATTTCCTCCAGCAGGTCCTTGGCATCGTCGGCCACCAGGTTGTCGATGACGCTGGCCGCTTCACGGTCGGACAGGGACTGAATGATATACTGCTGATCATCCAGTTCCAGGTCCGCAAATACATCCGCTGCCATATCCTTGGGCAGAAGACGGAACATCTTGAGGGAATCCTCATCCTCCATCTCGTCCATAATGGCAGCGATATCCGCTGTCTGCATATCGGCAGCTGTCTGGCGGAGCTTGGTATACTCCTTATTGCTGAGCAGCTCCAGCAGGATGTGCTCTTTGTTCTTTAATTCTTCCATAGCTGTCCTCCATAGGGTGGTTTTTATTTATGTTCGATAATCGGGGATAAGGGGAATCTGCAGATTTATCCAAATTAAACCACCACCTTTCTGAATTGACAGCATGCTTCTTCCATGCCGGTACGGCTTCTTTATATCTCAGGGATCCGAAAGAAGGCGGGGCCTTCCTCCGGGCTTCCATCAGTTTATGACGGGGAGAGGGCATTTGTCAAAGAAATATGGCCCTCATATGCATTTTTGTTATATCAGGGAATGTCTCCGGCAAAATCTCCGCCCTGTCATTCCTCCGAAACGGACACGGGATAAAAGTCCTGTCCGGCCTCCTCAAAAAGGGCGCCTCCGCCCGTCAGGGACGTGATCCGCTCCCTGACCCCCGCGGTCAGATCCGTCCGGGTGGTCAGCACGATCCCCACACGGTCGCTGTAGAGGGTATCGTCCGGCGTGATGCCCGCCTGGCGGAGGAAATACATTACCTTGTCCAGGAAGGAATAGTCTATGGTCACGGTAAACCGGTCGCACAGGCACATGCGGACCAGGTCCGCATCCTCCAGAGCTTCCCTGGAAGCCTTTGTATAGGCTCTTACCAGGCCCCCGGTCCCCAGAAGGGTGCCGCCGAAATACCTGGTCACGATGATCATCACGTTGGTGCAGCCGGACCCCTCCAGCACTTTAAGGATGGGCTGACCTGCGGTGCCCGAGGGCTCGCCGTCGTCCGAGGACCGTATCTTTTCCTTCTGCTCCCCGATGATCCAGGCGTAGCAGTTGTGCCTGGCGTCATAATACTGCTTCCGGATCTTTTCCAGATATCCGGCCGCCTCTTCCTCGGATTCCACGTGGAGAGCCAGGCCCAGGAACCTGGACTTTTTCTCCGTATATTCACCTTTTCCGCTTCCTCTGATCGTCAGATACTCTCCTGCCATGGGCCTTCCTCCGCTGTTTTCCGGGTCATTTCCAGTATACTATCAAAAACGCTCCGGGTACAGTCCGGGCCGGAAACAAGTTTCTGTCCCGGGGCAGCAGCAGAAGGGCAGAAGGGCCGGCGTCACGCTTTGTTAAAAAGCTTTATTCCTTAAAAAGGATTTGCTATAATAGTACGGAATGTACACTTTACACTTCATTTTTCAATGCATGAACAACAGAGAAAGGAACATAGATTTCCATGAATTATGGTAAAAAAAGTCTCCGGCGCCGTAAGAACGAGCTGAACGCCAAAGGGGAAAAGCGACTGAAAAGAGGAAGTCTTTTCATCACCCATCTTGTCCTCCTGGCAGTCGTCGGCGCCATGATCATCGGCAGCTTCGCCGCCTACGGTGTCCTCCAGGGCATCATCGACAGCGCTCCTGCCATAGGCGACATCGACGTCAGTCCCAAGGGCTATTCCTCCTTTGTATATGACGCAAAGGGCAACCAGACGGCCAAGCTGGTCTCCACGGACTCCAACCGTATCCCGGTCTCCGAGGATGACGTTCCCCAGATGGTCCGCAACGCCTTCGTAGTCATTGAGGACGAAAGATTCTATTCCCACAACGGAATCGACATCTACGGCATCATCCGTGCGGCGGTCAAGGACATGACCTCCGGCTTCAAGACCAGAGAAGGTGCATCCACCATTACCCAGCAGCTGATCAAGAACAATGTCTTTGAGGGCTGGACCAGCGAGACAACGCTGGAAAGCATCAAGAGAAAGATCCAGGAGCAGTATCTCGCCATCCATCTGGAGGAGGATCTGAGGGAAAAAGGCCAAGACGCCAAGACCGTGATCCTGATCAACTATCTCAACACCATCAACCTGGGCCACAATACCCTGGGCGTCCAGGCGGCCTCCAACAGATACTTTGACAAGTCCGTCAAGGATCTGACCCTGGCAGAGGCATCCGTTCTGGCGGCCATTCCCCAGAATCCCACCGAGTTCGACCCCATCACCAATCCCGACAGGAACAACGAAAGACGGCAGACCGTCCTTACCAAGCTTCTGGAACAGGATCTGATCACAAAGGACGAGTACGACGGCGCGGCCGGAATGGAGGTCTACGACGAGATCCGGGAAGTCAACATCGGCAAGACCAAGGAAGAGAACCAGATCCAGTCCTATTTTGTGGACGCTCTGACCAATCAGATCCTGGATGATCTGATGGAAAAAGGCTACAGCAGGACCAAGGCTCTGGGCGAACTCTACAGCGGCGGCCTGAAGATCTATTCCACCCAGGATCCCGCCATCCAGGCCATAGCGGATGAGGAAGCCTCCGACCCCGCCAACTATCCCTCCTCCACCAGCTACTTCCTGAACTATGTCCTGACCGTGGTCCACCCCGACAACACCACTGACAACTACGACAGCAACTCCCTCTACTACTTCATGAAGGAGCAGGGCGGCAATGACAAGCTGCTGTACAGAGCGGACAGCGCGGAGGCAGCCGAGGAAGCGGCCATGGGCGATGTCCAGTGGTTCAGGAACTCCAAGATGGGCGAAGGGGACAACTATACCGAGAAGATCGTCATGACTCCTCAGCCCCAGATCTCCATCACCATCGAGGACCAGCACACCGGTTACGTGCTGGCTATGGTAGGCGGCCGCGGCGCCAAGTCCGGCAACCGCACCCTGAACCGGGCCACCGATACCACGAGACAGCCCGGATCCACTTTCAAGATCGTTTCCACCTATGCACCGGCCATCGACCTTTACGGTTATACTCTGGCCAGCGCCAAGGAGGACAAGGCCTATCACTTCGGCGTGAACGGAAGCGGCATACAGGTCTATAACTACTCCAGGACCTATTCCAATTCCTACATGGCTTTCCGTGAGGCCATCATCCAGTCCACCAACACGGTGGCCGTAAAGACCATCTCCTCCCTGAATTCCGATCATAAAGAGGATGTCATCAACGGCCCCATCAACGCCTACAACTATCTGCAGACCCTGGGCTTCACCACTCTGATCGGCCCCGAAGGCGAAGAGATTAACGGTGAGATCTATACGGACTGCAACCAGACCATGGCTCTGGGCGGCCTGACCTACGGCGTAAAGAACATCGAGCTGAACGCGGCCTACGCGGCCATCGCCAACGGCGGCGTCTATAAAGAGCCCAAGCTCTATACCAAGGTCGTAGACTACGAAGGCAATGTCATCCTGGACAACACCGATGAGGCTACGGACGAGAACCGTGCCCAGGAGACCAGGACCGTCATGAAGAAGTCCACCGCATGGCTCCTGACCTCCGCCATGCATGACGTCATGACAGCCCCCAACGGTACGGGCCATGCCGCCAATTTCGGCAGCACCTATATCGCCGGCAAGACCGGTACCACTTCCGACAACAACGACGTCTGGTTCTGCGGATATACCACCAAGCTTACCGGAACCGTCTGGGCCGGCTATGACAACAACATCGACCTGAATTCCACAGAGACCAACCTGGCCAAGACCATGTGGAGAGCCATCATGGAGCGGATCCCCGCCAACCAGGAATGGACCGAGTTCGAAAAGCCTGACAACCTGACCACAGCCACCGTCTGCAAGGTCACCGGCCAGCTTCCCTACAAGGGCGTATGTCCTTCCATCACCGAATATTTCGTAGAGGGTACGGAACCCGCGGAAAAGGAATACTGCGAATACCACTACGAGAAGTATAAGGAAGAACAGAAGAAGAAGGAAGAAGCCAGGAAAAAGGCCCAGGCGGCAGCCAGAAAGAAAGCGCAGAAGGAAGCCGAAGAAAAGGCTAAGAAAGATCGTGAAGAGGAAGCCGCACAGAAAGCGGCCGAGGAGGCTGCAAAGAAAGCCAACGGCAACTGACCGTAAGATCCTCAGGAACCAATTTGATGATAACAGCCCGGAGCATGTCTCCGGGCTGCTCTTTTCTCTTCTTCCCCCCTTTTTTGCGGAATAATCTGAAAACTGCTGCATTTTCCGTCAGAAGTGCGTCTTTCAAAAAATCAAAAGGATGATTGACAAAAGCCCAAGGCTCTGATAGAATAAATTCGTTGCTTGTGAGAGCACAAAAGCTGCTGGCATGGCTCAGTCGGTAGAGCGTCGCATTGGTAGTGCGGAGGTCCCGGGTCCGATTCCCGGTGCCAGCTTCAGTCCCGGAATGGTTTCCATTTCGGGACTTTTTTTATTCTCTCAAAGGAAAAGGAGGCAGGTAACAAACCATGTCTGGCTGCTCTCCGGAATCTGTGTCAGAATAAGAAAGACCCGGACAGGATCCGGATCTCAAAGGAAGGACATACGTATGAACAAGAAATACCGTATCGTACTGAACGCCCCCATAACCCTGGGCTTTGTCTTCATCTGCTTTGCAGCCACCCTGCTGGGCGAACTTACAGGAGGCATGTCCACCCAGCTTCTTTTTATGAACTACAGGGCTTCCCTTCTGGATCCCCTGACCTGGCTCCGCTTCATAAGCCACATTTTCGGCCATGCGGACTGGGATCACTTCATGGGCAACGCAGCCTATATCCTGCTGCTGGGACCCATCCTGGAGGAAAAATACGGGACTGACGCCATGCTCCGGCTGATCGGGGTCACCGCCCTGGCCACCGGCATCATCAACTTCGTCCTCTTCCCCTATACTGGCCTGTGCGGGGCCAGCGGCGTTGTCTTTGCCTTTATTCTCCTCTCCTCCTTCACCAACTTCCGGGAGGGAGAGATCCCCATGACCTTTATCCTGGTGGCTCTCTTTTTCATAGGCCAGCAGATCTATGAGGGCATCATGGTCCGGGACAGCATCTCCAACCTGACCCACATCATCGGAGGCGGCGTGGGAGCCTTCTTCGGCCAGGCCCTGGGCGTCAGAGGAAAGCGTCGTTCCTTTTAAAAAAAACAGGACAGAAACCGCAGACGGCATAAAGAGAGTGCCGATGGCTTCTGTCCTGTCTTTTTTTTATTCTCCGTCCAGTCCGATCTCTGCCGCATGTTCTTCCATGCCCCGGATGCAGATCTCTGCCACGTCCCTGACTTCCATGCCCAGAAGGGCGCAGCCTTTGCGGATCAGCTCTCTGTCGCATTTGGCGGCAAATCTCTTATCCTTGAACTTCTT
>DETN01000174.1 GCA_002362155.1 Lachnospiraceae bacterium UBA3287 | reverse complement strand
AACTGCCTGCCCTGGACAGTCTTTCGGCGGGAGAGAGAAAGAGGAACAGAAGGGAAAATAAAGGGATTCCGAGGCCACCAGACCTGAAATGCCAGGCGGCTGCGGAATCCCTTCTGCATCTTTGCTTATTTTGTTTTATGGTCCCTTCCGGCCATGCTCAGCCCGCGATAAAGAGGACTCCCAGAGTTCCGGGGCCGCAGTGGGAGGAGATGACGGCGCCGGCTCTTGTTTCCAGGATCTCGTCGAAGCGGCCAAGGCCCTCCAGATAAGTCCTTACGGCCTCCACCGTCTCCCGGTCACATCCCGAATGGGTGATGAAGACTCTGTCGGGACAGGCCTTTTTCAGGTCCTCCTCCATGTCCTTTACGTAGTTCATGATGCAGCGGCTGCTTTTGCCCCGGTATTTCTTTTCCGGATGCATGGATCCGCCTTCTACGACAATCCTGGGATGGATCTGCAGAGCAGAGCCGAAGAAGGCGGAAAGGCCCGAGCAGCGCCCGCCCCGGTGAAGGTAGGTCAGGGTATCCACCACAAAGCTGGCCCTGACTTTATCCTTGATCTTCTCTGTTTCAGCGGCGATCTGAGAGCCGCTCATGCCCTCCCGGGCCATCAGGGCTGCTCTGATGGCCAGAAGCCCTATGCCTGTGGAGAGGTTTCCGGAGTCAATGACAAAGACCCTGTCCTCCATGCCCAGCTCCATGGCCGTCAGCCGGCAGTTGCTGAAGCTGGACGACATGGAGGAGGAGATGGTGAAGACCACGTATTCATCCTTTCCGTCCCTGTCCAGATATGTGCTGATTTCCTCTATGTCCGGGGCGGCGGTCCTGGGGGTCTGACTGTTTTCGTCGGACCATCTGAAGATCTCATCAGGCTTAATGTCCACCCCGTCCCGGTATTCCTTGTCCCCCAGATGGACATAGAGAGGGATGATGCCGATATTGTACTGCCGGATCAGTTCCGGACTGAGATCGCAGGTACTGTCTGAAAGAATTCTGACCATAACTTTTCTCCCCCTTCCCGGCCTTTCGTTTCAGAAGTCTGAAAGCGTCTTCTGTTTTCCTGTCAGCAATATTTTACCCCCGTGAGGCGGAAGAGGTTATGGACAGAAAAAGACTTCTGCGGCATGGAGAGGCCTGTCAGACCAGCCGGATCCGGACGAAAAACAGCCTGGAAAAAGAGGGTTTATTGACCGGCGGCAGATGCGATAGACTGGTATCGGCAGGGCAGAGAAAATCAGATCCCCGTCCGGGACACAGGAAAACGAAGTCAGTCAGGGGATAAGGAGATCCGGGGCCTCTGACCCTGTGAGCTGACTGACAGGAGGATATTTATAATGAAAAAGATGATTTGCATGATGCTTGTGATCTGTATGACAGCTGCCCTCTGGGGCTGCGGCACAGGTAAGCCGTCAGAGACCAGTGCGCCGGCAGAGACCAGCGTACCGGAAGGAAAGCAGCGAACCGGCTGAAAGCACGGCTTCTGACAGTGTGAGACATATAGCCTCTGCCTGTTTGAACCGGGACTCAGACAATGCTGCCGAAGTGATTGTAGAGCTGACCGGCGGATGGTCTGTCGAATTTGCCAGGGGAGCCGCCTATATTGCCAAAGGTGACAACCTGGATGAAACGGCAGCCCTGCTGCTTGTGCCGAATCAGGAGGTATACGAGGATTATCTGGCGGAGGCCATGGAAGATCCGGACCATAAGGAAGCGGACGGCGGCATCTACTATTCATATTACGATGGCAGACCTGCCTTTCTGGCCTCAGTGAATGACGATGTACACTACCTGATCAGTATCGAAGGCGATGCTGAGATCGAAGACATGGTAAGGCGCTGCACAGTAAAAGCTGATTAATGAAACATAAGGAAACTGCCTGCCGGATGAGGGGCTTCCAAAGGCCTTTCTGGCCGAAAGCATTTGAAAAAAGGGATCCCGGAGCCTGTCCTGAACAGGCTTCCGGATCCCTTTTATGGTGCCGCGATTTTTATTCGGTCAGATCTGCCTTCAGGAGGCCTGCGCCTCAGGCAGCTGTCTTTTCAGGATCAGGGGAGGTTCCTTTCCCAGGACGGCCCCTTTTGTGATCACGCACTTTTCCGCATCCTCTTCGTCCGGAAGAGTAAACATGACATCCTCCATGACGGACTCCATGATGGACCGAAGGCCCCTGGCCCCGGTCCTTTTTTCCAGGGCGGTGCGGGCGATCTCTCTTAAGGCGTCCTCTTCAAAGACCAGTTCCACCCCGTCCATGGCCATAAGGGCCTGATACTGTCTGACCAGGGCGTTTCTGGGCTCCGACAGGATCCTGACCAGGGCATCTTCGTCCAGCTCCTCCAGGACTGCGGTCACGGGAAGTCTTCCCGTAAACTCCGGGGTCAGGCCGTAGCGGATCAGATCCCCGGGCGTCACTTTCTTAAGAAGGCCGGACAGGCTTTCTTCCCGGCTCTCCCCCACCCTGGCACCGAAGCCCAGAGCCTTTCCGCTCTTTTCTCCGCCTATGATTTTTCCTATGCCGTCAAAGGCGCCGCCGCAGATAAAGAGAATATTGCGGGTGTTGATCTCCAGCATGGCATCTCCGGGGTGCTTTCGCCCTCCTTTGGGAGGGACGGAGGCCACGGTGCCTTCCAGGATCTTAAGCAGGCCCTGCTGGACGCCTTCTCCGGAAACGTCTCTTGTAATGGAGACGTTTTCTCCCTTTCTGGCGATCTTGTCGATCTCATCGATGTAGACGATGCCTTTTTCGGCCCGGCTGATGTCCCCTCCTGCGGCGTTGATCAGTCTGAGCAGGACGTTCTCCACGTCCTCCCCCACGTATCCCGCCTGGGTCAGGGCCGTGGCGTCCGAAATGGCGAAGGGCACGTCCAGAAGCTTTGCCAGGGTCCTGGCCAGGCAGGTCTTGCCGGAGCCGGTGGGGCCGATCAGAAGGATGTTGCTCTTTTCGATGCTGACGTTCTCTCCGGCAGACTGAAAGACTCTCTTATAGTGGTTGTAAACGGCAACGGCCAGTGTCCTTTTGGCCTTTTCCTGGCCGATCACATACTGGTCCAGGAATGCAGCGATCTCCCTGGGCCTTTTCAGTCCGGTCTCCAGATCTTCGCTCTCTTCAAGACTTATGGCCTCCCGAGGATCCTCCCTCTGTTTTAACATGCCCAGTACCTGCACGCCCTGTTTCAGGCAGGACTCACAGACCAGGATGCCGGAGGCATATCTTACGCCCCGTCTTGCTCCTCCGATGGGCCCCAGGCAGGATACGCAGACCTGGCCCGGCGCTGTCATCTTTTTATCTTTTTCCTCAGCCATATAAGTCCCTCCTTTCAGGCCGATTCTCTGGCAGGGGCTTCCTGGAGAAATTCCTGTCACCGGCGCCGGGCTCATATCCCGGCTCAGAAGATATGGTAGCACCCGGAAAGGAGAGAATATAGTATCTGCTGGTTTAAAAAGCCTCCCCGGCCTTTTTGCGGAGGCTTTCGCAGATCCGCATAAGGGAGGGGAGGCTTAAGGAAAGAAAAGCAGGCTTTTTTACGCGCCAAGGACCTTTGCTACTTCTTCCGCGAATTTTTCGGGATGATCGCTGACCAGCATGTGGGTGCTTTCGGGAAAGCGGACAGCCCTGAAGGGGGACTTCACATGGGATGCGTACCAGTTAGCGAGGGCAGGGGAGAAGAGGGAACCCGGATCCGCAAAGAAATAGGTGACAGGCACCGTGATTTCTTCCACCACGGAGCGGTTGTCCTGGGTCTTCATGGAGGCTGCAAGGCTTTTAAGGACCTTCTCGTCGCAGGCGGAGAGCCTCTTTTTCAGAGGCCTTTTCAGGAGGAACCCGGGGATCTTTTTCAGCCTGGGAATGGCTCCCAGGGCAAATTCCCTATAGAGGGAGAAGAAATCCTTCCCCGCATCCCGCTCCATGTCCTGCCTGGTGTAGGAGCCCTGGTAGAGGCCCAGCTTCCACTCGCTGTCGTTTAACTGCCTGGGCGTCATGTCGCAGAGGATGATCTGCTTTAAGTGTTCGCAGCCGTAGAGCCTTACATAGTTAAAGACGACGCCGGCCCCCATGGACCAGCCCAGCAGGGTAATGTTCGAAAGGGAGAGGCCCTCGATCAGCTCGTGCAGATCCTGCGCCAGGGTCTCCATGGTGGGAGAGCCGCTATTCGCCTCTTTGCTCCCTCCGTGTCCCCGGTGGTCGTAAATGATGCATCTGGCCTTTTTCTGCAGGGTCTCTGCGGGCTTTAAATAGATTTCACTGGAACTGGTCCAGCCGTGCATCATGATCAGGGTCTCCGTCCCCTGTCCCATGTCTTCGTAGTATAGCTTTTCTCCGTTTTTCAGAGTGAACAGGCTCATATATCTTTCCTCCTCAGGTTCGTTTTGTCGGGAATGTTCAAAGAAAACGCCGCCATCCTGTCCGGAAGGGACCTTTCCCTGTCTATCTTAGCCGCACGTATCCGGGATTTCAATCCTTTATGCCGTAAGAATACGGATCCTGCCTCTGCCTGCGGACTTTCCGCAGACCTGACTGATCCGGAAACCCCGGGCCTGTGGCAAAAAGGAAGGGACTATGGTAGTGTGGAATGAGAATGACCAGGGACCCGGCACCTGAAGGAAAGAAAATCATGGAAAAAGCAGAAGATTTTGTGATCGAAAACGGCATACTGAAAAAATACAGCGGCTCCGGTCAGCATGTGAGCGTCCCGGAGGGAACAGAGATCATAGGCCCCGGTGCCTTCAGAGGCTGCGGCCGCATTAAGACCGTCTCCCTTCCGGACAGCGTAAGAAAGATCGGAGAGATGGCCTTTTATGACTGCAGGAGACTGGCCGGCGTGAGGCTTCCGGAGGACCTGGAAGAGATCGGAGACAGGGCCTTCCAGTTCTGCAGGGACCTTGCCTCTGTCAGGATCCCCGGGAAGGTAAAAAGGATCGGAGCGCATGCTTTCGCCGGGTGCGGAAAGCTGGAGAGCCTTTCCATGGACCGGGTCCCGGAAAGCATAGGAGAGAGCGCCTTCACTGCCTGCCCCCTGCTGGCGGATCCGGACGGATTTGTAATTATAGGGGGGATCCTCTTTGACTATGCGGGAGAAAGCCCTTATGTACATATCCCACATAGCGTCTGGAAAATAGGGGAGAATGCCTTCTGGGGGCCTCCCGCTGTCCGGGAGGTCATCCTGCCGGAAGGCCTTGCCTGCATCGGAAGCGGGGCCTTCAGGGACTGCGAAGACCTTAAGACCATAAGGATCCCGGAAAGCGTAAGGAATCTGGGAGATAAGGTCTTTCAGGGATGCAGGTCCCTTAAGGAAGCGGAGATCAGGGGCAGGGCAGCCCGGATCGGAGAGTCTTTCTTCAGTGGCTGCTCCGGCCTTTCGAAGGTCAGCATTCCTGAGAGCGTATCGGAAATCGGAGACAATGCCTTTTACGCATGCGGATCCCTGACCGGTGTGACTCTTCCGGAAGGACTGACGGCTATAGGAGGGAGTGCCTTTCAGGGCTGCGAAAATCTGACGGACATTGAGATACCGGAGAGCACTGCTGTAATAGGCCCTGCAGCCTTTCAGGGCTGCAGGAGCCTTAAGAGCGTGCGGATCCCGGAGGGAGTCACCTGCATTGAAGAGTGGACCTTTCAGGGCTGCACTGATCTTGAGAAGGTGTCACTGCCGGAGAGCCTGACAAGGATCGGGGACTATGCCTTCGGGGCATGTACATCCCTGAGGGATCTTGATCTTCCGGCAGGCTGCAAAGACGCGGGAAAGAACGCCTTTTTCGGATGCCCGGGCCTTGCGGGTCCTGAAGGCTTTGTGATCTTTGCAGGCGTCCTTTACGGATATTTAGGGCTGGGAGGAGACGTGAGAGTCCCGGAGGGAGTCAGGGAGATCGGAGAAGAGGCCTTTGCAGGATGTGATAGCCTGGAAAGCATCCTGATCCCGGATTCGGTGGAAGAAATCGGAAGAGAGGCTTTCAGGGAATGCACAGCCTTAAGAGAGGCAGTCCTTCCCGCCGGGCTTAAGGTCATTGAAAGAAGAACATTTTTCTCCTGCGGGAGGCTTAAAGATATTTCCATCCCCATGGGCGTCAGAGAGATCCGGGGCGGAGCTTTCAGCGGATGCGGGAGCCTTCGGCGCCTGACCCTGCCGGGAGGCCTTGAATGGATCGGGGATGAGGCCTTCCTGGACTGCACTTCTCTCAGGATTCTTCACATTCCCGGCAGCGTAAAGTATATAGGCGAGAGGGCCTTCCAGGGATGCGCCATGGTCAGGGGAAAGGCATAAGAGAGGAACAGGGCAGATGGCAGAGAAGGAGAGTTTCAGAACAGACAGCAGGCAGACTAAAGAAGAGTTCCTGGCCCAGTTCGAAGGGATCAGTGAAGATATTACGGTCAAGGTGACCTGGGCCTGGGAGAAAGGATGCTCGAAGTTTTCCTCCTTCGGAAAGGAGGACCTGGTCCATATCCGCTTCAGCCAGCCCTGGGAGGCGGATGAAACCCACCCTTTCGGGACAGACGGAAATGTCTACTGGCTCTGCAGAAGGAAGCTCATCGGATATCCCTACAGCCCCCGCTTTGAAAGAGGCGTATGTTACCGCCTGAGAGTCAGACGATGCAGGGAGGGCGGAAACAACTTCCTGCTGGAGGAGGTCCTGGAGAAGGAAGCAGACGTGGCCTCTGACGAACAGATCTATCGGAAGGTCCTGACCCGCTTCAGGGACCGCTTTGAAAAGGAGCCCCGGGAGGTCCTGATTTACTGCGCCCATGACGCAGATGTCAGGAAGGTAAAAAGAGCGGGCGGCATGGCCATCGGTTATGCATATGTGGACTATTCCGCTGTCATCGATACGCCCGGAGGGAAGCCTAAGATGGTGGGCAGATGCATGGCCGTTCCCTTCAACGACAGGGATTTTGCGGAAAACAGGAGCCTGAAGTTCAAGGCCGGCACGGCGTACAGGGTCCTGGCACTGAAAGATAAGAATAATCCCGCCGCCATAGTCCTGGACAGACTTCTGGAATCCGGCGTCAGAGACGAAGCCCTGGAAAGGGCCGGAAAGGAAGCCCTGGAAAGGGCCGTATGGACCGTGGAGGGCTTCGGGGACTTTGATATCGCCTGGGACAGGTATTCCATGAAGGCTTACAATGAAAACGTCCGCCCGGATCCGGCGGGCGAAGGCAGCGGTGTGTCTGTTTACCTTCAGTGCGATCCGGACAACTGTCATAGGGCTGTCAGGGCCACGGAGGCTTTCCTCAGATTCCAGGCTGACAGGGAGTCCCTTGAAAGGCAGATCTTTCAGGCAGTCGCGGACGATCTGTCGGATGAAGACGGAATGGTAGAGACATGGGACGACGAAGCAGGGACCATCACCAGGGAAGAACTGATAAAGAGGCTCAGCCTGGAGCTCCTCAGCTTTGAAGACGGCGGCATCGACATCCTGGTGGGCCTGGACGATCTCTTTACCGACCACGCATATTCGCTGTGGATGAATGAGGACGGGAGTATCAGCGTGAACGGACTCTGGGGCTGAAGCGGGAAAGAGCCTGACAGAGAAAAATCGGAAAAGTTAAATCCGGATAAAGAAAGATCAGACAAAAAGAAAAAATGACAAAAAGCAGGGGGCAGATTCTGCATTCGCGTGCAGGACCTGCCCCCCTTTCTGTGGACTTTTATTGAGCTTTATGCTCGGATCCCCGGATCAGAATGCCGCACGCGCTTCTTCTGCCGTATCTTCGGGCGTACGGGCTTCTGTCTTTTCCTTTTCACCGGAAAACTCATCCGTTACTTCCCTGGCCAGATCGCCGGCCTTTTTAAGGATCATGTTGGGCTTTCCCACATCTTCTCCTCCGGTGAAGTGGAAGCGTACGCCGAAGAAGAGGGAGATGAGCATGGCGGGAAGGATGGGCTCCCAGAAGAAGAAAAGGAGAAGGGCAAATACGAAGGTAGGCATGGTGAAGACCAGCCTGTCTTCTCTTGTCACGTTAAAGGAGGTCCTCTTAATGAAGCGGATCAGGGCTTTGATCATTCTGCCAAGGCTCCTGCCGAAGTTTCTGGCGGGCTGCTCCTGAGAGTCTCTGCCGGCTCTGCTTTTATGGCCCCTTCGCTCTAAAAGGATCATGGCTTCCGTCAGATCTCCCCCTGCCTCTTCCAGCACCTTTCTGGCTTCCTCATAGGTCACGCCGGTCTCTTTTTTCAGCATCTGAACTTTTTCGAACATTTCCATTTTTATGCCTCCTGCGGTCTTTTTATATTTTGATATTCCTTATCTTTCTGTTCCGGGGAGTTCTTTGTTCCCCTGAATGTAAGTAAAGGATACCGCCGCAGGATGAATGAATCCTTTAAGAAGGATTAAAAACAGATTAAAATCCGGCGCATGGAAAATTAAAAATGCCATGGGGGAGATCTGCGCCTGCTCCGCCCCTTTTTCCCGGGGACCCTGCGATCCGGGAAAATACCCGGGCATATCAAAAAAAGCGTGCGAATCTGCTATACTTGATTCTGACAGGGAGAGCCTGAATCTTTCGAAGGAATGGGGTTAAGACATGCGGTTCAGACATACAAAGAGGCCCGGTTTTCTTCTGGGCCTTACAGATTTCTGCACAGCGGGGATCTTTTTCCTTCTCTACATGCCCATGGGCGGCCTGCAGGAGGAGCTGGAAGAGATCCTGGGACATAAGGTCATGCCCTACTGGAAGGCCTATCTCCTGGGGATCCCGGATCTCTTTATCTATACCCTGGTGTGGATGGCCAGGATCTCGGAGGAACTTAAGGAGAAGGCAAAGAGCCTGGGGCTTCCGGGTCCCTATACCTCCTTCCGCCACATGTTCCTCTGGAACACCCTGGGCCTTTTTCTTTTCGGTCCCGCCGTTGCCACCCACCGCTTCTTCCATACCCTGAACCGGATCGAGCGGGAACTGAACCGGAGACAGAAAAAAGAAATGAGAGAAAGGCGCAGGAGAAAGATGCCGGGAAAAGACAGGGAAAACTGACGCCGGTCCGGGAAGGAGGTCTCAAATGAAAAAGACAATGATGCCGCTCCTCTGTATTCTCCTGGGGCTGATCCTGGCTTCCTGCAAAGGGGAGAGTCAGGACGCGGTTCCTTCAGGTCCTGTCACGGGAGAGGAAAACGCCGGCCCGGAAGGGGAAAACTTCCTGGATTTCTACTATACCGAGGAAAATATCAACTATAACGCCTTCTACCAGAGATACCGGGTCTATGTGGAGGAGGGAAAGCACATGTTCTTCCACGAGACCAGGCAGGTGGAGGGCGATTACGGCCCTGCCGAAGAAAAGGATACCGTCCGCAAAGGATCCTTCGAACTGACGGAAGAAGAGTGGAAGGAGTTTTTAAGATTTCTGGATCTGGGGAGCGCTTCTCCCAGACCGGAGGACCCGGTGGACGGAGATTCCGGTCCCTGGCTCTATCTCTATCTGAAGGACGGGGACCCGGAAGGGTATGCGTTCTCTTTTTCCGCCTATGAAACCTTAAAAGAATTCGAGGACTGGTGCGCGCATCTTTCGGAACAAGGGCGGTAAGCCCCCGTAAGGCAGCGGAGCAGAAGGCGCCGGTCCGGTTAAAGATACTCATTTAAAAGAAAGGAATGACAGCATTGGAAGAGTATATCGAAGATATGAGACAAAGAGGAGCGGAGGAGCTGGAGAGGGACAGGAAGCAGAGGGAGCTTATGTTCCGTCTTCGCCAGACCATGCCGGAGACGCCGGAATATAAAAAGATCCTTGATGAACTGTTCGGAGACAGGCTGGGGGAGGGATCCACAGTCTGCGCCCCCATAAACGGGGCGGCCCTCCACAAGCTGGTCATAGGCAGGAACGTATATATCAATCCCAACCTCCTGGCCATGGCCAGGGGCGGGATCACCATAGAAGACGATGTCCAGCTGGCAGCCAACGTGCAGCTGATCTCCAACAATCACGACCTGTACGAGAGACAGATCCTGATCTGCCGGCCCATTCTGATCAGGAAGGGGGCCTGGATCGGGGCCGGAGCCACCATCATGCCCGGGGTGACCGTAGGAAAATACGCCGTGATCGGATCGGCCTCCGTGGTCACAAAGGACGTGCCCGACTACGGCGTGGCGGTGGGCAATCCCGCCAGAGTCATAAGGATGCTGGATCCTGAAAGATTCGAACAGGCGCTCTGCGGTCAGAGCTGATGCTGCTGACGCCGGGCCAGGCCGGAGAAAAGAAGATGGGGGAGACTATGAAGGTCATCGAGTACGGAAAAGAAAATCCCGATGCCATAATGCTGCTGCACGGAGGAGGCCTTTCCTGGTGGAACTACAGGAAGGAGGCAGAGCTCCTTTCTGACCGCTTTCATGTCCTTCTGCCCGTTCTGGACGGCCATGCGGGGAGCGACGCAGACTTCGAAAGCATAGAAAGGAACGCGGAGCGGATCATCTCCTTTATAGACCGGGAATACGGCGGGTCCCTCCTTCTGATGGGAGGGCTTTCCCTGGGCGGCCAGATCCTGACGGAGCTCCTTTCCAGGCGGGGAGATATCTGCAGATATGCCGTCATAGAAAGTGCCTCCATGATCCCCGACAGAGTGACAAACGCCCTGATTGGCCCTTCCTTTTCTTCCTCCTACGGTCTGATCCGGCAGAAATGGTTCGCCTCCCTTCAGTTCCGGTCTCTGAAGATCCGGGAGGATCTCTTCGACGACTACTACAGGGACAGCGCGGCCATCACGAAGGAGAACCTGATCGCCTTTACGAAAGCAAGCACCGCCTACAGCCCCAAAGAGGCCCTGAAGGAAACTTCCGCCAGGGTCCTTGTCACTGTGGGAGGCAGGGAACTGAAAAACATGATCCGGTCCGCAGAGCTTCTCCATGGAATGCTTAAGGGGAGCAGGCTGGAGATCAGAGAAGGGCTGTATCACGGAGAGTTTTCCATCAACTGCCCCGAAGCCTATGCGGGGAAGGTACTGGAGCTTATGGGCATGGAAAGTCTGTAAAAGCCGGGGGGAGAGGGAAGACAGCTAAGAGCCGTATGACCCGGGAAATGGAAACTCCCCTGTCTCAGAAATGTCTGCAGGGACAATAAAGAGGGTATGGAGAAACAGAGAACTGTTTTTCCTGCCCTCTTCTTATTTTTCAGGCTCCGGAGATGCCCCGACATGAAGTGTCGGGTGAGAGAAAGGGCAGGTCCCGCACTGCGTCGTGGCAGAAATGGGCGGATTGAAGTATGGTGGAAGCATAAAAGGCGCAGAAAGGAGGTCGATATGGACCAGATAAAGATCGGCTTATTTCTAAAGAAACTCAGGAATGAAAAGGGACTGACCCAGGAGGAACTGGCGGAAAGCTTCGGCGTAACGGACAGGACTGTCTCCAGATGGGAGAACGGCAGGAACCTCCCAGACCTGAGCCTTCTTGTGGAACTGGCAGATTTCTACGATACGGATATCAGGGAAATCATAGACGGAGAAAGGAAAGGTGAGGAGATGGATAAAGAACTGAAGGACACCCTGCAGAAGGTGGCGGATTACGGAGACTCTCAGAAGCAGGAGGCAGAAAGGGCAGGAAGCCTGGCTTTCGGCGCCTCATTCCTGATCTGCGCGGCCGTGATCACTGTCCAGATCTTATGGAAGGGGGACCTTTCCCTGGTCCTGGGAGAGACCCTGATCCTTCTTACGGGCGGGATCCTGTATCTTGCCCTGACAGTCAGGGCAGGGGCCTTTGAAAGGAAAGTAAGGGGAAGCGGTAAAAACTATGCCCTGATCAGCGGTGCCTGCGCCAGCCTCTTTTCTGTCATCCTCTTTTTCTTCTTTGTTATGCACGGAACGGCCAAGGGAAAGGCCCTTATCTTTTCCCTGGCCTTCTTTATTTTCATCTTTGCAGCGGGATACGGAGTCCTTTTCCTTCTGTCCAGGACCAACCGCGCCCATGAGGAAGGAAAGGACCCTGAGTGAGGGCGCCTGCAGGATAAAGAATAAGGAAAGACAGCAGTTTTGCAGCCGCCGCAAAGGGAAAGGAAGCGCCCCCGGATCTGCCTCAGTGCAGATCCGGGGGCTGGTTTGTATTAACGTCAGACCAAAGGGCTCAGAGCATCAGAGCTTTATCACGTCGCTGAACTTGGCATGGTCCTTTACCTTCATGGTCAGCTCCGCCAGGCGGGAGGTGTCGCCGATCAGGATGACGCCCACCAGGCGGTTCTTTTCGAAGACATACTTCTCATACTGCCTGCGGCGCAGGTCCGTGGTCTCTACGGTCTTGTAGAGCTTTGAAGGATCGGTGCCGTTGTCTCCGATGGCGAAGAGGGAAGTGTTCATGCCGTTGAAGGAAAGGGCTCCGTCCACGGTCTCGTAGGAGACATCGTCCCCGGCCGCATTGGCGCCTGCTGTCTTGCCCTGCTCCACGGACTGGCTCCAGAGGGCATAGTTGATGCCGCCGCATTCAGCGCAGTCGCCTGCCGCGTAGATGTCGGGAAGATTTGTCTCCATGTGGTCGTTTACCACGATGGACCGGCTGATGGTCATGCCTGCCTCCTTTGCGGGGGTCAGGTTGCCTCTTACGCCGGTGGATACGATCACCAGGTCTGCGGGGATCACGGTGCCGTCTGCAAGGACAACGCCGTCTTCATTGATCTCGGAGGTGGAAGCGGCGGTATAGACCTTCACGCCTGCATCCTCAGCCAGGGTCTTGATCATGGCTGAGGCGGCGGGATTGAGCTGCCTTGCCATCAGGGCGGGCGCGCCTTCGATGACCGTCACTTTGACCTTGGCCCTGCACAGAGACCATGCGGCCTCCAGGCCCAGAACGCCGCCGCCGATGACGGCCGCTGTCCTGATCTTCGGGATCATGTCCTTGATCTTGGCGGCGTCCTCGATGGTGCGGATGGAGACCACCTTGTCCAGGTCATGTCCCTTGAAGGGAGGCACGAAGCAGTAGGCGCCCAGAGCGTAGATCAGTTTGTCGTAGGCGATCTCGCTGCCGCCGGCCGTAACGGTCTTTGCCTGGGGATCGATGGATTCCACCTGGATGTTC
>DETN01000004.1 GCA_002362155.1 Lachnospiraceae bacterium UBA3287 | reverse complement strand
ATCAGAATCAGTTTACCACCTGATGAAAAAAATTACTATCACATTATTGAAACCTGTATATTTTTTTATAGTAATTTTAGGAATGTTACACAAAAAAGGGGCTCCGGAAGACCGGAGCCCCTTCAGCATAAGGAAAGTCCGCATAAACCTTTCCTTAGGATCATCTTATTTTTTCTTCATATACCGGACCGTATTCCAGGCTCTTTCCGCATCGGAGGAGGAAGTGATAAAGGCGTCCTTCAGGGCCGAGGTGAAAAGCTCCAGCTCTTTCTGCCTTCCGTACTTTTCGGGTACGGTGACGGCCATGCTGTAGAGATCCCTGGCGGTCCTTGCCAGCTTCTCCTCGTCGCTGGAAGCCATCATGCCGAAGAGCTTCTTGGCATAGCCCGGCCCTGTGCAGGTGGAAAGGTAGCGGTCCGCGGCGTTTCTGTATTCCCAGTAGGCGGCGTGGCGCTTTGCTTCGTCCCAGTCCCCGGCTCCCGAAAGGCCCAGGTCCCGGATAATGCCTCTGATCTCCCGCTCTCCCACGGCCTTAATGAAATAGATGGGTCTGAGGAACCCCGGCAGGATCACCATCTGCCAGAGGAAGTTGTCCACCCTGTGCTTGGGGTCCCTGGGGTCCGTATAGCGCAGATCAAGAAGTTCTCCCCGCAGGGCGTTTGCCCCATCGTCCTCCAGTTTCTTCAGGCCTTCCTCATAGAGAGCCTTCCTCTTGTCGGGGTCCAGCTCTTCATAAAATTCTTTCCAGGATTCGATTTCCGGATACATGCTTCCTCTCATTCTGCTCAGGGAGCCTCTTCCCCGAGCCGGCTGATGTTGTCCAAAGTGATCTCCGAATAGGGAAGGCGGATATACTTTCCGTCCGTAAGCGGCAGATCCTCCATCCCCTCTCCGGTGGCCGCGGCCAGGGCCAGCTGCAGCATGGCTCTGGCCTGGCCTTCCTTATCATTATACACAGTTCCGATCAGTTTTCCATTCCTGACCCCTTCCAGACCGACTTTTGTCCCGTCGATCCCTATGATGGCAGGCCTCTCCTCCTCGGGGATCTCCCTGCTGTCACAGGCGTCCGCCGCCCCCAGGGCCATGTCGTCGTTGTTGGCCAGGACCAGTTCCACGCCCTCTCCGTAGGTCTCGATCATCTGCTCCATACGGTTCCGGGCCTGGGCTCTGTTCCAGTTGGCGATGGCGGATTCCAGCTTTTCGATCTGGATGCCCTCTTCGATCAGGGCGTCCACGGAGGTCTCGCTCCTGACGATGGCGTCCTGGTGGCCGGCTTCCCCTTCCAGCACCACGTACTGGATGACACCGTCCCCGTTCCGGTCGGTCTCCGGATGCTCCTTTATATAGGCCGCTGCGGTCCTGCCCTGGATCCGGCCGGATTCAAAGGCGTCCGCCCCCACGTAGTAGAGCCGGTTCCAGCTCATCAGGTCTTCCTCCACCAGCTCCCGGTTGAAAAAGATGACGGGGACGTCTGCCTCTCGGGCCATTTCGATGATCATGGAGGGGTCCGTTCTGTCCACCAGATTGACGCAGATCACGCTGCAGCCCTTGGAGATCATCTGCTCCACCTGCTCGTTCTGGGTGATCTGGCTCTGGGCGGCGTTATAGCGGACCACACTGACCGGGGCATTCGTTCCCACTGCATTGACTTCGGCCACATCCGCAAGGAAAGCCTCCGTCAGCTCCGAAACAAAGGTATCGTACTCGTCATATACGGCAACGCCTATACGGATATCTCCCGTGCCCTGCTTTTTTCCGCAGGCGGAGAGGAAAATCAGGACCAGGGCCGTAAGGGCGGCCAGGCATACGTATCTTCTGCATCTTTTCATAAGGGTCTCCCCCTTTTTACTGTACCAGCGGGAAAAGCAGCTTTTCCACGTCGGGGTCGTGTACATCTTCTGTTTTTACCGGCGTATACCCCACCTGAATGTCCGACAGGGCGGGCAGGTCTTTGGCCATATAGCCGGCCAGCTGGGCCATGCTCTGATATCCCATGGTAAAATCGTTGGGAATGACCATGCCGCTGATGATCCCTTTGTCCAGGGCCGTGACCGCGGAGGGGCTGCAGCCCACGCCGTAAAGCTTTCCCTTTTTCAGGCCTTTTTCCTCCATCAGGGCCGCCGCAGTGACTAAAAGACTGTCGTCCAGCACAGCGATCAGATCCTGGGTCCTGGCTCTGGACAGGAGGACATCCGGATCCGCCTCTCCCTCTTTCAGGACCAGAAGACTTCCGCCCGCCGCCCTTACGGTCTCCGTCAGGCCCTCCAGCATTTCCATTTCCAGATATCTTTCCCGGCTCCTTGCAAGGACGGCCACCGAGGGCTCATCCACGCCCGCCTTCAGAAGCATATCTCCCAGGGCCCGCCCCATTTCTCTGCCGGGCAGGGCCACGGCCGCCGTCTCCGGTCCTTCCGGCCGGATGGCGTCCGTTTCCGCCAGGATCACGGGAATGCCGGAGGAGATCCCCTCCAGGAGGCTTCCTGCCTCCTCCGAATCAAAGACCGACAGGATCAGGGCCTGGGTCCCGGACTGGACCTCCTGGCCGATCAGGTTCTTCTGGTCCTCTGTCTCTTCAAAGCTTCCCGTGGCCGCAAAGGTCACGTCCATGCCGTATTCCCTGGCTGCCTGGTCGATGCCCAGGCGGAAGGCGGTCCATCTTTCGCTCCCGCTGTCCTCCACCACCACGGAGACCCGGTACATGGGCTTTTTCTCCTCTTCCTTCAGCAGGTTCACCGCAGACCAGAGGATGGCCGCGGCCAGAAAGACCACGATGGCAGCCGCCATCCAGGGCCCCCTCATAAAATCACCTTTTCTTTTCACTGCCGCCTCCCTTCCTGCCGTCCAGCATGGTCTCAAGATCGTTCTGATAAGGGATGGCCGGCAGATGGATCCTGACCGTGGTCCCCTCGTCCGGCTCGGACTCGATGACAAGGCCGTAGGCGGCCCCGAAGCGGAGCCTGATCCTGGAATGGACGTTGTTAAGGCCCACGCCGTTTCCGTGCCGGGAGGCGTTCTCCTCCATGTCCGGCTCTCTGCCGGAGAGCAGTTCCCTTACTCTCTCTTCCGGCATGCCCAGGCCGTTGTCCGTTACGTCAAGAAAGACATCGTCTCCCTCTCTGCTTCCCCGCACCAGGATCTCTCCGTCCCCGTCCATGGACTGGACGCCGTAATAAATGGCATTCTCCAGGATGGGCTGGAGGATCAGCTTGACGGTGCACAGATCCATGATCTCCTCCGGGATGTCGAAGGTGACCGTAAAGCTGTTCTTGTAGCGGATCTGCTGGATATTCATATAGGACTGGGCGTGGCGAATCTCGTCCCGGATGGGGATGATGGTCCGGCCGTGGCTGATACTGATCCGAAGGAGGCTGGCCAGCTGGCGGATCATATATACGGCGCCCTCGTCATGGCCACCCTCGATCATCCAGACCACCGAGTCCAGGGTATTGTAGAGGAAATGGGGGTTGATCTGGGACTGGAGGGCGTCCAGCTCGCTCCGTCTCTTCTGCTCCTGCTCCGTAAGCACATCCTCCATCAGCTCGTTGATCTTCTGGACGGAGGTCTTCAGGGTCCTGCCCAGGTGTTCCACCTCCTGGGGGCCTCCGATATAGATCTCCGGACTTAAGTTGCCGTTCTCCAGATCCTTTACGGAATCGTCCAGCTTCAGAAGGGGGCTTACGATATTTCCGGATACGATCTGGTTGACCAGAAGAATGCCAAGGAGAGCAAAGGAGAGGACCAGAACCACGAAATAGGGACTTTTGCCCATGCCCATGCTGTAGCTCTTATGAGGGATCACGCTGACCAGCTTCCATCCGGTATAGCTGACGGTCTTTACGATGGTGGTCCGGTTGGTCCCTTCAAAGAAATCCATGTAGGTGCCGTCGGTCCTGCCGGCGGCGGTCAGGTTGTCTTCGGAATACAGGCCCGCGTTGATCAGGCTCATGCGGGGATGATAGATGATATCCCCCCTGCTGCTGCAGAGGTAGATATATTCCGAGGTATTGTCCGGATTGGCCTTCTCCAGCAGCTGCTTGATGCCCGAGAAGTTCATGTCCACCAGCAGGACTCCCTGCTCGGGAAGCCCTCTGCGGCTCAGCTCCACCGCCTGGCTCATGGAAATGACCCAGTGGTAGCGTCCCGGGGTCTCATCGAAGAGATTCTGGACGTGGGGCAGGGAAAAGTGCAGGTTTTCCACCGTACCCAGGGCGTCCGTGAACCAGGACTGGTCCGTTACGTCCACTCCCTCCCGTCCGGCGGAGACCGGGACAGCGCTGACCAGGTCTCCGTCCTCTGTATAGAGGGCGATGCTGACCAGGTCGTCCCTGTAGGCCTCGTAGAGGAGGCTGAATTCCGGATCCAGGGAGTCTGTCTCCAGATCCTTGTTCTTGATGCAGGAGTAATAGAGGGCGTCCGAGATCCGCCGCATGCTCCGCAGGTAGTCCTCGGTGGACCGCTTGGTCTGGGCCAGGAACTGGCCGGCATTTTCCGTGGTCACGGCCTGGCTCCTGACAGAGAACTGGCTGTACAGAATGATCCCCAGAAGGACCATGCCGATCCCTGCGATCAAAGAAAAGGACAGGGTTATGGACATCTGTATGCCAGCGCTTCCTATCTTCAGCCGTTTTCTGATCTTTTCCAGATCCCTTCCGATTCTATCCTTCACGATTTGCTGTCCTTTGTTTTCCTGTACCTGGTAGGTGACATACCGAATTTCTTCTTAAATACATAGCTGAAGTAGTTGGGATCCGCATAGCCCACCTTCTCCGCCGTGATATAGGTCTTCTCGTCTTCCTCATCCATGAGGCGGATGGCCTCCTTCATCCGGTAGTCCGTCAGGTAGCTGATGAAGGTGGATCCTGTCTCCTTTTTGAAGACCGTGGAAAAATAGGCGGCGCTGACGCCCAGGGAGGAACAGACCATCTCCAGGTCCAGGTCCGAATCACTGTAGTGGTCCCTGACGAATTCCAGGGCCTGGGTCACAAAGGACTGGGTCTTGGTCAGACGCTGGTCCCTGAGGATGGCAAGGGCCCGCTCCGAGATCTCGTAAAGCCACTGGCCTATATCTTCCGCAGAGTCCATCTGCAGAAGGTAGGTATAGATATCCTCATGCTCCGGGCTGACCCTCTCTATGTCGATCTCGCTGCCTGTGCAGAAGCGGTAGAAGCCCGTGACCAGGTCCATCAGGACCAGGCGGTATTCCCGGATCCCCAGGCCGGAGCGGCCGATCCAGGCGGTCAGACGGCCGATCTGTTCTTTCAGCAGTTCTTCGTTGCCCATCCGGATCTGCTTGAACAGGCCCTGCAGGATCTCCTCGAACTGGGTCTCGCTGGTATCGCTCTCGGGAGCGATCTCCTGAATGTTGATGGCCTTGCCGGTGCCGTAGATGACCCTGTAGGAGACCGCCTCCCTGGCTCCGTCGTAGACCGAAGAGATCTCCCGGATCTGGGTGGTGGTCCTGCTGATGCCCACCGTGGTCAGGGCCTTGCAGGAACGCCTGGCCAGGCGGCAGAAGCGGTCGCAGTCATCGGTATAGGCCGAGATCTCCTCCTGGGAGGAAAGCTGGGACAGGACCAGAATGTTCCCCCGGTAGGAAAAGACATAGCTGCGCCACCTGTCCTCAAAATAGTCCCGGGCCAGTTCCCGCACGGAAAAGTGCATCAGCCTGGGATTCAGGCCCTCGGGTATTTCGGATGCGGACACATGGACGATGGATACCACGTAGACCGGACCATCCAGCTTCAGATGATAGTCCTCCTGGAAGTCCTTCAGCTTTTCCTCCGGTATATGGCCCTCCATCAGGGACATGAAGAAATTCTCCCGGAGAAGGGGCAGGCTGTTCTGATAGTATTCCTCCAGGCGTTCCACGGAGCTTCGTCTGTCCCGGTCCTCGTCCAGGCGCTTATGGACCTTTTCGAAGACCCGCCGGACCTCCGCGGAGTCGATGGGCTTTAAAAGATACTCCTCCGCCTCCAGGCGGATGGCCTCCTTGGCATACTCGAATTCGTCGAAGCCGGAAAAGATGATGATCCGGATGTCGGGAAAGAGGCTCTTAAGATGCCTGGACAGCTCCAGTCCGTCCATGTAGGGCATCTTGATGTCCGTCATGACCACATCGGGCTGCAGCTCCTCCGCCATTTCCAGGGCCTCCGCCCCGTTGGAGGCGGAGCCGCAGACGGTAAAGCCCAGCTCTTCCCAGTTCAGTTTTCGCATGATGACTTCGATGACTTCCTGCTCGTCATCCACCATGAGGACGGAATACTTATTCATGTAACAGCTCCTGCTTTAAAAAAGCGGCCGGGGTGGGCCCGGCCGCTACGATCAGTCCTCTTAGACTTATTTCTTTGCAACGTATTTTCTGATATCCAGAGAAATGGCGATGTAGATGATGATACCAAGGGCGATCCACTGTGCGTTCGCGTTGACGCCCAGGAACTGCAGAGCGGCTTTCAGGAATTCGAATACCGCAACACCGACGATGGCGGAAGATACCTTACCACGTCCGCCGGTAACGGAAACGCCGCCGATGGTACATGCCGCGATGGCTTCCATTTCGTAGCCGAGGCCCAGGTTGACGGAAGCGCCGCCGGACTTGGCGCCCAGCATGAAGCCGGCCAGTCCGTAGAAGGCTGCTGCCTTTGCATAGATCATGACCATGGTCAGCTTTACGGGAACACCGGCGACCTCAGCAGCCTGAGGGTTTGCACCGATGGCATACATATATTTGCCGTGACGGGTCATGTTGAAGATGAACCAGGAAATGGCAGCAATCAGGATAGCGATCCATACCAGGTAGGGGATCATCAGGAATCTGCCGGAAGCCAGGTTGGTGTAGGCTGTGACATAGCCGCCCAGAGGGGTAGCGTTGGTCACGATCAGGTTCAGACCATAAACGATCTCCATCATTGCCAGAGTGGAAATGAAGGGAGGGACGCTCAGGAAAGCGATGAAGGAGCCGGTGACAGCACCGAAGCATGCGCATACCAGCATAACGATGATGGCTGCCAGGAAGATGTTCATAGGCTGTCCGCCCTGAATGAAACGTCCTGCATAGTCAGCCTTCTGCAGCAGGATGCCTGCAAGGCAGCCGCCTAGACCGATCAGACGACCTGCGGACA
>DETN01000113.1 GCA_002362155.1 Lachnospiraceae bacterium UBA3287 | reverse complement strand
GCCCGGCATGAACACAAAAATGAAATATATATCCGGAGAATAATGTCTTATATAACAAAAAGTAAATAATGGGACTGCTGGATTTTGTTCTGCGTGACATGGAAGATAAAAGAAATCAATGTTACAATAAGAGCATGAAAGTAAACAAAAGCAGCCGGGCCCAGGGGACCGGAGAAAGAAGAGGGAAGGTTATGAAATTCTTATTTGCATCGGATTCTTTTAAGGGAACTCTTTCCAGCGAGCAGACACAGGAGATCCTGGCCAGAGCGGCAAAGGACGTGTTCGGAGAGGTGGAATACAGCGGCGTAGCCGTGGCAGACGGCGGTGAAGGCACCACCGACGCGGTCATTTCCGCAGAGAAGGGCGAGAAGGTCTTTGTAAAGGTCCACGGCCCTCTTATGGAGGAAACGGAGGCTTACTACGGCGTCTTCGGAGACGGAAAGGCCGTCATCGAGATGGCAGCCGCATCGGGTCTTCCCATGGTTCCCGCAGAAAAGAGGAACCCTCTGAACACCACTACCTACGGCACCGGCGAACTGATCAGGGACGCCCTGGACAAAGGCTATACAGATATTTCCATCGCCATCGGCGGATCTGCCACCAATGACGGCGGCATGGGCTGCGTCAGAGCCCTTGGCGTCCGTTTCCTGGACGCAGACGGCAATGAGCTGGAAGGCTTCGGCAGAGATCTGGAAAAGATCGCTTCCATCGACGATTCCGGCCTGGATGCCCGCATCAAAGGCGCCAGGATCACCGTCATGTGCGACGTTACCAACCCCCTCTGCGGCCCCGACGGCGCCACCTATACCTTCGGCAAACAGAAGGGCGGCACCCCGGAGATCCTGGACAGACTGGAAAAGGGCATGTGCAACTACCGTGATCTGGTAAAGGGCCTCTACGGCATCGACGCGGACCAGATCCGCGGCGGCGGCGCTGCAGGCGGCCTGGGCACGGCCCTCAAGGTCTTCCTTGGCGGCGAGATGAAGTCCGGTATCGACACCGTTCTGGACCTGATCGATTTCAACGGAAGGCTGGAAGGCGTGGACCTGGTGGTCACTGGCGAAGGCCGTACCGACTGGCAGTCCTGCTTCGGCAAGGTCATGCAGGGCGTCGGCGTCCGCGCAAAGGCAAAGGGCGTTGCGGCCGTAGGCCTGTGCGGATCCCTTGGCAAGGGCGCAGAGCAGATCTTTGACCACGGCATCGTATCCCTCATGACCACAGTGGACGCTCCCATGCCCCTGGAGGAGGCTTTAGGCAGAGCGGAAGAGCTCTATTACAAGGGCGCTGTCAGAATGTTCCGCTTCGTCAAGGCCGGCATGGACATCGCCGCTAAATAAGGACAGGACGGAATCCGTATCCATTATAAGAAAAGAGGAAGAGGCCTCTGCTGCAGAAAATGCGGCAGAGGCCTTCTTTGTCTTTTCTTATCCTTTTTCCTGTCCGGAGAGGGCTTCCAGCTTGAGGGCCGCATAGAGGACGGCCGCATCCCGGAAGGCTCTGGGATCGTAGCCGGTCTTTTCGGCAATGCGCTTTAGCCGGTACTGGAGGGTGTTCTTATGGATAAAGAGGGCTTCGCAGGTCTCCTTGAGAGACATGCCCCGGCCGAAGTAGGCGGAGAGAAGCTCCCGGTCACCGTCCTCCAGGGACGCCGTGACCCGGTCCAGAAAAGCCCGGCGGGCGTGGTCCGATACGCTTCCCAGCAGGATCTCCAGGTCCAGGTCTTCAAAAAGGGCAAAGCCCCGGCCGGGCGTCATGCTCTTTAAGCAGAGTCTGGCGGCCTGATAGGACCGGTACTGGCGGGTCAGGGGGCGCTCATCCCCCACCCCGATCTGCAGAAGGCCCCGGAAGCGCTCCTCCAGGTCCCGGAAGGCGGAAAGGCTCTTTTTCAGGGCTTCCGCTTCGGACAGGAGGACATATTCGCCGGGATAATTGAAGGTATAAAGGCAGGGCTCCACCAGGGAAAAGGCCCGGAGGATCTCTGATTCGATCATGGAGAGGTTGGAGGGATTGTACCTGGAGTCCAGCTGGACCACAAGAGTCCGGTAGGGGGCCTCCATATCCCGGATGCCGCTCTGGCGCAGGGTCTCCAGCATGAAAGCCTGGTCTATGTTCTCCTGGTGGATCATGGACCGGATCACGTAGTTGATCCGGGTACGGCGGTTCTGGGATTCCCTGTCCAGATCGTGCTCTTTTAAAAGGAGGGTGGTGATCCGCTGGGCCAGATAGGCATAGCGGCCCGCTTCCTCCGGATCTCCGGTGATGCCGATGACCGCAACGATCTCCCCGTTGTGGCGGATGGGCATGTTGATGCCTTTTCTGGTCCCGGCCAGGGGATCGTCCCTTTCCACTGTGACGGTCTCTCCGCTCTGGGCGGCCTGTTTTCCTGCCGCATGGAAGTCTCCGGTCCGGGAAGCGTCGGTGCTGGCGTAGATGATGCCGTCCGTATCTATGAAATTGATGTCATGATCGCAGATGTTCTTGATGGAATCCACGATCTGCTGGGCTATGTGCCTTCTTACAGGATGGGGCATACAGACCTCCCTGGGATATTCAGACCATGCAGCGGTAAAGGAGCGGGAGCAGGTCCCGGTCGGCGGGCAGCCAGTCCACGCTTTCCAGAGCATCCCTGGAAAGCCACCTGGCGGCCTCGTGTTCCTTCAGGACGGGGGAGCCTTCCAGGATGCTGCAAAGGAAGCAGTCCATGGACAGATGGAAGGCGGGATAGTCATATTCGATGCAGGCAAGGAAGGTATGGGGATCGATCATCAGATCCAGCTCCTCCCGGATCTCCCTGACAAGGGCCTGGCGGGAGGTCTCCCCTTCTTCGATCTTTCCGCCGGGAAATTCCCAGCCGTCCTTATAGTCTCCGTAGCCCCTCTGGGTGGCGTAGATCCTGCCTTTGTCCAGGATCACCGCGGCCGCGACTCTTACTGTTTTCATATCTGCCTCCTTTTTCCGGATCCACAGGCATTATACTCTGCCCCGGGCCGGATAGTCAAAGGCAGAGGGCCCGGGGCCAAAAAGGCAGGAGGATTCTCCGGAAAACGAAGCTGATTTATGGGATAATTCTACTAAAAATAAAAAAATAAAAGAGAAACATTGTGAATTTTTGCTATAATAGATGTTGGAGAGGTTTCCGCTTCCCCACGGCGGATCCCTGTCTTACTTCAAAGATACGAATGCCGCGGCCGGCTGCCCCATCAACGACCGGCCAGGGCATGCAGCTGTACGGGAGGAAACATTATGGCATCTGCAATCTATCAGTGTATTGAACAGATCGGCAGCAAAATCATAGAACACAAGGATTTCCTGACAGAGCTGGACCGCGAGATCGGCGACGCCGACCATGGCATCAACATGGCCCGCGGCTACAGTGAGGCCCTGAAGGCCCTTCCCCAGGAGGAAGAGGATATCGGCGCCGTTCTCAAGAAGACCGGCATGACCCTGCTTTCCAAGGTCGGCGGTGCTTCGGGTCCTCTGTACGGAACGGCATATATGAAGGCGGCCAAGGTGGCTGCAGGCAAGAAAGCCCTGACCCTGGAAGACGGAAAGGCTATGATGGAAGAAGCCATTGCCGGCATCAAAATGCGCGGCAAGGCAGTACAGGGCGAAAAGACCATGCTGGACGCCCTGATTCCGGCCTATGAAGCCCTGACAGAGGGCATGGCAGCCGGGAAAAGCCCCTATGAGTGCCTGGCGGATATGTGTGCGGCAGCAGAAAAAGGTGTAGAGTATACAAAGACCATCCGCGCCACCAAGGGCAGAGCCTCCTATCTGGGAGACCGCAGCATCGGACATCAGGATCCCGGCGCCACATCTTCCCTCTATACCCTGGAAGCCATCCGTGATTTTGTCAAAGGACTGTAAAGAGAGGCGGGACTATGGTAGGTATCGTTATCGTATCCCACAGCGAAAAGCTGGCTGAGGGAGTCAGAGAACTGGCATCCCAGATGGCATCTCCCGATCTTCCCATCATCGCCGCAGGCGGGATCGATGGCGGGATCGGAACAGATGCCTTTAAGATCCAGGCAGGCATTGAGGAGGCCGACCGGGGGGAAGGCGTCCTGATCCTGGCGGATCTGGGAAGCGCCATTATGAGCGCTGAAACGGCCATCGATCTTCTGGAAAGGGAGATCAGGGTCGTGATCGCGGATACGCCCGTAGTGGAGGGCGCGGTATCCGCAGCCGTTACCGCTTCCACAGGCGCGGGGCTGGACGAAGTCCTGGAAGCCGCCATGGAAGCCAGAGATATGCACAAGCTTTAAAATTACCAGGAGGGTCATATGAAAAAACTTATAAACGGCGTTGATAATATCGTCGACGAAATGTTAAACGGCATGGTCAAGGCACATCCCGAATATGTGGAGAGAGTGCCCGGCACGGACGTTGTGGCAAGAACAGGCGCTAAAAAGACCGACAAGGTCGCTCTGATCTCCGGCGGCGGCTCCGGACATGAGCCCGCTCACGGCGGCTATGTAGGCAGAGGCATGCTGGATGCGGCAGTGGCCGGCGCAGTCTTTACCTCTCCTACACCCGACCAGGTCTATGAAGCCATCCATGCGGTGGATGCCGGCAAGGGCGTTCTTCTGATCATCAAGAACTATACGGGCGACGTAATGAACTTCGAGATGGCCGCAGACATGGCCAGGGACGAAGACATTGAAGTGGATCAGGTCATCGTGGCGGACGACGTGGCCGTGGAGAACTCCACATGGACCACGGGCCGCAGAGGCATCGCAGGCACCATTTTCGTACATAAGATCGCAGGCGCGGCCGCAGAGGAAGGCAGGAGCCTTCCCGAGGTCAAGGCCGTGGCCGAGAAGGTCATCGCCAATGTCCGCTCCATGGGCATGGCTGTCGCTCCCTGCACGGTCCCTGCAGTAGGCAAGCCCAGCTTTGAGCTGGAAGAGGACGAGGTGGAGATCGGCATCGGTATCCACGGCGAGCCCGGCACCCACAGAGAGAAGATCACCGACGCCAATACAACGGCGGACACTCTGCTGGACAAGATCCTTGCAGAAGGCATCTACGGCGAAGGCGATGAGGTCGCTGTCATGGTCAACGGCATGGGCGGCACGCCTCTTATGGAGCTTTACCTGATCAACGATCATGTGGCAGATGTTCTGGCAGGCAAGGGCATCAAAGTCGCAAAGACTCTGGTAGGCAACTTCATGACATCCCTGGATATGGAAGGCTTCTCCATCACACTGCTGAAGCTGGATGACGAACTGAAGGCCCTGCTGGATGCGCCCGCAGACACCCCTGCTTTCAGACAGTTTTAAAAAAATCTGATAAAAAGGTGCCCATTGTCCGAAAATAAGGATAGTGGATGTGGATAATTGATATCAGAGGGGGAGAGATGACCTCTCCCCCTTTTCACATTCAAAAGCTTATTTCTGACAGGAGGGCACAGCGATGAAAGGCTATGCAACGCCAAATGGTTACATGGGATATGTGGCAGGGAACTACATGCTTTTTGCATCCGAGGATGACTACAGGGAATACTTTGAAGACTGACCCCCAAATATCCTCCGGAGACCGGCAAAGGCATTTCCCTGTATGATCCGTGTGGAGTTAACGCGCAATTTCAGTCAGCAGGGACAAGTCCCAGGGGGGGCATTCCATGGTTATTCACAGCGCAAGGCTTACACTTCGTTCTCTCAGAGAGGATGACTGGAGGAATCTTCAGCATATCTGGAGTGACTTTGAACATTCGGAATACGGGCAGTATGACGTGCCCCACCCTCTTTCCGACGATGAGGTCAGAGAGCTGACAGGGAAGCTGGCCGGCTACGGACTCAGCTTTGCGGTCTGTCTGACACAGAGGCACGAGACCATGATCGGCCACGTGGATTTCCATCCGGAAAAGGACGGCCTGGACATCGGCTACTGCTTCGACTCGGCCTATTACCGGCAGGGCTATGCAAAGGAAGGGATCCAGGCGCTGATCCGCCTGTTCTCCATGATCGGGATCCACAAATTCACGGCAGGCACGGGCCTGGCCAATGTTCCCTCGGTCAGACTGCTTGAGAGCCTGGGCTTTACCCGGGTAGGCACGGAAAAGGTCTCATTTTATAAGGATGCCGGAGGACGGGACATTTATTTCGAGGGCGGCCTGTTCGAACTCCGCACGGATGAGGAAAAGCTCTGAAAAATCACAGGGATCAGGCACGAAAAAGGAACAGGAAGAAACTGACTGCGCAGCCGGCGGGGCTGCGCAGTTTTTTTGCCCTTAAGGGCCGCTTCGGAGGTCCTTAAGGGTAAATGATGGTATAATGAGGGAAAAGAGAGCATGTTCACCGTCTGAATCACGCATAAGGAGAAAACATGGATCGGAATACAGAGTTTCTTCGGGGGCGCTACCGGATCAGGCACAGGATCGGTACGGGAGGCTTCAGCAATATCTATCAGGCTCTGGACGAACAGACAGGGCAGGAAGTCTCCATCAAGGAATTTACGGCGGATCACATGGACGGCGTGGACACTGTCCTTAAGGGCAGCGCCTATGATATAGCCATGCAGTCGGTGCCCTCTCCGGCAAAGGACCGGTCCTCCCTGTCCCAGGAGGAGATGCTGGTCCGGGGCCTGATGCAGGTGGTCAAAGAAGAGGAGATGCTAAAGCGCCTTGCAGACGTGCCGGGAGTACCGGCTGTCTACGGAACTTTCCGGGAAAACAATACCATCTACATGGTCAGGGAGTATCTGGAGGGCATGACCTGCCGGGATTACATGGACCGCTTCCGGGGCCGCATTCCCTTTACCCTGGCCCTTTATATCATGAAGGGGATCCTGGAGGTGCTGGAGACCATTCACAGCCGCGGCTATATCCACTGCGATGTCTCTACCATCAACAGCTTTCTGTGCAGGGACGGCACGGTCTATCTGATCGACTGGGGCAATGCGGTCAAAACGGAGGGCAGCATGGAGGACCATGTGGTCAGGCAGGCCGTGAACGTACGGTTCTCCGCCCCGGAGCAGCAGATCAGCGGGGAAAGGCTCACCCCTGCCACAGATATCTACTGCCTGTGCGCCACCATCTATGACGCCGTCTGCGGAGACCCGCCCAGGCAGTGTCTGGAGAGGCTCAGGGGCAGGGATCTTGTGGACCCCTCTTTCTATGTCGGCGATCTTCCCTCCTTTGTCAGCGATATGCTGGTCCGGGGCCTGTCTCTGGATCCGGATGAGAGGCCGGGAAGCGGAGAGCTTCTGGAGATCCTGAACAGGGAGGTGGAATTCAGCGTGACGCCGGTGGCAGGTACCGGAAACGTTCAGGTCTCTGCGAGGCTTCTGAACGAAAAGCGTTCTCCCTTCGGTTTTCTGACTTCCAGAAGGCACAGCAGGCCCACTGTACTCTGAACGAAGATATTTTCCCGCAGAAGCCCCTTGGCAGAGGGCCTTCTGCGGGATTTTTATGTGTCACTGGAGCAGAGGATGTTGTAGAATAGAGAATGCATAATTTTTGATGGGAAAGGATACAGACCATATGCAGGACGTTTTATATATAGTGATTCCCTGCTACAACGAGGAAAACGTGCTTCCTCTGACGGCAGGGACCTTTCTGCAGGAAATAAAGGACCTGACGGAAAAGGGGAAGATCAGTGACAGGAGCCGGATCCTTTTTGTCAACGACGGAAGTACGGACAGGACCTGGGAGGTGATCCGGGCCCTGGCCATGGAGGAAGAGCTCTATACAGGCATGTCCCTGACCAGGAACTGCGGCACGGCCGGCGCCCTTCTGGCCGGCATCCGGGAAGCGGCTGAGCTGGGAGCGGATATGGTGGTCAGTCTGGACTGCGACGGCCAGGATGACGTGAAGGCCATGGAAAAGATGGTGGACGCCTGCCGCGCAGGGAGCCACATCGTATATGCGGTTCCGGAGGAGGAAAAGGGAGAAGGGAAGAAAAGCGGCGGACTGAAGCAGTATCTGTTTTCCCTGGCCGGAAAAGCAGGGGCCGACCTGCGGCCGGGAAGGGGGGACTACCGCCTTCTTTCCTCCCGCGCCATGAAGGTCCTGTCTCTGTATACGGAGACGGATCAGGATCCGGACGGGATCCTTTCCCTGACCGGTCTTGAAACGGCAGAGATCCCTACCGCGTCCAGGACCAGGGCCGGAGGAAAGTCAAGGAAAAAGGCGGGAAAAAAGCAGGCAGGCCTGATCGGCCGGATCTTTGATCTGACCCTGATCCCCCTGCATCTGGTTTCGGCGGCGGGCTTTGGGGCGGCCCTTCTCAGTCTCCTGGGCCTTGTCCTGACTCTGGCCGGCGGGGCTGGAGAAGCCTGGACCCTTCCCATGTGCCTGCTGTTCTTCCTTTTCGGGGTACAGCTCCTGGGCCTGGGAGTGATCGGCCAGTATATGGCCAGGATCTATACGGAGACCAAGAAAAGACCGGGATACCTGGTGGCCGCAAGGACCCGGGAGGATGCGCTGCCTGCCGGGGAGCAGATCCTTCTGGAGGAAGATAAAAAGGACGCGGCAGGAGAAGAGGCCTTCAGGGCGCCTGCCCAGGAGGAAAAAGAAATATCACGGTAATTTGAAGCCGGACCGGGCGCCTGCCCGGCCCGGTTTTTTGATCCGGCCGGAGGAAGGCAGGAAAGACCTTATCCGAATCCATAAAAGTGTACAGAAGAAATCATATAATCCTGACAGACATTTGTCATATTGACGAAAATTTACTGTATTAATCTCCTCAATATGCTATAATGTCAACAACTGGGCGGCGAAGGAGCGTGTTTCCGTTTTTGGATATGAGAAGCTGGGGCAGGAACCGCTGCTCTTTCCGCAGCCGGAAAATGACATATGCAGCAAGCAAAAGATAAGGAGGATTATCAGAACATGAAAACATTTGAATATGTTGTCGAGAGCCCGCTGGGTATCCATGCACGCCCCGCCGCACTTCTTGCACAGGCGTGCGTAGAATTCAAGAGCGTGACCACTTTTGAGTGCAATGGCAATAAAGCAGCCGGCAACAACGTTCTGCAGATCATGGCCCTTCATGCCACCAAGGGACAGACCCTGAAAATTACCGTAGAAGGTACAGACGAGGAAGCCTGCATTGCCAACATCCAGGATGTACTGACAAAGATCGCTCCCAAGGAGAAGGTGGTCAAGGTCCTGAAGGTCGCTTTCTTCGGCACAAAAGACTATGACCGTATTTTCTTCAGCGAGCTGGCCAGAGAAAAGGGCGAAGGCACCTATAATACGGAGATCAAGTATTTCAACAGCCGTCTGACCATCGAGTCCGCCGCTCTTGCCAAGGGCTATGATGCAGTCTGCATCTTCGTCAACGACGAAGCGCCCCGTGAAGTCATCGAGATCCTTCATGACTGCGGTATCAGACTGATCCTGCTGCGCTGCGCAGGCTTCAACAATGTTGATCTGGTGGCTGCCAAGGAATACGGCATCACCGTCGTACGCGTTCCCGCATATTCCCCTTATGCAGTCGCAGAGCACGCCATGACCATCATCCAGGCTGCAAACCGCCGCATCCACAAGGCTTATGCCAAGGTGAAGGACAACAACTTCGCTCTGAACGGCCTGCTGGGCGTCGACCTGCATAACAAGGTAGCCGGCATCGTGGGTACCGGCCGTATCGGCCAGATCTTCGCACAGATCTGCAAGGGCTACGGCATGACCGTTATCGGCTGGGATGCTTTCCCCAACCAGAGACTGGTGGACGAAGGCCTTCTGACCTATGTTTCCAAGGAAGAACTGTATGCCAAGGCTGACCTGATCTCCCTTCATGCTCCTCTGATCATGGGCGAAAAGGGCACCTATCACATGATCGATGAGAAGGCCATCGCTCTGATGAAGGATACCGTCATGCTGGTCAACTCTGCCCGCGGCGGTCTGATCGATACCGAAGCACTGATCGCAGCTCTCAAGAAGGGCAAGTTCCACGCAGTCGCTCTGGACGTTTACGAAGGCGAAGACAAGAACGTTTACACAGACCGTTCCGACGAGCCGCTTGAGACCGCCATCACAGGCCGTCTGACCATGTTCCCTCAGCTGATCCTTACCTCTCACCAGGCATTCTTCACAAGAGAAGCCCTGCAGGCGATCGCTGCTGTTACCATGGAGAACGCCCGCAACTTCAACGAAGGTCTGCCTCTGGGCATTGCAGAGTGCAAGGCATAAGAGCTTTTTACCGGATCTTCCAAACAGAAATCTGCAGCCGGCATCCGCTTTACCGCGGATGCCGGTTTTTTTGTTTTTTCGCGCCGGCGTTTCCTGCGGGAGACCTTTGAAAAACCGGAAGCCTTCTCTTGTGCCTGATGAAAAATCCACGTAAAATACAAGGAACAGACGAAAAATGCCAAGAAGTGGAAGTCGGGAAAAAGATGAGAAAGAAAATAAGGAAGGCGGGCCTTGCGGCAGCGGTCTGCTTTACAATGGCCCTGTCGGCCCTGGCGGCCGGCTGCGGCGGGGCCCAGGCGGCGCCGGAGACCGGGCAGGAGATCCGGGAAGAGGAAGTCCCTGCCGGGGAGAGCACGGCGGAGGAAAACGCCGAGGTGGTGGACCAGAATACAGAATCCGTCAGCCGCTATGCCGGCGTCTATAAGGCCCGGAGAGATATGAGAAAAGCCCTGAACCTGACCCTGCCGGGCGGAACGGACCTGGTCAGGACAAAGGTGAAGCTGACCTATGTCCTGACCCTCAGGGAGGACGGGACCTTTGATCTGGAGACAGAAGACCGGGACGAGGCCTTTCTGGCCTCCAAAAGGGAAGCTACCATTGAGATCGTCCGCAGCATACAGGCCGCAAAGCTGAAGGAAGCCGGATACAGCGAGGACCAGTTCAACGAGGTGGCCGGTTACAGCGGCTATGCGGATTTCGAGGACATGGTGGTCTCCACGGCAGAAAAACAGCTGGAGGAGAGCCAGAGCACCACTGCCTTTACCCTGTCCGGAACCTTCAGGACCCAGGACAGGCTGATCCTTATGACGGGAAAGAACGCGGCCGGAGAAGAAGAGAACATGACCATGCGGGTCCGTAGAGACGGCAACCTGAATCTGCCCATGGGAGAGCAGCATCTGATGTTCAAGAAGCAGGAAGAGGAATGAGATGGAAAAACATAATCAGTCCCAGTATATAAAAATGACACAGACGCCGGTCCTTCCTCTGATCGCCTCTCTGTCGGTGCCCACCATCCTGAGTATGCTGGTCACCAACATATACAACCTTGCCGACACAGCTTTTGTGGGACAGCTGGGGACTGCCGCCAGCGGCGCGGTGGGCATTGTCTTCGGATATATGGCCATCATACAGGCAGCGGGCTTTATGTTCGGCCAGGGTGCCGGTTCCATCATGGCCAGGCTCCTGGGGGCCAGAAGGGTCGCAGACGCGGAAAAGACGGCTTCCACGGCCTTTTTCTGCTCTCTGATATCCGGAGGCCTGATCGGTCTGGTCAGTCTGATCTTCCTGGATCCGGTAGTCCGCGTCCTGGGCTCTACGGAGACCATAGCGCCTTACGCCAGGACCTATATTCTGTTTATTATCGCCTCGGCGCCCCTGATGACAGCTTCCTTCACCATGAACAACCTGCTCCGCTATGACGGCAAGGCCAGCCTGGGAATGATCGGTCTGATGACGGGCGCTGTGATGAACATGGTCGGGGATCCCATTCTGATCTTCGGTTTGCGGATGGGGATCGCGGGAGCGGGCCTGTCCACGGCCCTGAGCCAGACAGCCAGCTTCTGCATCCTTCTGAGTATGTTCCTCAGAGGGAAGACCACGGTGGGGATCTCCCTGAAAAGAGCAGAATTCCTGCCGGCCAGGATCTTTGATATCTGCGCCACGGGCTTTCCCAGCATGATCCGCCAGGCACTCAACGCCCTGACCACTATCGTCCTGAATACCTGCGCCAAGCCCTACGGAGACGTGGCCATCGCCGCCATGAGCATCGTATCCAGGATCAGCTTTTTCGTATTTTCCATCGCCCTCGGCATAGGGCAGGGCTATCAGCCGGTCAGCGCCTTTAATTTCGGCGCCCGCAAGTACGGCAGGCTCCGGAAAGCCTTCCGGGTCACCGCCGCCCTGTCTGAGACGGTCATGCTGGCGGGCGTCGTCCTGGTCCTGGCTTTCTCGGGGAACCTGATCGGCACCTTCAGAGATGACCCGGAGGTCATTGCCATCGGAACCAGAGCCCTGCGGCTGCATATGCTGGGCATGCTGGCCCTGCCCTTTGGCATGACCGTGGAGATGACACTGCAGAGTACCGGAAGCCGTCTGGCAGCTTCGGTCCTTTCCTCCATGCGCAGCGGCCTCTTTTTCATTCCGCTGATCCTGATCCTGTCCCGGCTGCGGGGCCTTGCGGGGATTCAGGAAGCCCAGCCTCTGGCTTACATCCTGGCTACTCTGTGGTCCCTGATCTTCATGAAGCGGTTTTTCGGAAAGATCCCTCTGGAGGATGAGGATGAGGAGGACAGGATAGTCCCTGCCGGGCAGTCATGAAGGCGGTGATTTTTGTTTCAAGAGAATGGAGTCTGAATATATGACACTGGAGGAAGTAAGAGGGCGGATCGACGCCCTGGATCCCGGGATCAGGGATCTGCTGATGGAAAGAATGGACCTGTCCTGCCATGTGGCAGAGGCCAAGAAGGAATCCGGAGATTTCCGGGTCTACAGACCGGACCGGGAGGAGGAGATCCTGAAACGTCTGGGACAGGGAGTGGAAGAGGCGAGAAAAGCCCCCTACCTGGCAGTGGTCCGCAAGATCATGGAGACCAGCCGCATGTACCAGTACGGCCTTCTGTTTGACTGGACGGAGGGTCTTTTCGAACCTCTGGCAGAGGGGGTTGTCATTCCGGAAAAAGCAGAATTTGTACGGATCAGGCTGACCAGACCGGACCGGCCGGGCTCCATGTCTTCTGTTCTGGGTATGGTGGGAGACTACGGTTTCAACATGAAATCCATGACCCTGCTGGAAGAGGATCCGGAAGAGGGAAAGGTCGCCTTTGAACTGGTCATCCGGGGGGATCTGAGGCAGAGACATATGCAGAAGCTGATGTTCCAGCTGTCGATGGAGTGTGAGAAGTTTAAGATCACGGAGGTGTTCTGATGGAATACGGATTGAAGAGACTGGGAAGAGAGCTTGTCTATCCCGGCAAGGTGCTGAATTTTTATAAGGATACCATGGAACTGCCGGACGGCAGGATCGAGGAGTGGGACTACCTCGAGCATAAAAGAGGGGGCGCCTGTGTGGTGCCTGTCCTGGAGGACGGCAGGATCCTCATGATCCGCCAGTACCGGCCTGCCGTAGACAGAGAGACGCTGGAACTTCCGGCCGGCGCCAGGGACAGGGATCCCGGGACCGGGCAGATGGAGGATCCCTCCCTTACGGCGGCCAGAGAGCTGCGGGAGGAGACGGGCTATATGAGCGACAGCATCACCCATCTGATCAGTCTCAGGACAGCGGTGGCCTACTGCAGCGAGTTCACGGAAGTGTATCTGGCCGAGCACCTGAGGCCCGTGGGGGACCAGATCCTGGACGAGGCAGAAGAGATCCGCATCGTTCCCTGCCCTCTGGAGGACCTGCTGGACAGGATCTATCAGGGAAAGATCCAGGATGCCAAGACCGTGGCCGGTATTATGGCCTATCACAGCATGCTCTGCCTGAGAGACAGGAGCGGAAACAGATAAGGCTGAAAAATAAAAAGACGCATAAACAGAAGCCATATCAAACGCAAAAAACAAACATAAAGCAAACGGGACGAAAAAGCAAAAAAACATGTTGACAAAGTCATCATGATTCGGTATTATAACGAAGTCGGCTGAAGAAACCGGCAGTACCGAATGCGATAGTAGTACAGTTGGTAGTACGCCACCTTGCCAAGGTGGAGGTCGCGAGTTCGAGCCTCGTCTATCGCTCTGAAGCGGAAGTCCAGGAAATCTTGGATTTCCGCTTTTTTTTAATGCACCGGACGGGGAAGACTGCCTTTTTTGCCCCTGCAGGCGGCCCCGGCCCGCGGACAGGGATTCCATGCAGGGACCATGTAAAAAGCGCCTGGGGCCTTTTTTGAGGGGACAGGAGGCTGCCGGGAAGGACCGGACGGCTCTGCTTCTTACAGAACTTCCCTGTAGCCGGCGTTGGATATTTCATGCGGATATGGTAAAATGAGCCTTGGACGCGGAAGCTGCCCCCGGGCAGATTCCGGAAACAGGATGAGAGCAGAGGAAGGATGATTTATGACATTTATATATCCCGCCGTCTTCCATAAGAGAGAAGACGGAAAATATGAAGGCAGGTTTGTGGACCTTGCCATGTGCTACGGCGTAGGCGATACCCTGGATGAAGCCATCCGCGAATGCATTGAGGCGGAGCGTGAATGGATCCAGCTGGAGCTCAGGGAAGATGAATGGGATATTCCGGAAGTCACCAATATCAATGATATTGAACTGAAAGAAGGAGAGATCGCCCGCAATATCGCGGCCAAGGTCCGGATCCTAGAAGGCTGGGAAGAATAAGTAAAGAGAAAGCAGTAAGGCTGAAAAACGGCCAGTCCACGGGGGACTGACCGTTTTTATCTTCATAAAGCAGCCGGACCGGTAAAGGCCTTTCCGGCGCGGATGCGGATCAATAGTTTTCCGCGTGTACTTCGAAGTAGCTCTGAGGATGTGCGCAGACAGGGCATACGTCGGGAGCGGCGGTGCCGATCACGATGTGTCCGCAGTTGCGGCATTCCCATACGGTGACGCCGCTCTTCTCGAAGACTTTCTTCTCTTTGCAGTTCTTCAGAAGGGCTCTGTATCTTTCCTCGTGGTGTTTTTCGATGGCTGCTACGCCGCGGAACTTGGCGGCCAGATCGTTGAAGCCTTCTTCTTCGGCTTCGCGGGCCATACGCTCATACATGTCGGTCCACTCGAAGTTCTCGCCTTCGGCCGCGTGCAGAAGGTTCTCTTCTGTGGTGCCCAGTTCGCCCAGTTCCTTGAACCACATCTTGGCATGCTCTTTCTCATTGTCGGCGGTCTTCAGGAAGAGAGCGGCGATCTGCTCGTAGCCGTTCTTCTTTGCGACGGACGCAAAGTAAGTATATTTGTTTCTGGCCTGGGATTCGCCCGCGAAGGCTTCCCAGAGGTTCTTTTCGGTTTTTGTTCCTGCATATTTGTTTGCCATTATGAAATTTCTCCTTTCGAAAAAACAGTAATCGTTCCTGTATTTCCAGTGTACTTCAGGTGCCTTGCGTTTGCCAATGCTAACATTGGGGGAGGAGGAAAGATTCATGTGGGCCCCTCCGGCGCTCCCGGGCCCGATTAACATCTGCCCTTGAGAAGTGTCGCCGCGGGATGGAAGATATGATATACTGTGCAGAGCCGGATAAGACATACTCCGCTTCCTTTGCCGGAGGGCAGAGGAAGCGGCCCTATCATAGATTGGAGGAAAACGAATGAACAGAGGAGGACTTCCTATTCATCTGCTGGTGGAAGAAGGCGTTTATAACAGAATACCGGAAGTGGCAGCGGATATACTGCCAGACATCGGGGCAAGGCAAAGCCTGATCCTTACCCAGTACGAAGCAGCGGAAAAGTATCCCCAGGTCACAGAGACCATCAGCGGGGCTTTTGACGGCGCCGTGACAAGGCTGTGCGAAGCCGCCCTGTACGAGGACGCGCTTACCTTTGCCAGATATATTACGGAGAACGATATCCGCATGGTCTTTGCCTTCGGAAATACCGATCTGTTAAATCTTGCCAAGTACGCGGGATCCATGGCCCAGGTGCCGGTGGTATGCATCGTCATGACCCTGGACAGCGACAGCATCGCCACGCCGGCGGCCGTGCTGCGGCCCGCGGCGGGAAAGGCCAGGAAGGCCTACCGCTGCGCTGCGCCGGCAGCGGTGCTGGTGGACGTGGATATCGTATCCAGGGCGCCGGAGCTGGAGCTTAAGACCGGTACGGCGGATGTGATCAGCAAGTTTTCTTCCCTCTATGACTGGAGACTGGCGGAAGCCAGGAACCATGACAGGGTCGACGACTTTGCCTACATGATGACCGAGATGGCCCTGAATTCCGTCCGTTTCAGTGAAGACAGCGAAGTGACCGGAAGAGATTCCATTGCCCGTCTGGCGGAGGCCCTGATCATGTGCGGCCTGTCCGTTCAGGTGGCGGATACCTTTGCCCCGGTCAGCGGCTCCGAGCATACCTTTGCCTATGCCCTGGAGACTTACTACGCGGACCAGGTAAAGATCCCCAGAGGGATCGCCGCGGCCATGGGCACCTATGCCTCCGCGGTCTTCCAGGACCGCCCCGTGGACCGCTTCTGCCAGCTCATCAAGAAGTATAAGATCCAGATCAGACCTTCCTTCTGGGGCATCGACAGCGAACTGTTCGCGGGAGCCTGGCTGAAGGCCGCCCACACCAGACCGGATCTCTATACGGTGCTCTATGAGACCCATCTGAATGAACAAAAGCTCCATTCCATCTACGAAGAGATGGAACTGGTTCTGGAAGGGGACAGATAGGCAGGACGTGCGAGGCGCGCCTCCTTCCCGAAAAGCAGGGGAACATATCGGAAAAAGGAACAGGACAGGCCGGGACGGCCTGTCCTGTTTTTTCATTTCTCATACGATGCCATTTCTCATACGCTGCTTTTCCGGACATCCCGGTCTTTTGCGTTTCTGCAAAAGGAAGGATCCGGCCTGCGGGAGGCGGGAGCTTATTTCCAGAGACTTTCTAGACCGAAGTGCTGGTCCTGGGCGGCACTGAACCAGCGGCCGTTGATGACGTTGGAAATGACGCCCATCTTCACGTCATTGTCCAGGGGATCCGCTTCCATGGCCGCGATGATGTCTTCGTAAGAGCTGCTGACATCCCTGAGCTCCACGGCTGCTTTTTCCCCGTCCGCGTCAAAGACCATGGTCAGCGGGCTGTCGGGCGTCCATGCGGACCATTCCTCCAGACCTTCGCCGTTGGGACTGCCGCTCTTTAAGAAGTTTGCCAGGTAATCGTTGAAGACTTCTGCCATGGCCTGATATCCCGGGACCGTGAAATCGCCGAAGCTGCCATAGGTGTGGTTGTCTGTCAGCATGGGAACAAAAATGCCGTGGAAGGATCCCATGGCGGGCAGGGGCGTAAGGCTCTTGTCTGAACCGTATTCCACCTGGCACAGGTAGATATCACTGTCATAGTGGTCAAACATGGTCTGGGCGCTGCACTGGGTATTGAAGATCCGGTACATGTCGGAGCCGTAGGTCCTGGCAAAGGCCTTGCCGGCAGCCTGGGTATCTTCGTCCAGGGCAGTATAGTCAGGCGTCATGTAGTAGCCGTCAAAACTGCAGAAGAGGCTGAATTCGGTGGAACCGGTCAGCATCAGTACGGGAACGGAATTGTAGGTCCCGGTCTCAAAGCCTTCCTCGGGCAGGACCGTGCCGTCTGTGTAAAGGTGAGGGAAGGCACTCATGCGGATGCCGGCATTGCCCATGAGGGGAGCTAGTCTCTCGCCGGTTAGGCTGTAAAGATATTCCTTCACGTCTTCGCCGTCTGTAAGGAGCCATTCCATGGCGGCTGCCTCGTCCTCGGCCTTTTCATCTTCAACGGCAAGAGGCGCCAGGGCTGCTGCGATTTGACGGGCGCTGGCCGCTTCATCAGCGGTGGTCATGCCGCCGGAGAAGGCAATGGCTTTCTGGAACTTACCCTGGAACATGGGGCTGATCAGCAGAGCCATGACGTCGCGGCCGCCGGCAGAGAAGCCGGAAACGGTGATGTTTTCCGGATCGCCGCCGAAGCTTTCAATGTTGGCTTTGACCCAGTCCAGGGCCTTGGCGATATCCAGAAGGGTGTAGTTGCCGGTGGAGTTCTCTTCCGTCTGGAGGGCCGGCAGGCAGTTGAAGCCCAGAAGGCCCAGGCGGTAGTTCAGGGAAACATAGACGCAGTTGTCGCGGACAGCAACCTTGCTGCCTTCGATCTCCCGGCTGCTGCCTGTCTGGTTGTTGCCGCCGTGGATGTAAACGAGGACCGGAAGCTTTTCGGCATCCGGCGCCGCGTAGATATCCAGGTTCAGGCAGTCTTCCGTACCGGACAGCTCGTTCTGGAAGGTCTCATAGTTCATAGATGACTGAAGGGCCGCTTCTCCGGGCTCGCTGCAGTCCCGGACATCTTCCCAGACCTCAGGGTCTTCGGGGGCTGCCCAGCGTTTTTCGCCCACGGGGGCTGCCCCGTAGGGGACGGCATACCATACCAGGCTCTCTCCAAGGGCGGCGCCCTTTACGTCGCCGAAGGCAGTGGCGCGAATCAGGGCCTGGTCCTGGGATTCGGCTTTCGGTTCTGCTTCTTCCGGAGCAGTCTCACCGGTTTCTTCCGGCGTGTCCGCCTGTACATCTTCCTCCGCAGCAGGCTCCGGTGCACTCGCCGTGCCGCCGCAGGCGGACAGAAGGGATGTAGCCATAAGGGCCGACAGAAGGATCGCGATCGTTTTCTGTTTCATACTTTCCTCTCCTAAAAAAACTTGGGTTTACTGCTGTGCGGGTCCCGGCAGGAGCCCGCACTTACAGTATACAAGAACTCTGCAGAGCTTTTCTATACGGGAAAGAGAAATCCGTGCGGAAGACACAAAAAAGGAAGAGAGCGGCGCTCTCTTCCTTATATTCCTGTGTCCGTGTACGGATCCGGCATCTTCAGAGAAGCTGCCTGACAGAGTGCCTGAGGCAGGGGGTACTGGGGAAGATATGACTTCCGTCGAAAGACGGGTCTTCGATCATTTTCAGGAGATTTTCCGCAGCCTTGATGCCCAGCTTTTCCTTGGGGTGGAGACAGGATGTGATGGGGACAGGGCTTATGACTGCCAGGTCGGAATTATCGATGCTGACGACGGAAAGGTCCCGGGGGATCCGGATGCCCCTTTTCATGGCCAGCTGGATCAGCTGGAAAGCCACCTCGTCGTTGTAGCAGAGGACGCCGGTATGCCCCTTCAGGCGGTCAAAGAGAGCGTCGGCGGTCCTGCCAAGATCCCTGCACTGGAGGCTGTCCAGCCAGAAAAAGCCATGGTCATCCAGGGGCAGTCCCGCGGCTGAAACGGCCTCGGTAAAGCCCTGGTAGCGGAGCCGGCCCTGCTCGTCCTCCAGATGGAGGATGGCGAAGAGCTTTCTGTGGCCCGCCCGGATCAGGACCTCTGTGGCGGATCTGCCTGCCTGAACGTCGTCGATCCGGATGCAGGGAAGGTGAAGATCCCTGTATTCGGCGTTAAAAAAGAGGATGGGAACCTTCCGGTCTGAAAGCTGCCTGTAGAGATCCAGGTTGGGATTGGGCAGAGCGCTTTTGGAGGGTTCAATGATCAGGCCGTCTATATTGTCCTTGTCCAGAAGATTCTGCAGAGCGGTCCGCTCCCGGCTGACAAGATCGTCCGTAAAGGAAAGCTGCACGGAATAGCCGGCCCGGGCCAGGACGCTTTCTATGCCCCGGATGGTGGGAGGGAAGATGTAGCTGTCCACATAGGTGCTGACCACGGCTACGTTTCTGTATTTTGCCTGCCGGAGGACAGGCTCGTTCCCGCCCACATAGGTCCCGCTCCCGCGGACTCTGTTCAGGATCCCTTCTTTTTCCAGTTCTCCCGTGGCATGACGGACGGTCTGCCTGCTCAGGCCGAACTGATCGCAAAGATCCTTTTCGGAGGGAAGCCGGTCTCCCTTTTTCAGGTTTCCTGCTTTTATTTCATTTCTGATCCAGTCGATGACGGCCCTGTAGCCGGTAGTTTCTGCCATAACTGCCTCTTTTTACGAAAAAGGCCGGCGTTCAGGATCTTGCTGACTGCCGGCCGTTTTTAAATCTGTATGTATACAACCTGCCCCTTCAGTATAGCATATTTCCCTGCGGATGCTTTACTGACTGTGAAAAGGAGGGGGCTTTTGTCCTGTCTTCCTGTTGATGTCTTATCTCATGAAGAACTTCTGCAGATCTGCCTCTGTGGTGTCATCGCCGATGGTGATCAGCTCAGTGCCGGTCAGTCTTGCAAACATGGCAATGTCGCTGCGGGTCAGAGCTGTGGAAACGACGGAGTGGTGTGCGCCGCCGGCATAGCACCATGCTGCGGTGCCGATCTCGAAGTTGGGCTTATGTCTGTACATGATGCGGGCTACGGGAAGCTTGGGCATGGGCAGGGGCTGCTTGACCAGCTCGATGTCTGCGCAGACGATGCGGAAGTGGTCGCCCAGATCGATCAGAGTGACCTGGATGCCGTCGCCGGTGACACCGTCAAAGACAAGCCTTGCGGGATCTTCCTTGCCGCCGATGCCCAGGTGGTGTACCTGGATCTCAGGTCTGTTTGCTGCGAAGGATGCGGGGACTTCCAGCATGTGGGAAGCCAGCTCCAGCTCCTGGCCGGGGGTCAGGTCATAGGTATAGTCCTCGATAAAGCCGGTGGCGCCTTCTCTGCCTTCGGCCATCTTCATAAGAACGGAAGACAGGGCACTGATCTTATAGTCGCCTTCGGGACCGAAGCCTACGCCCTTGGCCATCAGGTTCTGGGCTGCGATGCCGGGCAGCTGCTTCATGCCGTGCAGGTCCTGGAAGTTGTCGGTAAATGCAGTGACTTTGTTCTTTTCGATGAACTTCTCGAGAGCGACTTCGTATCTGGCCTGCTCGCGGACGGATTCCACGTTGTCGGTGGCCATGGTGTACTTGTCCAGATATTCTGCCATCTTGGCGTCGACTTCTTCATCGGTGGCTTTAGCGGCCAGGACAGAGATCTCGCCGATGCCCCAGTACTTGACTTCCCAGCCGTACTTGATCTCGCACTCGAGACGGTTGCCGTCGGTAACGGCCACGTCGCGCATGTTGTTGCCGAAGGTGGCGACGCGGGTCTTCTTTGAAAGGCCGATGGCCTTTGCGACCTGGGCGAACTGGCGGATCTTTGCGATTACGCTGTCGTGTTTGTAGAAGCCTGCCACGACTTCATGAGGGATGTTCAGCTTGGCAAGGATGAAGCCGTATTCGCGGTCGCCGTGAGCTGCCTGGTTGAGGTTCATGAAATCCATGTCGATCTCACCATAGGGGAGCTTTTCGTTGGCCTGTGTGTGCAGGTGCAGAAGAGGTTTTCTGAGCTCCTGCAGGCCCTTGATCCACATCTTGGCGGGAGAGAAGGTATGCATCCAGGTGATGACGCCTACGCAGTCGTCGTCGCACATGACAGTACGCATGTCGCGTACGCAGATCTCGGACGTCTCGACAGTGGGGAGCAGCTCGACGCGGATCGTGCCTTCCAGTTTTTCGTTCAGAAAATCAACCATCTGTCTGCAGTCTTCGGCGACCTGCTTCAGACACTCTTCACCATAAAGGTCCTGACTTCCGGGGATAAAATACAGCTTTTCCATAATAGATCCTTTCCTTTCGATTCTTGTTATATGAATACTTTGTTTGAATTATAACTGTGATGACGCCGGTTCCTCACGTGGACGGCGCCTTGTGTACGCTTTAAGTTGTACATGTATGTTTATGAGTACAGTGTACATTTACTGCGTACAATTGTCAATGACAAGCCTGAATTTTCAATAAATTCAGCATTATACACACATCCGACCTGCCGGATTTGGACTGATTTATGAGAAACAGACCTTTTGAAGCAAATATGTATATATACATGTTGTGAAGCTCATGACCCATGAAAAAAGCCCTTCCTCTGCAGGAGAGGAAGGGCCGGGGATAGGTTCCTGTATTATGAAAGTCTGAGCTGCCGCAGGAGCTCCCTGTAAAGGACGTCCATGTCCAGGGGCTTGGTCAGATAGCCGGACATGCCGGATGCCGTCGCCTTATTGACGGACTGCTCGAAGATATCCGCCGACATGGCGATGACGGGAACGGCCTTCGCGTCCGCCCTTTCCAGGGCCCGGAGGGCTTCGGCGGCCTGAAAGCCGGTCATGCGGGGCATCTGGATATCCAGGAGGACGGCGTCATAAAAGGAAGGAGGCGAATTTTTGAACATTTCCAGGGCGGCCGCGCCGTCTTCGGCCAGGTCTGCGTGGATGCCCACCCGGGCCAGGATGCCCAGGGCCACTTCCTGGTTGATCAGATTGTCCTCGGCAAGGAGGATCTTTTTCCCTGCCAGGGCATCGTAGCAGACAGCTGCTCCGCTCTCGGCTGCCTTCTCGTCCTGGTCGCATACTTCCAGACGGACCAGGACCCGGAAGATGGAACCTTCTCCGTCCCGGCTTTCTACGGTAATGTCCCCGTCCATCATTCGGGCGAAGGTGCGGGAGATGGTCAGGCCCAGGCCGGTGCCGCTTCCGTACTTGGAAGGATTCTTGTTTTCCTGGGCAAAGGGGCGGAACATCTTGGGCAGGAACTGGGGGCTGATGCCGCAGCCGTTGTCCTCTACGGTAAAGAAGGTATCGGCTATGCCTTTCTGTACGTGCTGATAGCATTTGAGGGAGACGCGGCCTCCCCGTTCGGTGAACTTGACGGCATTCTGCAGAAGGTTGACCAGGATCTGTTCCACCCGCATCCTGTCGCAGCGGACCCGGTCATAGTCGATCCCTTTCGGATCCAGGGTCAGGGAGATGCCCTTTTCGGCAGCCAGGGGATCGATGATGGTATGTATGTCTTTAATGATGTCATGAAGGGAGGCGGATTCTATATTCAGCTGGATGTCCCCTGCCTCCACCTTGTTCATTTCCAGGACTTCGTTGATGATCTGCAGTAGATAGTGGCCGGAGGTCCGGATCTTGTCCAGATAGTTCAGGGCGCCTTCCAGATTGTCCTGCTCCATGCCCAGAGTGGAAAGGCCGATGACGGCGTTCATGGGGGTGCGCAGCTCATGGCTGAGCCTGGACAGGAAATGGTTCATTTCCACGTTGAGCTGGCGCTCCTTGTCCAGAGAGGCCTCCAGCTCTCTGGACAGGTCCTGGATCTTCTGCTGCTGGCGGAAGCTGTCGGTGACGTCCATGAAGCTTCCCACGAAGCCGATGATCTCGTCTCCGTCCCAGGCAGGGGTCTTGGAGGCCAGGATGTCCCGGTTCTCCCCGTGGACCAGACAGTGGCCGTGGACCATGTAGGTGCTCTCCCCCTGCAGGACCCGGAGCTCGTCCTGCTTAAAGGGCTCGGGATCCAGATGCCAGCCCATGTCTTCGTCGGTCTTTCCCACCAGTACGTCCTCGGAAGGGAAGCCGTAGAAATCCAGAAAGGCCTGATTGACTCCTACAAACCGCCTCTCCGTATCCTTCCAGAACATACAGTTCTGGGTGGTATCCAGGACTCTGGACATGAGAATGTCCTTGAGCTTGTCTTTTCTGTGGCGGTTATGGTCGTCGGTAATGTCGATGGCGCTGGCGTAGATCAGAGTGCCGCCCTCCTCCAGGGCGACCCCCTTCATGTTTCCGTTGAACCACTTGTAGCCGCCGGCGCAGGACAGCCTGATCCGGAAAGGATAGATCACGCCGGGGTTGCGGACCAGTTCCACCAGCTTGCTGCGCATGGCGGGAACGTCGTCCGGATAAAAGAATTCATCTGAATGCGCATAAAAATATTCTTCAGCCGTTTCCCGGTTCAGATCCAGGACCTGACAGAAATGATCGGTGCAGAGGAGAAACTGATATTCTCCGTCCCTGTAATAAAAAACGGCCATGCACTGGGGGAGACGCTGAAGCTCGGCCCGGACCTGGTCCGGCATATGATAGTTGTGCCCCATAATATACTCCTGGCTTGAAAACACTCAAATAATCTGACTATTCTATTTTACCATGAATAATAGTCGCAAAAAATACAGGAAGATGTAAAAAAACGGCTTTCCGGTGCAGATATCGGAAAGCCGTCTGGGCCTTATCTTTTTTTTCGGAAAGCCGTGTCATGGAAGGAGAAATAGTCCGGGCGGTGCCGGGACTGGGTGTATTCGAACATGATGCCGTCGGCGTTGTAGACCTGGCCGGTAATGACGGCCATGCAGTTGTAGGAGCCCAGGTCCAGCCATTTTTCGTCCAGCTCCGTGATCCTCTCCACGGTATAGGAGCGCTTGGCGGTGACGATGGTCATACCCAGAACGTTTTCAATATATTCATAGACGGAATGCTCGGCGATCTCCGGGGTCAGACCCGGGACCAGCCTTGTCAGGAACATGTTCAGATCCAGGATCAGGGGCCTGCCGTCCAGGTAGCGGACGCGCTGCAGGAACCATACCTCCTCGCCTTCGGGAAAGCCTGTCCTTTTGCTCATGCGGCTGTCCACGGTCAGGGTGGTCAGCTGCAGGACTCTGGTACCGGGCTTTCTGTTGTTGCGTTCGGCGGATTCCGAGAAGGATTCGATGCCGCCCATGATAAAGGAGGTCTGGGCCGAGGGCTGGTAGATCACACGGACGCCGATCCCGTGCATGGACTGGACATAGCCGTCTTCTGCCAGGGAGGCTATGGCCCGCCTGACGGTGTTGCGGGAGCAGTCGTACTGGGTGATCAGAACGTTCTCGGAAGGGAGCAGTTCTCCGGACTCGTAGGTGCTGTCTTCAATTTTGGCTTTCAGATCCTGATAGATACTCTGATATTTGGCCCTGGGCATCATGTCCTCCAAGCTGTCGGTGGTGCATATTTCAGTAAGGGGCATTCAGCGGCACCGACCGGCCTCTGGCGCTGCCGGCGAAATGTTACGATATCATTATATTATCTGTTAATTCCTCTGTGTGCAAGCACTTGTCCCTAAAAAAGCCGAAACTTGTTTAAACAAATTTGCCGTATTTGTATTGACAGGGATGTTTAAACAAGGTATGATTAATCTAAGCGAGACTTGTTTAAACAAATTTCAAAAAATGTAAAGCAGGTCTTCCGGGGCAGAAGGGCCCTCTGCCGCCGGGATTCCCGAGACACCGCATCTCGTTCCGGAAACAAGAGGAAAGAGGGAGAGATTCTCCGTAAGCCGCCTTGGGCGGCGGAAAGGAAAAAAGATGGGCAAATATGTAGAGGATTCCAAAGAGCTGCTGAATCTGGTCGGCGGCAAGGAAAACATCGGCGCAGTATCCCACTGCATGACAAGAATGCGTTTCGTATTAAATGACCCCGGCAAGGCAGACGTTCCCGGCATCGAGGCCATGAAGGTGGTAAAAGGCACTTTCACCCAGTCCGGCCAGTTCCAGGTCATCATCGGCAATACCGTTTCTGAATTTTACAATGACTTCACAGAAGTGTCCGGCATCTCCGGCGTCTCCAAGGAGGCCGTCAAGCAGGCCGCCAAGCAGAACCAGAACCCTCTGCAGAGGGTCGCTACCGTTCTGGCCGAGATCTTCGCACCTCTTCTTCCCGCCATCATCACCGGAGGTCTGATCCTGGGCTTCCGCAACTGTATCGACTCTCTGTACATCTTCCAGGGCGGCCATACCCTGACCGAGCTGTCCCAGTTCTGGGCAGGTCTGGACCACTTCCTCTGGCTGATCGGTGAAGCTGTATTCCACGTTGGTATCCCGGTAGGCATCTGCTGGTCCATCGCCAAGAAGATGGGCACCACGGAAATGCTGGGCATCATCCTGGGTCTTACTCTGGTCTCCGGCCAGCTGCTCAACGCCTACGGCGTAGCCAGCACCGCAGCCGCCGACATCCCCAAGTGGAACTTCGGCTTTATCCAGGTCAACATGATCGGTTATCAGGCACAGGTCATCCCCGCCATGCTGGCAGGCTTCACCCTGGTCTACCTGGAGAAATTCTTCCGTAAGATCATTCCTGCCGTGGTATCCATGATCTTCGTTCCTTTCTTCTCCATTACCCTGGCCGTTATGGCAGCCCACTTTATCCTGGGACCCATCGGCTGGAAGATCGGCTCCGCCATCTCCGCAGTGGTCTACGCCGGCATCACAGGCCCCGCCAAGGTCATCTTCGGCGCCATCTTCGGTTTCGTCTATGCTCCGCTGGTCATCACAGGTCTCCATCACATGACCAACGCCATCGACCTGCAGCTGGTGGCCGAGTTCGGCGGCACCATGCTCTGGCCCATGATCGCTCTTTCCAACATCGCACAGGGCTCCGCAGTCCTTGGCATGATCTTCCTTCAGAAGAAGAACGAAGACGCACAGGAAGTCAACGTTCCTTCCTGCATCTCCTGCTACCTGGGCGTTACAGAGCCTGCTATCTTCGGTGTCAACCTGAAGTATATGTTCCCCTTCGTCTGCGCTATGAGCGGCTCCGCCATGGCAGCCATCTTCTCCGTCCTGACAGGCGTTGAAGCTCTTTCCATCGGCGTCGGCGGACTTCCCGGCATCCTGTCCATCAAGCCCGAGAAGATTCCTTTCTTCGCCATCTCCATGCTGATCGCCATCGTGGTCCCCTTCGTTCTGGTGACCATCATCGGCAAGCGCAAAGGCGTTAAATAAGAGGCAGGCCAGAATCATTTCGGAAGGGAACGGTGTACTATGAGCGATTTCAGAAATTCTACGGTTTATCAGATATATGTAAAATCCTTCTGTGATTCCAACGGCGACGGGATCGGGGATATCAACGGAATCCGCAGCAAGCTGGACTATCTTAAGTCACTGGGCGTCGACTATCTCTGGATCACTCCCTTCTTCAAGTCGCCCATGAACGACAACGGTTATGATGTGGCGGATTACTACGCCATCAATCCCATGTTCGGCACCATGGAAGACGTGGACGCCCTGATCGTGGAAGCCAGGGAGCGGGGGATCGGCCTGATGTTTGATATGGTCTTCAACCATACCTCCACAGACCACGAATGGTTCCGGAAAGCCCTGACCGGGGATCCGGAATATATGGACTACTACATCTTCAAGGATCCGGTGGACGGACACGCTCCCACCAACTGGGTATCCAAGTTCGGCGGCAACGCCTGGGAGTATGTGCCTTCCCTGGGCAAATATTACCTGCACCTTTTCGACGTCAGCCAGGCGGACCTGAACTGGGAGAATCCCAAAGTCCGCGAGGAGCTCAAGAACGTCATCCGCTTCTGGAAGAAGAAGGGCGTGGACGGCTTCCGCTATGACGTGGTCAACCTGATCTCCAAGCCCGCTGTCTTCGAAGATGACTTTGAGGGCGACGGCAGACGCTTCTATACGGACGGCCGCCACATCCACAGCTTCCTGAAGGAGCTGGTGGGAGACACCGGTATTGCCGGCTGCATGACGGTGGGCGAAATGTCCTCCACGTCCCTGGACAACTGCACCAGGTACGCAAATCCTGCAGAAAAAGAGCTGAAGATGGTCTTCTCCTTCCATCATCTCAAGGTGGACTATCTCAACGGCCAGAAATGGGCCCTGAAGGCACCGGATTTCGGCGAACTCAGGGAGCTCTTCCGCAAATGGCAGGAGGGCATGCAGGATGCGGGCGCCTGGAATGCGGTCTTCTGGTGCAACCACGACCAGCCCAGGGCTGTCAGCCGCTTCGGCGACGACAAAAAGTACTGGAAAGAGTCCGCAAAGATGCTGGCCATGATGATCCACATGATGCGGGGCACCCCCTACATTTACGAAGGAGAGGAGCTGGGCATGACCAACGCGGACTATACCGACATTTCCCAGTATCAGGACGTGGAAAGCACCAACTACTATCAGATCCTTCTGGATGAGGGCAAGAGCCCCGAAGAGGCCCTGGAGATCATTGCAGCCAGGTCCAGAGACAACGGAAGGACTCCCATGCAGTGGACGCCGGAGGAAGGCGCGGGCTTTACCACCGGGACCCCCTGGCTGGGAATTCCCGCCAACCATACCTACATCAACGTGGAGTCGGAGGAAAAGGATCCCGATTCCATCCTGGCTTTCTACAAGAAGCTGGTGGCCCTCAGAAAAGAGTACGAGATCATTGCCGACGGCACCATTAAGATCACCGATGCCGGAAGTGAAGACATCATCAGCTACGAGAGAGAGCTGGACGGAGCAAAGCTCAGCGTCTTCTGCAACCTCAAGGGACAGGAGACCCCTCTCGGGGAAGCCTTCTGTCTGGAGGGCAAGAAGGTCCTGGCCTGCAACTATCCGGATTCGGAAGGCTGCGTAAAGGCTCTGCGTCCTTTCGAGGCCGTGGCGGTCCTGGCATAGGCAGGAGCGTTTTTAAAGAGACTGATCCATACAGGGGACAGCCGCCATCTGGCGGCTGTCCTTTTGTTATATCGCGGGCAGCTTCCTGCGGGGGATCTGCGGCATTTTTTCCCTGTAATTCCCCGCTGTCCCCTGTTTATTTCTTTCTGACATTTGTCTGCAGATAAGCCTTGACTTATGCTTGAAAGAGTGTTATATAACAAGTAGAACAATAAATGCCCGCACGGAAAGGCTGCACATCCCCAAGGCGGGAGATGCAGCTTTTGTTATGAAGCAGCTGCAAAGGCAGCGGCAGAGCAGGGGCGGTGCAGTGAAAGGAGGCAGCGGAAATGAGCGGAAAGAAAGATTACTATGCCGTACTTGGGCTGACAAAGACCGCAGATCCGGCTGCGATCAAGAAGGCATACAGAAAACTGGCCAAGAAATACCATCCGGACACCAACGCCGGCAACGCGGAGGCGGAGAACCGCTTCAAGGAGGTCCAGGAAGCATATAATGTACTGAGCGACGAGGAAAAGAAGAAGCTCTATGACAAGTACGGATTTGACGCCTACGACGAAGGCACCGGCACCTGGCGGGAACCCTTCAGGGGCTTCGGCGGAGGCTTCGGAAACGGAGGCTTCGGCGGATACCAGGATATGCACTTTTCATCCGGCGGAGCAGGAGGGTTTGATGACATCCTCAGGAACTTCGGCTTCGGCGGCGGGGGCTTTGGCGGAGGCTTCGGCACAGGCGGCTTCGGAGGCCGCACCGGTTCTTACGGCGCTTCCATGCCCAGGAACGGAGCCAATACGACGGCTTCGATCAATGTCACCTTCGAGGAAGCGGCAAGAGGGTGCGAAAAGACTTTCAGCTTCCGGGACGGCCAGGGGGCTGTCAAAAGCGTCCGGGTAAAGATCCCGGCCGGCATTGATACAGGCAAGAAGATCCGGATCGCCGGCAAGGGAGCGCCCGGCAGCAATGGAGGAAGAACGGGAGACCTGATGCTGGAAGTCAACGTCCTTTCAAAGCCCGGCTGGGAAAGAAAGGGCCAGGACGTCTATACAACCGTCCACGTACCTTTTTCCACGGCGGCCCTGGGAGGCGAAGCCATGGTGGAGACTCTGGACGGGAGGGTGGCCTGCAAGGTCAGGCCGGGAACCCAGTCCGGATCCCGGATCCGCCTGAAGGGCAAGGGC
>DETN01000179.1:19455-19854 GCA_002362155.1 Lachnospiraceae bacterium UBA3287 | reverse complement strand
TCCATTCTCCCCTCTGGGGCTCAGGGAAGGAGTCCACCCATCTGCGGAAAAGGTCCACTTCCTCGCCGGTGTCGGAATCCGTCTTCTCAAAGGCCGGTATATCCCCCGTAAAGGACTCTCCCAGGTCATGGATCAGACACATGCGGATGACCCGGTCCATATCAATGTCCCTGAATTCTTCGATCCCGGTCATCAGCATGGCCGTCAGGGCGATCCTCCAGCTGTGATCGGCTACGCTCTCTTTTCGGCCTTCCATTGTATAGCAGTGGCGCATGGTGGTCTTCAGGCGCGACGCCTGTGACAGTATCTGAAGCAGTTTTTCCGGTTCCATATCTTACCTCTCTTCTCCCGGTTTTCGTAAAAGTATATCGCAGTCCGCTGCCGGATGCAACGAACCGG
>DETN01000179.1:0-19347 GCA_002362155.1 Lachnospiraceae bacterium UBA3287 | reverse complement strand
GCACAGGCAAAAATCGACACAGAATTAACAAACGATTCTCTCCGGTTATCTTCATTGACAGTCAACTTGCCGCGTTATACTATAATGATATCTTCAATTTCCATTCACCTCACAAATCATTTCCGGCCAACCCCATCCTGCTTTCAGTCATAATACCGCCGGTCAGAATATCTTATAGAAGAGATTGCTGTATGCGGGAAATCAACGATCAGTATCCGGAATATGCCAGGCCATATGAACCGGTAAAAGGCGGAAAACATCATAAAGGACTCTACGGAACGCCCAGGCAGAACAAAAGACCCGGTCCGTTCCTGTTTTTTGCGCTTATAGGCCTTATTCTCGCCTTTACGGCAGGCATGTTGCCTGATCTGGGCGTTCGGACGCCGGGAAAGCCCGAACCGCCTTCTGAGACCGTTGCCGTCAGGGAGCCTGAGCAGCCTTCCGATCCCGCCCCCGGGGAGCCCCCGGAGGATGTGGAGATCGTACCTGCGCCTCCTGCCCCTGCGCCGGAGCCTGCCCCCGAGCCCGGGCCGGAGGAGCCTGCCTCCGAAGAAGTGGAGGAGCCCGCTCCCACTGCGCCTGAAGAGCCCGCTGCCACTCCCGATACACCGGCCAAGCCCAAGACCAGCAAACCAAATAAGCCGAATAAACCGAATAACCCCAGCAAGCCGAATAAACCCGGCAGACCGAATAGACCCAGTAAGCCGGACAAAACCGAAGAGACAGATAAGCCCGAAGAGACGGATGAACCTGAGCTCAAGGCTCCCACGGCCACGATTTCCCATATCTACTTATGGCAGGGCATCAATCATATCGAGCTGGAATATGATATCGATCCGGGCGATGCTGAGGACATCACGTCTTCCGCTGTCATTACATCGAGAAGAGACCCTGAAATGAGCGTGGACATGCCCCTGCAGTCCGGATCCGGCACCATTGATTCCAACGCCGATTCCACATCCCGCCTCTATTACCTGAGCGCCGATGCCTGGAGGACAGAACTGACCCTGGATTATACCCTGGGAGGTGAGAGCAGGACTCTGACCGTCAAAGACACCCGTTCTCCCGAGCTGCAGGGCTTTTTATGGTACAGCCCTCTCTACACCAGGGGGAGCGGCCCTCTGGAAGCCCAGGAAGTCACATCCACTACCACATTCCGCTATCCTGCGGATGACAGGCACACATATGACGTGGATGTCACCGGGATCCGGCTTGGCTGGATGAGAAGGGTCGTGGACGAAAACGGAGCAGGCACTTATGTAAAGACCGGAAGTACCCGGACCGTCTGGGACGGTACAGGTCCCAGCCCCGTCTCCGGTCCGGAAGGCCCCGCCGAAGACGGCGAATATAAGGTCCTGACCTTTACCTATCAGGACACCATTGACGTCACTCCTGCAGAGGATACCCAGTATCCCACCGATTTCTATCTGATCTATGACATTGCGGGTACCGGAACGGATACGGACGGTACTGTATATACGATCGCCGACCCCACATCCGGGCAGGGCAGCCCTGCCCCTCTTCCGGGTGCTCTTAAGGAACCCACGGCTGAGATCACCCACGTATACTACTGGAAGGGCCTGAGACATCTTGAAGTCGGATTTGATGTGGATGCCGGAGATGCCATAGGTCTGACTTCTGAATTAACTCTCTCCTCCTCTGCGGATGATACCATGTCCGTCACCCTGCCCGTTCCGTCCGGCAGCGGCAGCCTGACTGCCAATGCGGACTGTACGGATTCTCTCATCTGGCAGAGCGGCGATACATGGAACGGCACTCTGACCCTGGATTATCTTCTGAATGGAACAGCCGGCAGCAAGACCGTGACCTGGAGCGGAACCCCCGAGATCATGGACGACCTGCGTCTTGACAGCCGGATCACAGAATATGCCTTTACCTCGGACGGCCTGATTCTTTCATCGGATCTGACCTTCCGGTATACGGACAGCGACCGACACAGCTACGACCTCTCGCCCGCCAGAGTGGACCTTGTCTGGATGAAGAATGCCCCTTCGGGCGCCCCTGAGCAGACGGGCTCTCCCGTGACCATCTGGGACGGATCCGATCCCAGTCCCTTTGCGGGGCCGGACGGTCCTGACGCAGACGGCTCTGACCAGGTCCTTACCTTCCACTATCAGGACCTGGCCGACGCCTTTCCGGGATCGGATACGGGCCTTCCGGACGGCTGCTGCCTGATCTTCTACATAGAAGGCACCGGCACCGATACGGACGGAACGGTCTATTATATCCAGGAACCGCTCAGCTGCATGTCGGATCTTATGGAATATCCCGAAGATCTGAAAGAGCCTGATCTATCCATGAAAGACCTGTTATGGTATTACACCGTGGACCATCTGGAAGTCGTCTATGAGATCAATCCGGGCGATGCAGAGGATATCACATCCCAGGCGGCCATCACCTACGACCTGCCCGGCGTACATCTGGAATATTCCCTGCCTGAGATGACTGGCAGCGGAGAGATAATAGCTCGGGGAAATGCCGGCAGCGGCCTGACGCTGTTTTCTTCCGGAGAGTGGGTCACCACATTTAGAATGAAATACAGGCTGGGCGGCGTGGAAAAGGAGAAGGAAGTCTCCATTACCGGCAACCCCAGAGTCTTTGGCGCACGCCTGGAACCTGAGTCCGGCTATGCAAGCGGAACTCCGGAAAACCTGAACCTGGGCAGCGAACTGTCCCTTGAATACGAGCAGGATGATCCTCATACCTATAGCATCGACTTCACCAAGGTGGAGATTGAATATTTCTATCTGGATTCCTACGGAAATGACATCCCCTGCGGAACAGACGTCATCTGGACAAAAGGCAGCGACAGGAAAGTCTTCTTTGGTCCGGAGGGCCCCTATGGCCCGGACGCTGACGGCTTTATGCAGCTTTCCTATTCCTTCTGGTACGAGGGTCTGAATGCCGTGCTGCCGGATGATCGGGCGACCCGCTACTGTCTCCACTTCTATGCGGATCTGGACGGTGACGACGCCTGGGACAGCCCTGGTGAAGATTATTGTGAAACAGAGATCGCTCCTATTCCGGGCGCGGTTGTCCTGGAAAAACCCAAGGCAGGCATAGTATCTTCGACCTGGTGGCCCAATCTTTCCCATTTCAGGTTCCGCTATGAGATCGTCCCCGGCGATGCTGCGGACATCCGCTCTCATGCGGTCATCTCCGGAAGCGGAATGACCCTGAGCCTGCCCGAACAGGAAGGGGACGGCCAGAAAGAAGTGGATTACAACGCCGTGAATTACAGCTCCATGCTGGGCAAGCCCGACCTGACCGTCACCATCTATCTGGATTACAAGCTGGGCACCCGGTCAGAATCCATCGAATATTCAGAAGATCTCAACCCTGACGTCTTCTCCAGTTCCCTGACAGGCGGTGACTCCACCATAAGCGCCAGCACGGAAACAATAGACGTCGATTACAGCTTCAGACTTGAAAAGCAGGGCGGGGATCCTCATTCCTACTCTGTAAGATTCAAAGAAATCAGTATCCTGTGGTACAAAACAGGAAGTGATACTCCGGCCGGCGAGGTCGTGATCTGGGATGGAAGCGGGACTTATCCCTTCACGGGATCCGGAACCAGTTACAACTACAAGGCCAGCTTCCCCATCAAGCCGCCCACTCCAGACACAACGAGTTTTGCCCTGCGCTTTAAAGCACAGATTATCGGAGACGACAGTTACGATATTCCAGGCGGCTATGAACAGGTCCATACCAGCAATAAATGCAGTCTGCCAGCCGGCAGTTAAGCCAGGGCCTTTCCGGTCCGGCACGTACACAAAAAGAAACAGGAGGAATGAAAGATCATGAAAAAGCATAGGACAATGATCGGAACCGTGATTGCCGTTATACTGACCATTCTGCTGCTCAATCCCAAATGGCTTCCCCTGTCCCAGCAGACCAGGGACAAGCTGGGCGATCTGGAAAAAAGCTACTTTCTCATAGAACGCAGCGGCAGGATCACTGTGGCCCATCTGCTGACCCTGCTCCTTATGATCTGCCTGCTCTGGCTCATCAGCATGGTGTTCAGGGTGATCATCCAGTATTTCAGCCAAAAGAGCCTGCGGTCCCAGACCATAGCCAGTCTGGCCGCCGGGGCCTTCCATTACCTGATCGTGATCATCGGGGCAGTCTGGGGCCTTGCCATCCTGGGCGTCAATACCACAGCCGTACTGGCCGGCGTGGGCATCATCGGACTGATCCTGGGCTTCGGCGCCCAGAGCCTGATCGAGGATATCATCACGGGGGCCTTCATCATCTTTGAAGGCCAGTACGTCATCGGGGACATCATCATACTGGATGAATTCCGGGGCATTGTCCGCAACATCGGCGTCCGCACCACCACCATCGAGGATGCCGGCGGCAACCTCAAGGTGGTCAACAATTCCGATATCCGCAACTTCCAGAACCGGTCCAGGAACAGTTCCCTGGCCATCTGCGAAGTCAGCGTGGCCTACGATACGGATCTGAAAAAGCTGGACCAGGTCATGGCCGAAGGCCTGCCCCGCATGTATGAAGCCCACAAGGATCTCTACAAGGCCGTGCCCATTTTCCGGGGCGTCATTGCTCTGGCGGACAGCGGCGTGAATCTTCGGATTACGGCCGAAGTCAAAGAAGAAGACGTCTTTGTTGCCCAGCGCCAGCTCAACAGAGACGTATGGGCCCTGTTCACGGAAAAGGACATCGAGATCCCCTTCCCCCAGGTGGTGGTCCACAGAGACTGATCCCTGTTCCTGCTGCGCGGCATGAGCCTTTCCTGCAGCACATTTCCAATGACCTTATATCTGATACCGACCCCGCATCCCAAAGGGCTTGCGGGGTCTTTTTTTATGAAACAGGAACTTATGGAACTAAGCATAGGGAAATGCACATATCAAAAAGGTCTCATGATTTTTCACTTTTGATATTGACATCGCATCACCTTTGTACTACAGTATTATTGTACTAATTGCTTAATACAGTATTACAATAATACAGGAGGGAATTCATGGCATGGACTTATAAAGCCGGTATTCCGATCTACACGCAGATCATCAGCATCATCAAGACCAGGATCGCCAACGGTACCTATCCGGCGGGTACAAGGCTCCCTGCCGTCAGAGAACTGGCTGTGGATGCGGGGGTCAACCCCAACACCATGCAGAGGGCTCTGGCCGAGCTGGAAAGGAGCGGCATCATTTACAGTATCCGCACCAGCGGACGTTTTGTTACGGAAGACACAGCCATGCTGGGGGACCTCAGGAAGTCTCTTGGCAGAGAGCAGATCGCAGCGCTCTTTGCTTCGCTCCGGGCCCTTGGCATGACAGAAGATGAGATCGTAGCGGCCGTACAGGAATGGAGAAGGGCCGGCATGGCAGAAAGAGAGGTACAGGATGGGAATACTTGACTGCAGAAATCTGACAAAAAAATATGGCGCCGACACAGCGCTGGACAACGTAAATCTGGAACTGATCCCCGGCAGGATCGTGGGACTCCTCGGCCCTAACGGCAGCGGCAAGACCACACTGATCAAGCTCTGCATGAACCTGCTTAAGCCCACCTCCGGAGAGATCCTCATTGACGGCATGAAGCCCGGCCCCTATACCAAGTCTCTGGTCTCCTATCTTCCGGACAGGGACATCCTGGAAAACTGGATGAACGTCCTGCAGCTTCTGGACTTCTACACGGATTTCTACCAGGATTTCGATGCCGGGAGGGCTGTAAACATGCTCTCTTCCCTGGGCATCGATGAAAGAATGCCCCTTCGGAAGATGTCCAAGGGCACCAGGGAAAAGGTACAGCTGATCATGACCATGAGCCGCCGGGCCAAGGTCTATCTGTTGGACGAGCCCATCGCCGGAGTGGATCCCGCTGCCAGGGACTATATCCTCCGCACCATCATCAGCAACTACGATCCCGAAGCCATGGTCCTGATCTCCACCCATCTGATTGCTGACGTGGAATCGGTCCTGGACGAGGCCATCTTCATCCGCCAGGGCAGGGTCGATCTCTTTGATTCCTGCGACAGCATCCGGGAACGCACCGGTCTTACCCTGGACGAATACTTCCGCAGGACCTATCACTTTGAATAAGGAGGACAGACATGTTCGGAAAAGTTTTTAAATATGAAATGAAAGCGGTCCGCAGGATCCTTCTTCCCCTCTACGGAGCCATGATCCTGGTCGCCCTGCTCTTTGGCCTGACCACCTCTATGACCACCGATTTCTCCGGCGTCGGAGAAGGCCTTCCCGTCATCGTGGATATCGCAGAGATCATCCTTTCCATGCTCTTCTTCACCGGCCTGACCGCCTGCGGCGTCATCACCTTTGTGGTCCTGATCCGGCGCTTTTACAGCGACTTTCTGGGGAGCGAGGGCTATCTCCAGCTGGCCCTTCCCGTCACCACCAATGTCCATCTTGCGGCCCGCACCCTGACTGCCTTCCTGTGGACTCTCCTCAGCGGCGTCACCGCCCTTTTATCCCTGGCCGTCCTGGTATTTATCTTCTCTTTTGAGATTCAGGATCTGGCAGGCTTTTTCAGGGATATTCTGAATGCCATAAGGAGCCTGGAGATTCCTCCCCTCTCCATGATTCTCCTGCTGCTTGCAGGCCTTGCGTCCTGCCTGTCAGGTATAGCCCACCTTTATGCCTCCATTGCCATCGGAAGCCTCTGGAGCGGGCACAGGATGATCGGATCCGTTCTGGCCTATATCGGCACCGGTTTTGTATGGTCCACCCTGGACGGATTCCTGGGAGCAGCCCTTGATAACAGCAGCGATTTTCTTCCCTTCCATATCGCGGGCATCCCCTTCTCTCTGGAGTACAGCGTCCTTGGCGCCATGGTCCTTCTTGCCCTGATCCAGTTCATCCTGTATTATATTGCTGCATGGCTGATTCTGGACAAGGCTCTGAATCTGGACTGAATCAGGCAGTATAAAGCCTGAAAGGAGACCAAACACTATGACGCATGAGGAAATATTCAAAGTGCTCTATTCCGAAGAACTTTATGATCCGGGGGAGCCTTCTCTCATGGCCCTGCAGCTCTCCTGCCTGGGGCCCATGGAAGAGCTCAACCGGACCGATTCCTCCCAGGAAGGCATGAAAAGGCGGGAAGAGCTTTTTAAGGAAATGTTCGGCGCCTGCGGAGAAGGCTGCTATATCCAGCCTCCCTTCTTTGCCAACTGGGGCGGCCGCAACATGTATCTGGGAGACCACGTCTACGCCAACGCCGGCATGAGGGCCGTGGACGACGGAAAGATCGTCGTAGGGGACCACGTCATGTTCGGTCCCGGCGTGACCCTGGCCACCGCCATCCATCCCATCAGCCCCAATCTCAGAAAGTATGAGCTCCAGTACAACCTGCCCATCACCATTGGGTCCGGGGTCTGGATCGGGGCAGGGGTCATTATCCAGGGAGGCGTCACCATAGGAGAAAACTCCGTCATAGGCGCCGGATCCGTAGTGACCAGAGACATTCCCGCAAATGTGGTAGCCTTCGGCAGTCCCTGCCGGGTGGTGCGGGAGATCACGGATGAGGACTACAGGACCTATGACCATGGAAGGGAGATCCCCGAAGCCTTCCGGTCCATGGCCTGAAAGCGGGGGCCTCTTCCGGGCACATATGTCCCGGATCCTGTAAAAAAGGAAAAATCAAGGAACGATAAAAGGGAGCCCCCTGCCTGAAGTGCAGTGGGCTCCCTTTTATGGTCCGGGCGCATCCGTCCGGATCTTTTTTTATGGATCTTTCGCTTCCTGTCAGATCAGCAGCGCCCTGAGTTCGTCCGCCGACAGATTCATGACAGATTCGCTCCTTCCTTCCAGGATGGCGTCCGCCAGATACTTCTTCTGCTCCTGAAGATCCAGGATCTTTTCCTCGATGGTCCCCTTGGCGATCATGCGGTAGACAGTGACCTGCTTTTCCTGGCCGATCCTGTGGGCCCTGTCGGTGGCCTGGTTCTGGGCCGCCAGGTTCCACCAGGGATCGTAATGAATGACCACATCGGCCCCCGTCAGGTTCAGGCCCGTGCCGCCGGCCTTGAGGGAAATAAGAAAGACAGGGACCTTCTCTCCGTCCTCCGTACCCTTGTTGAAGGCATTGACCAGCTGCAGGCGCTGCTCCTTGGGAGTAGAGCCCGTGATCTTGTAGTAAGGGATATGGGCCGCCTTCAGATCCTCCTCCAGAAGGGCCAGCATGGATGTGAACTGGGAAAAGACCAGCATGCGGTGCTCTCCGTCGATGGCGCTGGAGATCAGGTCCATGCAGGCCGCCCTCTTGGCAGATCCGCCCTCATAGTTTTCCAGCAGCAGGGAAGGATCGCAGCAGATCTGACGGGCCTTGGTCAGCTCCGCCAGAAGCTTCATCTTGTCCTGGCCGGTCTCCAGACCGCCGTCCATGATATCCCGGATCCTGGCCACCTGGCCGTCGTAGATCTTCTGCTGCAGGTCGTCGAACCTGGCGTAGCGGACCTCCTCCAGTCTGGCCGGCAGGTCCTTGAGGACGTCAGCCTTGAGGCGGCGGAGAATGAAGGGACCGGTCAGCTTCTTCAGATGGTCGGCCGCCTTTTCGTCCTTATTTTTTGTGATAGGCACATCGAAGTGCCTGCTGAAATCATCGTAGCTGTTTAAGAAGCCCGGCATCAGGAAGTCGAAGATGGACCAGAGCTCCGCCAGGCGGTTCTCAATGGGCGTGCCTGTCAGGGCAAAGCGGTGGTCCGCCCGGATGGTCTTGACTGCCTTGGAGACGGCCGCCTTCTGGTTCTTTATATACTGGGCCTCGTCCAGGACGCAGACGTTGAACTGGGCCTTCTGATAGAAGGAAACGTCCCTGCGCATCAGATCATAGCTGGTAACGAAGACGTCCGTATCTCCGCTGGAGAGTTTATCGGACATGAGCTTTCTTCTGGCCGTCTGGGGCCCCGCCAGGATGGTCACGGAAAGGTCCGGTGCAAAGCGGTGCAGCTCCTCTTCCCAGTTGTAGACCAGGGACGCGGGGCAGACCACCAGAGAGGGCTTTTCGGCTCCGGCTTCCTTATCCGCCTGGAAGAGGGCTATGGTCTGCAGGGTCTTGCCAAGGCCCATTTCGTCTGCAAGGATCCCGCCGAAGCCCGTATCCTCCAGCGTCCTGAGCCATTTGAAGCCGTAGGCCTGGTAGGGACGGAGGACCTCCGCCATGCAGGCGGGCACTTCATAGTCGGAATCCCGGATGGTCCGGTAGTTCCGCAGCAGATTCCTGTAGAGCTTATCTCCCGAGGCCACGATGTTGTCGTGCTCCTCCAGGAGCTTGTCCAGGTAAAGGGCGCGGAAAACGGGGAGCTGCGCCCTGTCTCCGTCGAAATCCTTCTCCGTGATCCCCAGAGCCTCCATCATGTCGGAAAGGGCGTCCAGGTCCTTATTCTCATCCAGGTTCACGAATTCGCCGTTTTTCAGCACATGGTACTTTTTCTTCCGGCGGTAGCTGGCCAGGATGTCCATAAGGTCCGAGGTGGTCAGCCCCTGGGTGGTAATGGACAGATTCATCAGGTCGGATTCGATGGACACGCCGGCCCGGATCTGGGGAACGCCCCTGACACGCCTTGCACTGAAGCGGTCCGTTCCGTGGACCAGGCCGTAGGAAAAGAGCACGCCGGTGCCGGTCCGGAGGAATTCATACAGACCTTCCGTATCGGCCTGCTTTGCATAGTGGCCGTTGACCCTGTCCCAGGCAAAGCCCAGATCGTCTATGGCCTTTCTGACCCGGTCTTCCTGCTGCAGGTCCCGGATCCCTTCTCTTTCCAGGTCTGCCTGTCTGTCCTGGCCGGTGATCCTGTAGATCCGCTCGCCGCTTTTTTTGTCGTTCCAGTCGGTGACCGTCCCCTTTTCGTAGGCAACGTCACAGTCCATGAGAAGGCTGTCTCCGTCGTAGTCCATAAAGAAGCGGAACTTCGCGTCAGGCGGCAGGATCTGCAGGGCTTCCTCCCCGCACAGGTCCTCCACTTCAATATAGGGACTGTCCATAAAGCCGGGCATGACCCTGTAGTAGAACTCCCGCAGATCGCCTGCACCGATCTCGAAGAAAAAGGCCCCGCTTAAGTCTGCCGCGTTGGAAAAAGGCAGGACCGCCTTCTCCTCTTCCGCCTCCAGTCTGGACAGGCAGTCATCGGACAGGCAGTAGCGGGAACTGCTGCCGTATAAAAGAACAGGGGTCTGGCCCGAGACCATAATGCCCGCAAAGCGCCCCCTGGCGTCGGCGAGCCGGTTGATCTTTATCTCCACATGGATGGCCTTATGCCCTATGCGGAGCATGGTATCCTTTGCCGCGTTCCTGTCCTTGAAGGAGCAGTGGGTCCCCTCTGCCATGTCATAGAATCGGTCCAGTGTAGCCCCGGTCAGCTCCTGCTGGTAGCCTACAGCCAGGGAGGGAACGTATCCTATTCTGCGGCCGAGCCTTTCGTTGGCCTGGTCGATCTCGCCGTATTTTCTCTGGATAAAGGTCATCCAGGGCTGGCTCTCGTCCGTGAACGCCTCCGCGGAAAAGTCCAGGTCCATGTTTTTGCCCAGATTTAAAACGCCCCGCTCCTCATAGGCTCCGATCAGCTTTTCGTAGCTCTTGAGAATATAGAGGCGGCCTCCGGTCCTGCCCACCTGGAAGGACAGCTGTACCTTACTGTCGTCCCTGGTGATCCTGGGCACGATCCGGATGTCCTGGACCCTGGTCTGGATCACCTCGGACTCTTCTTTTCTGGCCTGTACGGTCTGCTTTTCGATCAGGGACAGGAAGTTTTTTCCCTTCTGATCCGTGGTGCCCTGGGCACTGTAGTCCAGGGCCGCTGACCAGGCGTCCCTGAGGATCCTGAGCTGGTGGATGCAGAGTTCCTTCTTAATGCCCTTTTTCTTCCGGATCCCTCCCATGGAGCAGCCGCAGCTGCAGAGGAAGCTGCCTGCAGAGCTGGCCTCAAGCTTCACCGGGACCCGCTCTCCGTCATCCGTCGTATAGGCGTCTGCCTCCAGGATCCTCCTTCCGTCATTCTCTCTCCTTATGGAGATCTGTTCCCTCCTGTCCCAGGCCCAGCGGTATTCGATCAGGCTCTCTCCCCGGGCGAGCATATCCGTGTAAAAGCTGTTGGTGGTGTACCGGTCCAGGAAGTGTTCGAAATCAAAAAAGATACCGGAAGAAGAGCTGTTCTGCCGGCGGAGCAGATCCTGAAAAACGGACAGGGCGGGCACGCTTTTACAGGAGGCATCCGTCAGCCGGGAGAGCCTCTCCTCCCTCATCCGTCTGAGCCTGTTCTCTTCCCTCCGCTGATTCCATTTGTAAGAGGCTTCCAGGACCGTAAAGGGTCCCATGATCTTTTCGGCGGACATCATGGCTCTGGCCTCATGGATACATTTGTAGGAGAAAAAACTGTAACGCTGGCAGGAACAGGTATAGGAGGCATGTCTGAAATCTCTTCCCTCTTCCCTGGGAATGTTCTTTACCGTCACCGCATACCGGCTCCTTCCCTCCATGACCACGGCAGAAAAGCCCCTTTTGTCAGGGGTCTGTTGAAAGGCTGCCATCTTCAGATTCCGGGCAGTCTCTGCCTCTTTGAGAATATCGTCAGGAAAGGCCTCCCTCCAGTCTATGGGATAGACCCTTCTCTCGTCTTCGGGATAAATGATATTGGTGTCGGACATGATTCTTCCTTCCGTCTGTATCAGAAAAAGCTGCAGTAAGGACTGCAGCGGCTGTGCTTTGCTGACCGGGCTTTCCCCTGCCGGGGAAAGCCATGAAAAAAGTCTTTTCAAAAGTAACACTGTTCCCCGGGGCTTGTAAAGAGCCCGGGGCGCTTTTTGCTTTCCCCAGAGCAGATCCGTAAAAAAACTGCTCCCGGATATGCTTTTTACCGGAAACATTCCGAATACGGGCTGATTTTACGTGCTTTTAACATTTCCGGATACCTGTCTGGTTTATCATTATAAGGGGTATGTTAACTTACTCCAATAGACCAACAGTTGAAAATAAAGGAGAACGAGTATGGGAATTGACAACATTATTTCGCTAATGGGCGGTCTGGGCGCCTTCCTGTTCGGCATGCACTACATGGGCGCAGGTCTGAACCTGGCCGCAGGCTCCAAGATGAAGGATCTTCTGGAAAAACTGACCCGCAAACCCATCATGGGCTTTCTGATCGGTACTCTGGTCACCGTTGTCATCCAGTCCTCCTCCGCCACCACGGTCATGGTCATGGGCTTCATCAACGCGGGCATCATGGACCTGGCCCAGGCTACCGGCGTTATCTTCGGTGCCAACATCGGTACCACCATCACTTCCATCCTGATCGCCATGGACATCTCCGCCCTGGCGCCTCTGTGCATCGCCATAGGCGCGGTCATGATGCTCTATGCGAAGCGTAAAAAGACCAAGTACATCGGACAGGTCATCCTGGGCTTCGGACTTCTTTTCCAGGGCCTCCATACCATGTCCGGTTCCATGTCCCCCCTCAAGGATTCACCGACCTTCCAGAACTTCGTTCTGCACGCCACCAATCCTCTCCTGGGATTTGCGGTAGGCGTTCTGCTCTGCGCAGTTCTCCAGTCCTCCTCGGCATCCGTCGGTATCCTGCAGGCTCTGGCCATGCAGGGACTCATGCCCCTGCAGTTCGCTGCCTTCCTGATCTGCGGCATCAACGTGGGCTCTTCCACGCCGCCCCTTCTGTCCGCACTGAACGCCAAGAACAACGCCAAGAGAGCTGCTTTCATCTATCTGATCTACAACCTGACGGGAGCGGTCATCTGTATGCCGCTGGCCCTTCTGACCCCCATATGCAAGGTGCTGGAGGGGGCCATCGGCGCGCCGGCTTTTCAGATCTCCGCCTTCCATATCCTCTTTAAGGTCATCACGGCAGCCGTCCTTCTGCCCCTGACCAACCAGGTCGTAAAACTGACCTACCGCTTTATTCCCAAGCAGGCCCACGAATCCGCCTTCCGTCTGGAATACATCGACAAGAACCTGGTGGGCAACCCCAACGTCACCGTCCTGCAGGTCAGCAAAGAGATCGGCCGTATGGTAAACCTGATCAAGGAAAATCTGACAGCAGCTGTAAACGGTCTGGAAAATGCCGATCTTTCCGCAGGCGTCAAGATCCGCGACAACGAAGAGGTCCTGGACTACCTCACCGGCGAAATCTCTGCCTACCTGATGCAGGTCAACAACCGCCGCCTTCCCTACAACGTAGCCTCCTACATGGGCTCCTGCTTCAAAGCCGTCAACGACCTGGAACAGATCGGCGACCACTGCGTCAAGATCTGGGAGCAGAACGAAAAGAACGTGGACGCCAAGATCCACTATACGGATCAGGCCGTGGAAGAGCTGCAGCAGATCTACAAACAGTGCGACGCCCTTTTGGATGAGGTCATGCTCCATTTCCTGGAAAGAGATCTGACCGAGGACAAGTACCGGGATATCCGCAGGAAAGAAGTGGATATCAGCAGAGCTTCCACCGCCGCTCAGGCCGGCCATATGGAACGCGTGCATCAGGGCAACTGCACCTTCGAACAGGGTCTTACCTTTATCGAAGCCCTCAACTCCCTGAGCCGTATCGCCAACCACCTGACTTCCATCGCAGAGGTAGGCCACGACGGGGACGCCCGTCTGCAGAACGAGTCCTCCATCCCCGGCTATCTGGTTTAAATCTTTTCACAGTCTCAAAACAGGAAGGCGCCCGTAAAGGGCGCCTTCTTTTTGCACTTCTTTCTTTCTGCACTTCTTTCTTCTGCAGGCCGATTCCGGCCGCATTCCGAGTCTGTACTGACCGCTTTCTTTTCCCTTTCTTATCCCAGGGCAGATGCGATCTCTTCCAGATATGTGATGATGGGCAGGTGCTGGGGACATGCGCCCTCGCACTGGCCGCATTTGATGCAGGCATCGGCAAGAGAGCCTTCTCCCTGACCGAACATGGCATAATGCCTCTTTGCCTTGTCCAGGTTTCCGTAGAGCTTATACTCGTTCATGACGCCGAAGATCTCGGGAATGTTGATCTTCATGGGGCAGCCTCCGGTGCAGTAGCGGCAGGATGTGCAAGGGATGCGCTCTATGGAATTTAAGGCCTCTCTGGCTCTTTCGATGGTCTTTCCTTCCTTTTCCGTCAGGGGAGCGTACTTGTCCAGGGCCATGTAGGAAAGATTGTCAGCCATCTGTTCCCGGCTGGACATGCCCGAGAGGACCACCATGACCTGGGGAAGGGAAGCCGCGAAGCGGATAGCCCAGGAAGCATAGGAAGCGGAAGGGTCTTCCGCCGAAAAGACATCTCTGACCACCTCGGGGGGATTGGCCAGGGTGCCGCCCTTGACAGGCTCCATGACCACGATGGGCTTGTCATGCTTTGCCGCCACTTCATAGCAGGCTCTGGACTGAACATCCGCGTCCTCCCAGTCCGCATAATTGATCTGCAGCTGAACGAATTCAGCATCCGGATGGTCGGTCAGGAGCTTGTCCAGAAATTCCGGGCTGTCATGGAAGGAGAAGCCCCAGTGGCGGATCAGTCCTTCCTCCTTCAGTCCCTTCACATAGTCCCAGATCCCGTATTTGTCGTAGAACTCCACATTTCCCTTTCCCAGGGCATGGAGCAGGTAGAAATCGAAGTAGCCGGCGCCGGTCCTCTCCAGACTGATCCTGAACTGATCCTTGGCTTCCTGCTCGTTTTTGGCGGCCCAACTGCCGGCGTTGAGCTTGGTAGCCAGGTAATAGGCATCTCTGGGATAGCGTTCCACCAGGGCTTTTCTGGTGGCTTCCTCGGAGCCTGTATAGACAAAGGCTGTATCTATATATCTGCCGCCCGCTGCAAGAAAGGCGTCCACCATGTCCTTTGTCTGCTCTACATCGATGACTTCTTTTCCGTCCACAGAGATCTTTGGCAGACGCATCATGCCAAAGCCCAGTTTCATGCAGTTTTCAATCAGTGATCTCATCCTTTACCTCTTTCTCATATATCATTTTTCGTCTTCAGGTCTTTGATTAATCCGTTTATCTACAGAGATTATACCACTCTTTTACGGCTGTTAACAGTAAAACCATAACACGGACAGCGGCCGCAGGGCCGGGGAGAGAGACTCTCCGGCCCCGCGGCCGCCTTATGAAAGGTGCCCGGGCATGAAAGAGGTGCCTGACTTTCAAGCAGAGGAATGTATTTGAGGAACCTGTCCGAAGACCGCATCCGAAGATGTCATCAAAGATGACAGCGGAGATGCATCAAAGATCGCATCGAAGATACATCAAAGATTGCATCGAAGATGCATCAAAGATCGCATCGAAGATGCATCAAAGATCACATTGGAGATGCATCAAAGATCGCATCGGAGATGCATCTTTATTTTAGGCATCTCCGCACCCCCTGTGGTGTGCTGCCTGCCCACAAATGAAATAATTCTGTATTCCCGGCAAAGACCGGGAAGGTCTGCCTCTCTTCAGAACAGAGCGGCGGAGACAAGGACCAGGACCGTGATCCACGCGGCAAAAAGCAGGGCCGCTGCCAGCAGGTAGCTTATAAGGCGGACCAGCGGATTTTTAGATCTTAAAAGAGGCATACGGGAAAAGGGAAAGCCCAGATCCGTAAAAAGGGCTGTCCAGCTGATCCCGATCAGCAGCGTAAAGATCCTGTTGAGCCAGATCTCGGCAGGTCCGGAGGCGTTCTCCACTGTCAGGGTCAGGGAGCAGAAAAGAAAGATACCGTAAAGCGCCAGGGCTGCCGCCATGTTTTCCGTCTTTCCGGTCCGGAATCCGGGCACGCGGCAGAGGAAGGGGATCCTGGCCGGCTTTTCCTCCGCTTCTTCCCCGGAAGAAGGGAAATGCTCCATCATTTCACTGACGCTGCCATAGCGGTCCCCGGGAGAGAAGCTGGATGCTTTTTCGGAGACCTTCTTCCAGTCAGGATCATCCGGGAACATCAGGCCGATCAGCCTGCCCACGGCAAAGATATCCGTTCTGGCATCGGACTGGCCGAAGCCGTACTGCTCCGGAGCCGCCGTTCCCGCCGTCCCGCACAAAGTCGTATCTTCTTTCTTCCCTTCCTTGTAAACTTTCGAAGCGTCAAAATCGATCAGAACGCCCCTCTTCTCTCTGGTCACCATGATATTGGCAGGCTTGATATCCCTGTGGATCAGAGGCGGGGCTGCCCGGTGCAGGAAAATAAGGGCTCTGCAGACGTCCTCCAGGATCACCCTCTTTTCCGTGTCCGTAAGGCTTCCCTTTTCCAGACAGGTCTCCAGGGAATCTCCTGCGATCATCTCCTCCACCAGAAAGAGCTTTTCCTCCTCTTCCCAGACCAGACGGATGGCGGGAATTTCGGGGCAGGGATGGGCTTTCAGATAGTCATAGACCTTTCTGTCATAGTGTTCCAGGCACTTCAGCAGATAAAGCCGGTCTGTGGTCTCGTCGATCACGATGCTTTGCCCGGGCCTTTTCAGATGGTATAATACTTTCAGAAAGCTTCGCTTACATTTATCTTTCAGAGCAGAATCAGTCATGGTGTCCTCCTTCCAGAATACTTGTGCTCCAAAAATGTACTCGTGTTCATTTTATCATAGGTTTACACTTATTGGTATGCTGTTAATGAACGGAGGACGCCATAAAAAAAGCATCTACAGGAGAGACACAGGATGGATAAGAAAAAAACCGATGAACTGACCCGGATCCTGGAAAAAGCTTCCGGAAGGAAAGAACTTGAAGGCTACCTGGACCATCTTCCGGAGGAATCTGTGGGCACAGGCCCCATAGATTACTTTCTTTCCCTGCCGGGGCCAAGGGCCATGGCGGGAAAGGACCTGGTCCTGAAAAGCGGCATTGAACGTTCCTATCTTTACCAGATCCTGAACGGGAGGAGGACGCCCTCCCGGGAAAAGGTCCTGCGCCTGTGTATCGGAGCCGGCCTTTCCCTGGAGGAGACCCAGAGGGTCCTGGAGCTGGGAAAGCTGGGCGTCTTATATTCCAGGGACAGAAGGGACGCGATCCTGATCTTTGCCATCCGGTCCGGGCTGGACACCACGGAAACGGATGACCTGCTGGACCAGTTCGGAGAGGCGCTTTTGGGCTGACCTGCGCTTCCCTGCAAAAAAGCCGGAGGCCGGCACCGGTCAGATACTGATTCAGGCCATTTGTGCAGCCATATCTTCCACAAAGCCGGGCCTTTGCATCTCGGCAAGGTAAGCCGAATGGATCCTGATCCCGGTGCCGTCCTCCAGGGTCACTTCCACTGTGTACCAGTTCTCTTCTGCGGCATGCATCTTCAGGATCCGATATCTCGTTACTTTGACTGCAGACCCCGCATCCCGCTTGTCCTTATAAAAAATCAGCTGCTTCTTTACCGGAAGGCCCAGTGCTTTTCTTGCAGGCCCTTCCTCTTTATCCGGATTCTCCATGCCTGAATAGACCTTATCTGTATCCAGGACTGCGGTCTCGTTTTTAACTCTGACTTCCTGTACCACAGGCCGGCCTCCTTAATCGGTATTTCTGTTTATCCCGTAAAAAACACGTCCCTGCTCCAGATGATCGCGGTACATACAGGCTTTGGAATACAGCTTATTTGCATGGATACACTTCCCTGCGTCAGAGCACCTGCGAAAGCGGCTGCAGCATGCGAACCTGACCGCTTTTGATACGTATCCCTCTATGCAGTAGACCGTATTCCTGCGGATATATTCCGTAAGGCCCGGGGAATCCCTGCGGACCCGCACTCTGACTGTGCCGGCTTCCCTTTCGGCTTTTGTCTGTTCCAGCACCTGGGCGCCTTCCGGCAGCCAGGAATGCAGATCTCCCTCCTGCACTTCTCTGAGATGAATGTCCAGGTCATCGGGGCGTTTTTTCACTTTACTGGGAACGATGGTCGCAGCGACCTTATTCTGCCCCGGCTTTTCGCCCGGCACAGGCGGATAGTCCGGCTCCCAGATACAGACAGAGTGGCTGATCAGCATATCCCTGGTCCGCTCTGCCTGGCCGAAGTTGTCGGATAAATACAGAGATCCGGCAGGCAGTTCGTATTCTGTGATCAGATCTTCCAGCATGCCCCGGATCTTCTGCTGCCACATCTCCTCTCCTCTTTCCCCGTCTTTATTCATTTCTTCCCCCTTCCCCCAGAACCATGCGCTTTAGGGCTGGTATGAACTCGCCTTCTTCGACGATCTCCACCGGCAGGCCCTGATCCTTCAGTACTATGGCCTTCTGGATCTTGCTGCCGTATCTGCCTGTTTTCCATCTGCTGCTTCCTTTTTCCCCCACAACAAGATAGTCTGTGGCCTTTTTGACTCCTTTATCGTTAATACCGCCTGCCGCTTCGATCAGTGCGCGCACGTCCTCTCTGCTCCCGTATACGAAATCCCCTGTAACAGCGATATGCCTGCCCCGGACCGTTTCTATTTTCTTATGGCTCCCCCGTTTTCTGACCGGATCCGTAAGATCCCATAACAGGTTCTCAAGAGCGTCCAGTTCTTCCGGAAGGACCTTTCCGTCTTTCAGCGCCCTGTCCAGGGCATGAAAGACCCGGTCAAAGGGATAGGCCCCCTGAAGATCCCGGCGGCTTTCCATCCAGGCTTTCAGGGCGGAAACTTCCGTTTCTGTAATGCCCCCGTCTTCGATGATGGATTCCAGCAGCGGCTGCAGCTCCTGCAGCGCCAGTGTTTCCGCAGAAAAGCGCGCAGCATGGTCCCTGCCGCCTCCTCCGCTCCTTTTTTCAAATGCCGCCTCTCCAAAATCCCGGTACAGGCTGTCATAGACGGACTTTGTAAGATAGCAGTCTTTCAGCGCCCTGTGTTCGCCTGCCGTATCAAGCAGGTAGTAACTGCAGATCGTTTCAAGTCTGTGATCTTCCAGCACAGGAAGGCATCTCCTCGCAGCATGCAGCACATCGATATAATTGTTTGAAAAAGGCTTCCCGCGAAGGGCCATCATGGCATCATAAAGGAGATTCATGTCAAATCCGGCATTGTTATAGCCCACGATCACATCTTCTCCCACAAAGTCCATAAAGGAGTCTATCACCCCGTCCAGGCAGGGGCAGTCTTTCACCATCTCGTCCGATATATGGTTGACGGCCGAAGCCTCCGGCGGGATCGGACAGCCCGGATTGATCAGGCGGCTGAAGTGGTCCGTGATCTGATTGTCCCGGACTCTGACTGCCGAAATCTCGATGATTTTTGCAGACCGGACAAAAATGCCGGTGGTCTCCAGGTCAACGATGCAGTAATCGTCTGCATGTCCGTTTACCCTGCATCCTTTATAGATTCGGTCCATAAATGATCCTCCAGATATCAGAGATCGCAGGCCGGACCGGGGCTTTTCGGAAAGTCCCGGTCCCCCGCCCTTCAGCGCCGGATCCTGTTTTCCTGACGTTCCTTTAAGGAAAACAGG